>JBIKOK010000080.1:0-25813 GCA_044358025.1 Opitutaceae bacterium
CGACCAGACAGAGGCGGCGTTTGTCGCCCGGCTGCTGGCTTTGGACAACAAGGGAATCTCCAATAAGACCGAGATGTATGAACGCATCGTCGAGGAGTTCATGCTTCCTCCCGGCCTGGCCCGCGAATTGGAGCATGAGTTTCGCGAGAACTATGCACGCTCCGTAGCGACGTTTCCCGATACGCTCGCAACGCTCTCATCGCTTCGGCGCAACGGCTATGTCCTGGGTATCATCACCAACGGGACGTCCCGGGTGCAGCAGGCGAAAATCGACGGCACCGGTCTGCAAGCGTTCATGAGCGCCGTCCTCATCTCGGAAACGGAAGGCATCAAGAAACCCCACCTCGAAATCTTCCAACGCGCCCTGCAGCGGCTGGGCGTCGCTCCGGACGAAGCTGTATTCGTCGGCGACAATCTCGTGGCCGATGTGCAAGGCGCCAAGAGCGCCGGCATGGAAGCGGTGTGGTATGCCGATCAACCCGGCGCGGCCTGCGCCGAAGCCGATGGCGTGATCAACACACTTGGCGAACTGGAGGGATGGCTTGATGACCAGGCAAAATCAGACCGGATCCCGCCCCCGCCCGGCCTGCTTGTCGCTCACGATCCCGCTTGGGCCGGCGAATTCATCGCGCTCCGCGATCTCTATTGCGCGGCCCTCGGTGACCTCGTGCTTCGGGTCGAGCACGTCGGCAGCACCGCCGTCCCCGGGCTCATCGCCAAACCGATCCTCGATATCGATCTGGTCATCGCCCACCGCGCCGCCCTCGCCGCCACCTCTGTTGCCCTCAGCGCGCTCGGCTATACTCATCGCGGCGACCAAGGCATCGCCGGCCGTGAAGTGTTCAAGCGGGCCGACGACCACACTCCGTTCACGCAACCACCGCGGCGGTGGCTCGCCCATCATCTGTATGTCTGCTGCGCCGACTGCCGGGAGCTCCGCCGTCACCTCGCCTTCCGCGACGCCCTCCTCCGGTCTCCGCTGCTGTGTGATCGCTACGCAGCGATCAAAAGCGAGCTGGCCCGGCAATCCGGCGGCGATCGGAAACGTTACGCCCTGCTCAAGGAAAACGCCTGCCGCGAGCTGGTGGAATCCGCCATCTCCGGACTCTAGTCGCGATTCATCATGTCCGCCGCTATCACCGTTTCCCAGATATCCCGCACGTTTGCCGGTCACCGCGCCCTCGACGACGTCAGCCTCACGATCCACCCGGGCGAACGCGTCGCCCTCATCGGCCCGTCCGGCTCCGGCAAATCCACGCTCCTCCGGCTGATCGCCGGGCTGCTCCCGGCCGATCGCGGTTCCGGCGAAATCGTCATCCACGGCCGCGCCCTCCAACGCGACGGACGCATCTTGCCCGAGGCGCGCGCCATTCGCGCCCGCGTCGGCTTCGTGTTTCAGCAGTTCAACCTCGTCGGTCGGCTCCCCGTGCTCACCAACGTCCTGATCGGGCGGCTCGCCGACTTGCCCCTGTGGCGGACCCTGTCCCGCACGTTCTCGCTCGCTGATCGCCGGGCCGCCATGGCCGCTCTGGCCCGAGTCGGCCTCGCGGATTTTGCCGCGCGGCGCACCGGCACGCTTTCCGGCGGCCAGCAGCAACGCACCGCCATCGCCCGCGCGCTTTGCCAACAGGCAGACATCATTCTCGCCGACGAGCCGATCGCCTCCCTCGATCCCGAGTCCTCCGCGCTCGTGATGGACCTGCTGACCGACATCGCGCGCCGTGAAGGGGCGACCCTGCTCGTGAGCCTGCACCAGATCGACGTAGCGGTGCGCGCCTGCGACCGCGTGATCGCCCTGCGCGACGGCCGGATCTGTTTCGACGGCACCAGCAGCGCGCTCAGCGGCGACTTGCTCCACTCGATTTACGGCGGGCGCTGGGCGGAAGTTTTGCGCGAGGCCGAAGTACCGGCCGCCACCTCATCCATCCTCACCGCATCCCTGCCATGAAGTCCCTGTTCACTTTGCTCGTCACACTCAGCCTTGGGTCGATCGGCCGCGCCGCGGCCAATCCGACTCCGACGCTCCCGTCACCCACCGAACTCGCCTTCGGTATCATCTCCACCGAGTCATCCACCGGCCTGCGGCTCGGCTTTGAACCCTTTCTGGAAAAACTCTCCGCGCGGCTCGGCCTCAAGGTCCGCGGCTTCTACGCCAGCGACTATGCCGGCGTGATCGAGGCCATGCGTTTTGGGAAAGTTCACCTCGCGTGGATGGGCAATGCCGCCGCCATCCAAGCCATCGACCGCGCCGGCGCCGAGGTCTTTGCCCAGAGCACCGGCCCCGACGGGAGCACAGGCTTCAGCTCGGTCATCATCGTGCCTGCCAAAAGTCCGTATGCCGACGTCGATGCGCTCGTCGCCGCCGCGCCCCAACTCAACTTCGGCAACGGCGACCCGCTGAGCACCACGGGCAATCTCATTCCCAACTACTACCTTTGGGCCCCGCGCGGCATCGATTCGCGCCGCGCGTTCAAGCGCGTGCGCAACGCCAACCACGAGGTCAACGCCCTCGCCGTCGCCGCCGGCCAGGTCGACTTCGCGACCAACAACACCGAGTCGCTCGCCCGCCTGCGCCAACGCCACCCGGCCGCTGCGGATAAGATCCGGGTCATCTGGACCAGTCCGGAAATCCCCCGCGATCCCTTGGTCTACCGCGCCGATCTGCCGCGGGAGCTGAAGACCAAGGTGCAAGCCGCCTTCCTCGCCTTCGGCCGCATTGGCCCCGATGCCGCGGCCGACCGCCTCCTCCTAGCCGCCATCGCGGACGGCTGGGGTCCGTTTCTCACCGCCGACAACCGCCAATTGCTTACCCTCCGCCGCTTCGAGCTCGAACGCGACGCCATGGTCCTCGACGCCGAGACCCGCCTCGATCCCGCGGAGAAAGCCACGCGCGTCGCCGCCGCCCGCGAGCGGCAACGGCAATTGCTCGACTACGAAAAGCTCGGTCTGTTTTGGAACGGAGTGAAAGCACCGCGATGACCACGCCCGCCGTTGTGCCTGAGCCCCCGGTCGTTCCCCTGCGCCAAAAACTCGGCCAACTCGCCACCGCCGGGGCCATCGCCGCCGGCCTTGCGTGGGCATGGCGCGGCGCCGAGCTGCGACCGCTCGAGTTGTTCGCCGAGCGCGGCAACATGCTCGCCTATCTGAGCGGGTTCATGCGTCCCGATTTTCTCGACTGGCGCACCTACCTCGCCGAGATGGTCGTCACCCTGCAAATCGCGCTCTGGGGCACCCTCCTCGCGCTCGTGGCGGCGGTGCCGTGCAGTCTGTTGGCCTCGTCCAACCTCGTGCCGTGGTGGGTGCGGCAGCCGCTGCGCCGCGGCATGGACGCTCTGCGCTCGATCAACGAAATGGTCTTCGCGATGCTCTTCATCAGCGCCGTCGGCCTCGGGCCGTTTGCCGGGGTGCTCGCGGTGGCGCTGCATAACCTCGGCGTGCTCACCAAACTTTTCTCCGAAGCCGTCGAGGCGATCGAAGCCGGGCCCGTCGAGGGCGTGCGTGCCGTCGGCGCCCACCCCTTGGAGGAAATCGCCTACGGCGTGATTCCGCAGGTGCTGCCGCACTGGATTTCCTGCGCGCTCTACCGCTTCGAGTCCAACATCCGCTCGGCCACGGTCGTCGGGATCGTTGGCGCCGGCGGTATCGGCACGCTGCTCTGGGACGCCATCCGGGGCTTCGACTACGGACGCACCGCCGCGATTCTGCTCGTCGTCATCGGTTGCGTGACCGTGCTCGACCTCGCCTCCGCCCGGCTGCGGCGCAGCGTCATCTGAGCGAGTGGAGGTAACAATCGGGTGACGCCCCGCCCCACCCTCGCTCCGCCCCGCTCCGACGCGCAATCTCCCCCCGTGACCGTCGCAACCGAAATGACCGACTACTATGCCCGCCGCGCGCAGGACTACGACGCCATCTACGCCAAGCCGGAGCGCCAGGCCGATCTCGCCGCCCTCCGCCTGCGGCTACCCGCGCTCCTTGCCGGCCGCCAGGTTTACGAGGTCGCGTGCGGCACCGGCTACTGGACGCAGTTCGTTGCGCCCTCCGCCGCTTCCGTCTTCGCCACCGATTATAACGACGAAGTGCTCGCGCTCGCCCGCGCCAAGCCGCTCCCGCCCGGTCGCGTCACCTTCGCCCGCGGCGACGCCTTCACCCCCTCGCCCGCGCCCGTCGCGTGCGATGGCGCCCTCGCCGCCTTTTGGTGGTCACACGTGCGGCGCGGCGCGGAAACGGAGTCGTTCCTCCGCGCGTTTTTCGCCCGCCTGCAGCCCGGGGCACGGTTTCTCTTTCTGGACAACCGCTTCGTCGCCGGCAGCAGCACTCCGCTCGCCCGCACCGATGCCGACGGCAACACGTTCCAACTCCGGCGCCTCGCCGACGGTTCCACGCACGAGGTGCTGAAAAATTTCCCCGACGAAGCCGAGTTGCGCACCGTGCTCCAGCCCCACGCCGCACGCGTCGAGTGGGAGGCCTCCGACTATTACTGGCTGGCCTGGGGCGAACTGCCGTGAAACCAAGCGTAGTGCGTGCCCTCGGCCTCGCGCTCGGCGTCGTGTGGACCCTCGCCGGTTGTGCACCCCGCGAAGTGCCACCGCCGCCCGGTGGCCGGCCGTCGGTCTTGCGGATCGGCTACACGCCCTCGGAAGAAGCGGTCTCCGACCGCACCGCCGCCAATCAGGCTCTCGCGCGCCATCTTGAGCGCACGCTTCCCGGACTGAAGGTCACGCTCGTGCGTACCCCCAGTTACGGCCCCGCGGTCGAGGCCATGAGCCGCGGCGAGATCGATCTCATGGGCTTGCCTCCTTTCGCCTATGTGCTCGCGAGCAAGTCCAACCCCGTCGAAGCCATCGCCGTGACGGGCTCCGCCCAGTTCGGGCCGCGCACCTACCAAAGCGCCCTGATCACCCATCGTCGCACGGGCGTCGCGCGACTTGAGGACCTGCCGGCGGCGGCCAGACAGCTGCGGTTCAACTTCACCGATCCCGCGTCGAACTCGGGGCACTTGGTGCCCCAGGCCCGCTTGGCCGAATCCGGCCTCCTCGCCGAGCGGGACTTCGCGGCCACCGAGTTTACCCTCAGCCACATCGTCTCCGTCTTCAACGTGGCCTTCGGGCGCGCCGACGTCGCCGGCGTCAGCGACTCCGTCCTCCAACGGCTCATCGCCAAGGGCCGCGTGCGGCGCGAAGACATCGTGACCCTCTGGATCTCCGACCCTTTGCCCCACGGACCGATCGCAGTGCGCCGGAACCTGCCCCCCGATTTTAAGCGCGAATTGCAGCAAGCTCTCGTCGGCCTCGGCACCGCGGACCCCGTCGCGGCCTTGGCCGTGATGGAACAGTATCCCGAGCGCAACCTGATCTATCTGCCGTGCGACGACTCGCTCTACGACGGGGTGCGAGCGCTCGCCGCGCGCGTCAACGCGGCGGCGGCGCGCTAGCCGTCCGCCCTCACGGCGCCTCGGCGGCCAGGAGCGGAACCGGTGCGGCGACCGCCTCCGGGGCGGGCAAGCCGAGCTGGAGTTTTAGCCGCCCGTCGACCCACGCTGCCTTCACGAAGGCGTGCTTGCCGCGGGTGTGGAACGCCGCGAGGTCGGCCTTCTTGCCCACTTCGATGCTGCCGAGTTCGGCGTCGCGGCCGAGCACGCGGGCGGCGTTGAGCGTCACAAAGGCCACCGCGCGGTGCGGCTCCATGCCCCGCTCCATCATCAAAGCGACCGAATTCAACAACGACGGGAAATGATAGTCGCTGCACAGCACATCCACGAGACCCTCGGCCATCGCTTCGACCGCGGAGAGGTTGCCGCAATGCGAACCGCCACGCAGATAGTTCGGCGCACCCATGCAAACGGCCAGACCAAGTTCCTTGGCTTTGCGCGCCGCGATCAGGCTGGTCGGCATCTCCGCGAGCGTAGCCCCCATCTCGTGCGCTTCGATCACGTGCGCGATCGTCGTGTCGTCGTGACTGCCGATACAAATTTTGCCCCCAAACGCGGCCTTCACTTTGGACCGATTGTTGATCGAGCGCCCGATGCGGATCTGCTCGTCCAGCTCCGCGCGCGCCTCGGCGAGGGTCTTGTCACCGCGCGCCGCCCGTTTCCGGGCGAGTTCGGCGAGATCCTGAAACTGCCGTTCGCCGGGGATATTCTCGTTGTAGACGATGTTGCCGATGCACTCGTAGTTTTGCATCGCGGCAAGCAGGTCGTCGACCGGCCCGAAATTCGTGTCCCACCGCACATGCAGATAGTGACGCGCCAAGGCCGTGCGGCGGAGCTGCTCGTAGCCCTCCGCGAGAGCGAGCCCGTTGCCGCCCCACAACGTGGAGTCTTTGCTGCGATCATTGGAGAACCGCACGCCGCCGAGCACGGTCGTGAGTCCGCAGGCGAGCGCACGCTGGTCCATCATGTGAAAGGCGATGGGCAGCGGAAAATTCGTCTTGGGCCGCGGGTTGATCTCCTTCTCGAGGTAGTCGGTGTGGATATCAATCACGCCGGGGATGAGCCACTGGCCGTGGAGGTCGTGGCCTTCAGCGTAGTGCCGGCCCGGAATGATTTCGGCGATGCGGTCGCCCGCGATGACGAGGGAGCCCGCGATGGTCTCGGTCGGCAGAACGATCCGAGCGTTGGTGAGAATGGTTGGGTTCATGGGAGTAAAAAATGGGCTACTTCAAAATATCCGAACGCAGCAGGCTGCGGCGGATGAGGTCGGAGACGCGCTCCATGCCCGTGATCAGCACGATCACGAGGAGGATGAGGGCGAGCACGTCGGGGTAACGGAGAACCTTCATCGCGAGTTGCAGCTCGAAGCCGATCCCGCCGCCGCCGTAAACCCCGAGGGCAATCGCGGCACGCATGTTCACGTCGAAGGCGTAAAAACCGTTGGCGACGACCGAGGGCAGCACCTGGGGAATGACCGCATACCGAATCACCTGGAACGGACTGGCTCCGACGGAAGCGACGGCTTCGCAGGGCGCCGGATCGACTTGCTCGATCGCATCCGCGAAGAGTTTCCCGAACATCCCCACGCTTCCGATCGCCAGTGCGATCATCGCGGCATACGGGCCAAAGCCGAACGCGATAAACAGAATCAACAGCACGACAAAGTTCGGCGTCGCCCGCTCCACCCCGAAACCGAGCCGGGCGATGTGACGGAGCCAGGGGTGCGGCGTCGTGTTCTTCGCCGCGACGAAAGCCAAGGCGAAGGCCACGACGCCTCCGACCAGCGTGCCGAGGAAAGCCATCGCCACCGTCTCCGCCACCGATTGATAGAGCCCGGTCTTCCGCCAGAGGAGCGCAACATTCGGCGGAATCATCTCGTCGGCGAGACGCACCAAGTGGTGGAAATCCGTGAAGAGCATCCACGGCTTGAAATTCAAATAGATCCCGGCCGCGGTCACGAAGGCAACCAACCCGGCTATGATGGCCGTGCGCCGTCGAAACAATGCCGAGGGCGGCACGTAGCACAGTGCCGGTCGAGGCAGGCCGGTCGCGCTCATGCCAGCTTCCCTCCGTCGAGCACCCGCCGCCGCAAGAAGTCGGAAATACGCTCCGCGCCAAAGACCAGCAACAACGTCACCAACACCGCCATCATCGCGCGCTCATACTCCAGCAACGCCATCGCCTTCTGGAGTTCAAAACCGATCCCACCCGCACCCACGGCGCCGAGCAAGACCGAGGCCCGCAGATTTACCTCAAAGCGAAAAATGGAGTGGGAGAGCAGCGCCGGCATCACTTCCGGCAACACCGCAAACCGGATGATCTGGCTGTGAGTCGCCCCGACCGAGCCCACGGACTCGAGCACCTTCGCATCGAGTTCTTCGATCGCATCGGCAAACAGCTTCCCGAGCATCCCAACGCTGCCAATCGCGAGGGCGATCACCCCCGGAAACGGGCCTACCCCCAAAGCCGCGACCAACAACAGGAGTACGATAATTTCCGGCAAAGCCCGCTCCACGCCAATCAACGTGCGCGCCGTGGAGCGCAACCACCCCGGCGACAGATTGCGCGCGCCGGCCAAACCGAAGAAGAACGAGAGCAGCACGCCCAACGGCGTTGCCACCGCCGCGAGCAACACCGTGACGAGCGCCGGTCCGACCATCTCCCGCAACGCACTCCAGTCGGGCGGGAAAAAGAAGCGCAGCACCTCCACGCCCTTCGCGAGCCCCGGCCCGAACTCGGCAAGATCAACTTTGCAAAGACGCGCCGAGACGACGACCAACCCACCCAGCACGAGAAAGACCAGCAGCGGCTTGCGCAGGCGGCGCGGGAGCAGCGGACCGGCGGACCGGGGGGAAACGACGGGGGCGGAATTCATGTGGCTTGCTTGACGAGCAGACCCGCGGATGCCTCGTCGGCCTGGCCGACAAACGGGCTGGCCGAGACCCCCGGCTCGGGCGACAGCGCCGGCGCCGGCCGCAGCACCTGCATCAGTTCGTCGCCGTAAATATCTTCCAACTGCGCGTGGCTCAGAACGGGATCTCCATCATAGACAATCTTGCCGTGCTTGATTGCGATCACCCGGGTGCAAAAGCGCGCCGTCATCTCGGGCTGGTGAAAAACGCCGAGCACCGGCGTCTCGCGAGCCAACGGTTGCAGCAGTTTCATGATCGCGAGCGAATTACTCGGGTCGAGCGAGGCGATCGGCTCGTCGGCCAAATAGATCGAAGGCTTCTGGAAAACCGCGCGGGCGATGGCCACGCGCTGCATCTCACCACCACTGAGACTGCCGGTGATCCGGTCGGCATGTTGGTCCATCTTCACGCGGCGTAACGCCTCCAACGCCTCCGCGGCTTCAGCGTCAGTAAAGCCGTAGAGCCACGAGCGCAGCGGATGGATCTGCGCCAACCGGCCGATCATCACATTGTCGATCACGCGCAAGCGCTTCACGAGGTTGAAGCCTTGGAAAATGACGCCCATGCGCCGGCGGGCCTCCCGTTGGCAACGCCCTTTGCACGTGGTGAGTTCAAACGTCTGGCCGTCGTTGGCCCGGAGCGTCGCCGTGCCGCCATCGGCCTGCGTGAGGCCGAGGATGCACCGCAACGTGAGCGATTTGCCGGCGCCGCTCGCGCCGAGCACGCCGACAAATTCACCGCGGGCCACGCGAAAACTGATGCCGTTGAGCAGGGCCCGGCCATCCGAGAGTTTTTTGGTGAGTTTTTCGACGTTGAGCATGGCGGCCGGAGTTCGGGGTCAGGGGGAGAGTTGCAGGCCCGGGACGTCGCGCAGGGCGCGGCGAAAACGGTCGAGCGCAGCAGGGGGAACCGGCAGATAGCCGGCGATGGGGCTGGAATATTGCTTCAATACCTCGGCCCAATGGGTCGGCGAAGCGGCAGGAAGGTCGGTGAGGAGCCGGGCGATTTTCTCCTTCAGCGTCTCCGGCAGGCCGGCGCGCACGGCGATCACGGTGCTCAAGATCGGCGGCGACTTCCACAACACCACGATCTCCTCCGCGCGAATGCGGCCGCGATCCACCGCCCGCTGAAGCGTCGTGTCACTCAACGCGGCGACATCCAGACGGCCGGCCCTGACCGCGAGCAAATTGGTGACGCCGTCGGTGCCATAGAGCACCCGCTTGAAATCCTTCTCCGGCGCAACCCCCAGCGAGTGCAGATAGGTGCGCGGCGCGAAATGGCCCGAAGTCGAAACCGGTTCTTCAAACGCAAAAACCAGGTCCCGGGCCCGCTGCACCATCTCGGTCGGGTTGCGCAGCCCTGTGCCCGGATGCGTCACGAGCAGGCTGCGGTAGCTGATCGGCTCTCCGTCGGGCGCCTTCGTCAGGAGCAGCGCCTCCAGCCCGGCCTTTTTCTCGTCGATCAGGAACGGCCACGGAGAGAAATTGCAGACATCCAACTTCCCCGCGCGCAGGCCCTCGATCGCAGCGTTGGCATTGTCCAACTGCACGACTTCCACCGGTCGCCCCAACCGCGGGGCCATGTAGGCCTGCAGCGCGCGGTAGGCGCCGGCGTAGCTTTCCTCCATGTCGGTTTGAGGCACGAAGGCGAACCGGATGGGCGCCGCCGGATCGGCCGTCCGCTCGGACCGGTTGCAACCGGCCCCCAAGAGGACCGCGCCCAGCGCGAGGCAGCCAAGGAAAAAAGGGACTCTCCGCTTCATCGATTGAGCAGGTCGAGATGCTTCACGCTCCGCGCCAACGCCCGGAGCTCGTCGTAGTCGTTGTCCTTCGCGGCGACCCAGATCGTCGTCGGGTCGACGAACAGGCGTTGAAACTTGCTCCAGTTTACCGGGTCTCCCGTGCGAAAACTGAGATAAGCCGCCTGGATCTTCTCTTTAAACGGTGCCCCCAGACCGGCGCGGACCGCGATCACACTCGTGGCCATCGGCGCCGAGGTCCAGATCACCCGCAGGTCGTCGCTCTTCAACCGGCCTTTTTTCACGAGATTGGCCAAGGTGTTCTGCGTGATGACCGCGAGATCGACCCGGCCGGACTTCACCGTCATCGCCGATGCGAGGTGGCTCAGCGTGAAGATCGTACTCTTAAACGCCCGCTCCGGATCGATCCCGACCGACTCCAAATAGGCGCGCGGCACCAAATGCCCAGAGGCCGAGGCTGGGTCGACCCACGCGAGAGTCATCTTCGCGGCGTGGGTGCGCACGTCCTCGATCGATCGGATCGAACTCGCCGCCGGCACGACAAAGATGGAGCGGTAAGTGTTGACCTCGCCCGCCGGCGTGCCGGGTGCGACGATCGCTTGCGCCCCGGTTTTCTCGTGGGCGATCAGGTAGGCAAACGGCCCGAGCGAGCAGACATCGAGCTTGGCCGCGCGCATCGCCTCAATCGCGGTGCTGTAGGCGCCGGTCTCCACCAATTCGACCGGCAATCCGAGGCGCTTACCCACGTGCGCGGCGAGGGCGTCAAAACGGACGCGTTGTTCCAAATCTTCTTCGTTAGGCACGAAACCGATGCGCACGACCTTCGGTTCCGCTATCGCGCTAGCCGGTGCCGCGTCGGGCCGACCGCAGCCGCACACGAGGCCCAGCGTCACCGCCAAAAACGGGGCGACGCCGGCTGCGATTCGCCACAACCTGCGGTGCGAGAGCGACGGCATACCCGTTCCTCAGTTCAGCAACTGCAGATTCTTCACCCCGTGGGCGAGACGCCGCAGGGAGTCAAAATCCTGCTCCTTCGCCACCACCCACTCGACGCCCGGGGTCAGGTAGATCGGTGCGATCTGTGCCCAGGCCTCGGGTGCGGCTTTCGCAAACCCAAGATACGCGGCAAGGATCTCCGCCTTGAAGGCCGCCGGGAGATCTTTGCGGACGGCGATGATCGAGGCCATGATCGGCTCCGATTCCCAGATCAGCCGCACATCGTCGGCCCCGATCCGCTTTTTCTCGATCAGGCTGCGCAACGAGGTCGTCGTCACTGCCGCGAGACCCACTTTGCCCGCTTTGACGGTCATGATCGAGGCCGTGTGGTTGAGCGAAAAGAGCGTCTGCTTGAAATCCTTTTCCGGGTTGATGCCCAGCGTCTCCAGATAGGCCCGTGGCACCAGATGACCGGAGGCCGAGGCCGGGTCCGCCCACGCGAGCGTGATCTCGTGGGCATGGGCTTTCACATCCTGCATCGACTTGAACTTGCTGCTGGCCGGGACGATGAAGCCCGAGCGATAATGATTGGCTTTCCCATCGGCAAAGCCCGGGGCCACCAGCGGCTCGGCGATGCCCTTTTCGCTCGCAATCAGGTAGGCAAACGGCGCGAGCCCACACACCTCCATTTTGCTGGCGCGCATCGCCTCGATCGCCGGCGCGTAGCTCCCGGTCTGCACCAACTCCACGGGCAATTGGAGGGTTTTCTCCAAATAGATCCTCAGTCCCTCCCAGCGCCCCCGACGCTCGACGTCCTCATCGTTGGGCACCCAACCGATGCGCAACACCGTCGGCCGCTCCGGTGGCGCGGACCCCGCGCGCTTCCCGCCGGCATCGCCGCACCCGGTCAGGGCCAACACCAGTCCGACTCCGAGGAGGAGCCTGCGCGCGACCCGCTGGCGTCGAGCATCGCTGGCCAAATGAAATATGCGCCCGAGGCCCATAATCGGTTAACCCTGACGGTCAGACCGTCGCCAGCTCGCTCACGCGACCGTGCTCGAGGTGGAGCTGTCGATCGGACATGCGCTCCAACGTGTGTTGATCGTGGGTGATCAGCACCACGGAGGCGCCGTGCGTCTTGAGCGCGAGCACGAGGTCGATGACGACGTTCTTCGTCTTGAGATCGAGCGACGCGGTGGGCTCGTCCACGAGCAGGAAGCGCGGCGCGGCGATGATCGCGCGGGCGATGTTCACGCGTTGCTGTTCACCGCCGGAAAACGTCGCGGGAAAGGCGTCCCAAAGTTCCCGCGGCAGGCCGAGACGGTCCAAAAGATCCCGGGCCATCTCCCGCGCTTCAACGGCCGTCTTGCCTTTGCGGGCAAGGGGCTCGGCCACGATTTCGACGGCCGGCACGCGCGGGATCACGCTCAAAAACTGGGAGCAATAGAACATCTCGGTCTTCCGCATTTCGATCACCTCGTGCTCGCTGGCCTTGGCCAGATCGACCGGACCGCGGGAAGCGGTCGTCAGCACGATCTCACCGGAGTTCACGAGATAGGTGCGGTAGATACACTTCATCAGCGAGGACTTGCCGGAGCCGGATTTACCGGTGAGGCCGAGGATCTCGCCCTGCTCCATCTCGAACGACACATCGTCCAGCGCGGCGATGCGCTTGTTGTTCTGGATGTGCAGCTGAAAATGTTTCGAGACGTTTTTGACTTCAAGAATCTTGGGCATGGCGGGTGGGATCAAAGCAGCGAACTGACGAGGAGTTGGGTGTAGGCATCCTGCGGGTCTTGCAGGATCTGGTCGGTGAGACCGGCTTCCACGATGCGTCCGTTTTTCAGCACCATGGTGCGGTCCGTGAGCATGCGGATCACTGCGAGGTCGTGGGAAACCACGATCATCGAGATACCCAGTTCCCGTTGCAAATGGCGGATGAGGTCGAGGACCTTGGCCTGGACCGAGACATCGAGCCCGCTCGTGACCTCGTCGAGGAACAGAAGGGGCGGATTGTTCGCAATGGCCTTGGAGATCTGCACGCGTTGCTGCATGCCGCCCGAGAACGTCGCCGGCGTGTTGTCCATGCGCTTCACCGGCACTTCGGTCTTCTCCAGGAGATAACTGGCCCGCTCGCGAATCCGGCCGACATGAAAATTGCCCGCCATCAGGAGCTTCTCCGCGATGTTGCCGCCGGCCGAGAAATTGAAATTCAGACCGTCCCGCGGGTTTTGATAAACCATCCCCATGAGATGGTTTCGCATATGGCGCTTCCGCTGGTTGGAGAGCGTGAGAATATTGGTTTGGCCGCCGTCGAGGGCGCTGAACTGAACCTCGCCCGCGGTCGCCATCTGGTCGAAGTAGAGCAGCTGCACGAGCGTGCTCTTGCCCGAACCGGACTCGCCGACGACGCCGAGCACTTCGCCCGGATAGAGGTCGAAATTGATTTCCGCGCAGGCGACGATCGCGTCGGTCTCGGGGCAGATGTTGCTGCCGAATTTCGGCCCGGTGTAGGCCACCGAGTTCGAGATGGGATCGCCGTAAATTTTGGTCAGGTTGCGGACGCGCAACAGCCAGCCGGTATCGGTGTCGTTCATGGGAACAAAAGAGCTCAGGTCGCGGACGCTTCGGGCGTCGGATTGGTGAAAAGGCGTTGCGGCGGCCGGGCGCCGGCCCGGACCTTGTCGAGGAAGTTGGAGTCGTTCATCACGTACTTGCGCGCGGTCTCGGACTCGTAGATTTCGTCCATGAAGGCACGGTCGCCACCCGAGGCGGCGCAGACGATGTCGCGGAATTCTTCGACACAAAACTTCACATCCTCGAACTCCAGAGGCTCGACCTTCGTCCAGGGCGGCACGCAGTGGAGGCGTTTCTCGCGCCCGGCCGAGAAGACATGGAGGCAGGGGGCCATCGAGAGATTCGGCACATCCCAGCGCGGGATCGGCGACGGCGTCATGATGTAACGGCCGTTGACGCGCACCGGATAGCCGGCGCCCTGCATGATGGCGCCGAACTTCACGTAGCTCTCGTAGAGCGAAACCCACATTTTGGCGTAGTCCGCCTCAGCGTGCATCTGGCGGGTTTTGAATTCGTAGCGCTCGACGCTGCGGAGCGGCTCCGGTTGCGGCACCTGGAAGACGATGATTTGCCGCTCGGTGAGAATTTCCTCGGGCTTGCGGTGCCGCGTCTGGATCAACGTGGCCTCGCCGGTATCAAAGGTCGTTTTGCAACCCGTCATGCGCTTCACAAAATCGCGCAGATTGCAGGCGTTGACCGAGGCGTCGCTGCCTTGGTCGATGATCTTGAAGACATCGTCCGGCCCAATCAACGAGAGCGACGCATGCAGACCGCCCGTGCCCCAGCCGCGGGCGATCGGCATCTCCGGGGAGGAATACGGCACCTGGTAGCCGGGGATCGCGACGGCTTTGAGGAGCTTGCGGCGAATTTCCTTCTTCGTCGTCTCGTCAATGAACCCGTAGTTGTAGGTATGTTGGAATTTCTTGGCGGTGATCATGCGGAAGTCTCCTTTTTGGCGGCGGCCACCATGCCGAAGCCGAGGTTGCCGCGCTTCTTCTCTTTCCGTTCCACGGCCTGCCGCAGATTGCTGAGGCTCGACTGGAACGTGACGTAGTGCGGCAGCTTGAGGTGATTGGTGAAACCGTAGCTCTCGATGCCTTCGGTGTGATAGAGGACGAACTCCTGGCTCTGGCAGGGCGCATCGCCCCCGCTGCGCATGGCGCGGTCGAGGATGCCCATGCTGATCGCCTTGGTCTCGTTCTGCCCGAAGCACAGGCCGTAGCCGAGCGAGAGGTAGGGCACCGGATCCTTCTTCTGCACCTTGATCTTGGAAATCATCTCGGCCTCGGTCACACGCACGCGGCCGATCACGCGCACCCGGCCCCGCGCGTCACGCACGCGCACCGGAACCTCGCCCATCCGCAGTTCGCCCACGGTCGCATGCACGGAGCCAAAGCCGCGCTGCGCGCTATAGGCCAGGGCCATCAATCCGCCCGTTTCGGCCCGCGCCAGCATCTGCAGCGCCGCAGAACGTGGCGCGGGAAACTTAATCGCCTCGCGGGTCACGTCGACTACGCGGCGATTCTCGTCGGGGTTCGCTTCACGGAGCAGTCCCTCCGCCGTGAGCAGATCGATTACCTTGCTGATCGTTGGCACGGCCCGGAACGACGACGGGTCGAGTTCGCCTTCAAACGCGGCGACAAAAGCTTCGACCGAGCCCAGCGTTTCTTCGGCCAGCTCGCCGTCGAGCAGACGCTGGGAATAGTCGCGGGTCGGCCCGAGGATCTGGCCACCGGGAATCTCGCGAAAGGCCGAGGAAATCCGGCGACGCACAAACATCTCCCGGGTAGCGAGCGTCTCGGAGTAGTAACGCCGCTGCAGCGTGGCGCGGTAGGCGCGCAGCATGAAGGCGGACTCGAAAACATCGCCTTCGTTCTGCTTCAGAACCAAGGCCGCGTGTTCCGGCGCATAGAGCGAGCCCTCGCCCATGATCTTGTCGATCAGGAGGCGGAATTGCGCCTGGATCTGCGCGATCTCGATCGGCGTCGTGCGCTCTTTGACGCGGTAGAATTCAACGAGCTGGTTGGCGTTGGCGATCGCGTCTTCGCCGCCTTTGGTGGCTACATATCCCATGGTAATGGCTCCGGTTTAAAGCGTCTCCCAGATGACCCGGGTCGTGCGTGGCAGGCAGAGGATGCATTCATCGGCGCTCACCAGCACCGCATCGACCCCGAGGGGAAATTCCGTGTTCTTCGCTTTGAGGGCGGCCAGCAACTCAGTCCGCAGGCCGGTCACAAAGACGATCTCCCGGGTCTCGATTCCGGGCCCTTCCAAGGTGAGTTGCACACCGCCAGTCGAGGAGGACTTGCCGATGTGATTCACCGCGATGACGACCGTGGCACCGCTTTCGGGATAGGTGGGAATCCCGACCTTGGCCTCATCGATGGCGATGACCTCGCCCTCGCCCGGAAGGAAGATGAAGTCAGCTTGGGATGGGGATTCGATGCGGCACTGGGTGTTCGCCCGCAAATACGACTCGGCCGCCGCGCCATAGCCCGCCGCGTGCGCGGCGACATCCGCATTGAGGAGCGCAAAGCCCACGTAACCGGCGGCTCGGGGAAAGCCCTCCGGCGGAGTCAGGGCCAACGGCGCGAACCGGTTTATTTTTCCGGGGCGCGACATGCTGTCGAGCACGGTGCGGAAGTGCCGTTGGGCATCGAAAATTTCGTCGTAGACGGTCTCGCGGATCATAAGGGGGGCGGAAGAGTTAAAGGGTTGCGGGCTTCGGGGCCGGAGGACGGCTAGTCCTGCTCCATGAGTTTGAAATCCACCTGGGTCCGCAGGATGTGATTGAATTCTTCCGTCTCGCGGGCCGACAGCTTCTCGCGCTCGGTGGCGACGAAGTCGGCCAACGCGGCGGGCACCTCGCGGCCGCCTTGCAGCAGGGCGTCACACACCGCGATGCAGTAGGCGCGCACCGGCTCCTCACCGAGGCAGAGTCCGTAGCCCGGCGCACCGTCGACGGCCACTTCGCACTCGGAGGTCAGCGCCTCGCCGAGGAAGAACTCCTGCTTCTCCAAGGAGTCTTCGGCCCGGACCATCGTGAGGCAGATGCCGGGGGCCTTGACGAGTTTCACCTCGTGGTGGGTTTCAAGTTCCTCGACGAAACGCTGGAGCGTCGGGAGATCGCATTCGCACAAGACAGTGTCGTTGTCGTATCGGTTGTTGTCCACGCCGCTACTTTCCCATCGCGATGTTAACGTAGGATAAATCGGAAATGAATGTGCGATAAATCCTCCGGATTTTTGCCGGATAAATATTTCGCAAAGGCGGAATGAAGTTTCCGTTAACCACCGGGTTTGCGTTTGACGGAGCCTCGCGCCGACCGACCGTCTTGCGTCCGTGCACCCATCGAACGCGACCGCCGCGAGCTCCAGTCCAACTCCCCGCCGCGTGCTTCTGCGCCTGCTCGGCCTCTGCTGGCAGCATCGGATCGGCTGCTTCCAAGTGCTGGCCTGCCAACTCCTCCTCCTCACGCTCGGCTTGGCAGGCCTGAGCTTCACCGGGCTCGGCATCGACTATTTGCGCTCGGTCTTGCAAGCCGGCAGCCCCGCCCCCCGCTGGTTGCTTGGCCTCCGGCCGCCGGCCGATTGGACGCCGATGCAGGTGGTCTCCGCGATTGCAGCCGCGGTGATCATGGCGGCCGTGTTACGAGCTTTACTGACCTGGCTGTCGGGCGTGATTCTCGCCCGTCTCGTGCACCGCGGTCTGGTCGCGGACTTGCAGGCGACCGTCTACGCCAAACTCCAGCGCCTCTCGTTCGGCTTCTTCGATCGCCAGAGCACGGGCGCCATTCTGAACCGCGCCACGGGCGACATCCAATCGGTCCGCACCTTCGTCGACACTGTGATGATTCAGTCCGTCGTCACCGTGGTCTCACTCGGCCTCTACATGAGCTACATGCTCTCGATCCATGCCGGGCTCACCTTCGCCTGCCTTGCGACGCTGCCGCTGCTCTGGACGGCCTGCATTCTGTTTTCCCGGGCGGTTCATCCGCAATATGTCCACGGGCGGGAATTGTTCGACCGGATGATTCTCACCCTCGCCGAATGCGTGCAGGGCGTAAACGTGATCAAGGGCTTCGCCCGCGAGCGCGAGATGGCCGCGCGTTTCGAGGCCGACAATCTCGCGGTGAAGGTTCAGCAGCAGAAAATCTTTTGGCGCGTCAGCACCTTTTCGCCCGCGCTCGATCTACTCACGCAGCTCAACCTCGTCGTCCTGTTCATCTACGGGGGGAAACTGGTCATCGACGGAGTGCTCCCGCTCGGCACCGGTCTCGTGGTGTTCGCCGGTCTGCTCCAGCAGTTCTCCAATCAGGTCTCCACCACGGCCCAGATCGCGAACGGCGTGCAGGAAAGCCTCACCGGAGCCGGTCGCGTCTTTGAGATTCTCGACGCCCCGCTGGGGGTGCAATCCCCCGCCCGCCCCCACCCTCTGCCCGTCTGCCGCGGCGCCGTGCGCTTCGAGCAGGTCACGTTCGACTACACCGCCGGCAACTCGGTGCTGCGAAGCGTCGACTTCGCGGTGGCGCCCGGTGAATGCGTCGCAATCGTCGGCGAAACCGGCTCGGGCAAATCCGCCCTGCTGAGTCTCATCCCGCGTTTCTACGATCCCGCGGCGGGACGCGTGCTGATCGACGGCCACGACGTCCGCACGCTGGACGTGCAGGAACTCCGCCGCCACGTCGGCATGGTTTTCCAGGAAAGCTTCCTCTTCAGTGACACGGTCGCCGCCAACATCGGCTTCGCCAAAACCGGCGCGTCCCCCGAAGAGTTGATCGCCGCCGCCCGCGCGGCCCGCGCCCATGATTTCGTCACCGCGCTGCCCGAGGGCTACGACACCGTCCTGGGCGAAAGCGGCGTGGATCTCTCCGGCGGCCAACGGCAACGGCTCGCCATCGCCCGCGCGCTCCTGGCCAATCCGTCGATTCTCCTGCTCGACGATCCCACGGCGGCGATCGACCCGGAGACCGAGCACGAGATTCTCGGCGCGATCGAGAATGCCATCGCCGGTCGCACCACATTCATCGTCGCCCACCGCCTGAGCACGTTGCAGCGGGCCGATCGCATCATCGTGCTGCAGCAGGGCCGCATCGTCGCCACCGGCACCCATCATGAGCTCTTGCAGCGCGAAGGTGCCTATCGCCGCGCCGCCCTCCTGCAGATGGTCGACGACGAGAGCCGGGCGCTGCTCATCGAAGAAGCCGGGCACGTGGAGGCGGTGGCATGAGCCTGCTCAACGCCGCCGGCATCCAAACGAGCAAGGACTTTTCCGCTGCCGCCGCCGAACCAACGGCGTTGGACTGGCGAATCCTGCGCCGCATCCTCACCCACACCCGGCCCTACGCGGCCAAGCGCAACACGATCTTCGCCCTCACCGTGGCCCGCGCGATCCAGAAGCCCGCCATGGCCTGGGCGATCGCCGCTGTCATCAACGGCCCGATCACCGGTGGGGACTACGACGGCGCCGTCTGGGGCGCGGCCGGATTTTTCGCTTTGGCGGTCGTGACGGAGCTCACGTTTCACTTCCGTCAACGGCTCCAGTTGGAGCTCGGCGAAGCCGTTGTCCACGATCTGCGGAATGATGTTTTCCGCCAGTTGCAGCGGATGCCGCTCAGTTACTTCAACAAAACGAAACTCGGGCGCATCCTCGGCCGGGTCATCACCGACATCGAGTCGGTGCGCCGTGGAGTGCAAAATGTGTTCTTCTTCAGCCTGATGCTGTTCGGCCAGATGGCGGGCGCGGCGGGTCTCATGCTCTACTACAACTGGGCGTTGTTTTGCGTCCTCCTCGCGGTCGGTCCGCTGGTCTGGCTGACCAACCGCCATTTCCATCCGCGCCTCAGCCGTCATTCGCGGGCCGCGGCCGAGAGCCAAAGTCGCCTCACTGGCTCCGTCGCCGAAACCGTCAAGGGCATGCGCGTCATCCAGGGCTACGCCCGCCAACGCGAATCCGACGAGCGTTACGGCCGCCTCATCGACCGCCATTCCGACAACAACGTGGGCTTGGCCCACGAGTCCTCGCTCTACCTGCCGCTCTTGGATTTGCACAGCCAAGTGTTCCTCGCCGCGCTCCTCGTGGTCGGCGGCTACGGCGCGCTGCACGGCTTAGCCGGCATGGAGATCGGGAGCCTCATCGCGTTTTTCTTTCTGCCCTCGCTATTTTTCCAGTCACTCCAACACCTCGGCAATCTTTACACCCAGGCCATCACGTCCATGGCCGGAGCCGAACGGGTCTTCCAACTCCTCGATCTCAAACCCGATTGGACCGACGCGCCCCACGCGGTCGATTTGCCCGACCCACGCACTGCCCACGGCCGGGCCGACGCTCCCGCCGGTGCGACCGCCGTCGGCGCGAAGGGCGCCCGCGTCGAGTTCCGCGATGTCTCGTTCGCCTATGAGCCCGGGCGCATGGTGCTCCACGATCTTTGTTTCACGGCCGCCGCCGGCGAAACCGTCGCCCTCGTCGGCCACACCGGCAGCGGCAAGACGTCCATCGTCAACCTGATCGCCAAATTCTACCTGCCGACCTCCGGCGATATTCTGATCGATGGCCAAGAAATTCGCGCCCTCCGCGGCGAATCGCTCCGCGGTCAGATGGGCATCGTGCTGCAGACCAATTTTCTTTTCACCGGCACCGTGCTGGAAAACATCCGGCTCGGTCGGCCCGACGCGACGGACGAAGAAGTCCGCGCCGCCGCCACCAGTCTCGACTGTCTCGACCTGCTGGAAAGTCTACCCCAGGGCTTCGCGACGGAGGTCGGCGAACGCGGCACCAGCCTCTCTCTCGGCCAGCGCCAGTTGATCTGCTTTACCCGCGCCCTCCTGGCCAACCCGCGCATCCTCATTCTCGACGAGGCAACCAGTTCCGTCGACACCATCACCGAAGGCCGGTTGCAGCACGCCCTCGAACGCCTGCTCGCCACGCGCACGAGTTTTGTCGTGGCGCATCGGCTGAGCACCATCCGCCGCGCCGATCAGATTCTGGTCCTCGATCAAGGCCGCATCGTCGAGCGGGGACCTCATCTGCCTTTGCTGGCGCAACGCGGCGCCTACCACGCGCTCTACCGTCAGTTTGCACTCGCCGAGTGAGCCGCCTGCGGGAGAGAGACCGTGAAGATGCTGCCCGCCCCAGGCTGGCTCTCGACCACGACCGTGCCGTTCAGCGCCTGGGTAAGGTGTTTCACGATACTCAGACCTAGACCGGTGCCGCCCGCGTTCCGCGCCCGCGATGTGTCCACCCGGTAAAAGCGCTCAAAGATCCGCTCGAGGTGCTCCGCCGCAATTCCGATGCCAGTGTCCATCACCACGACATGCACCAAGCCCGAAGCCGCGACCGCCGAGAGCCGCACGGTCCCTCCGGACGGCGTGTGGGTGACCGCGTTATGCAGGAGATTGTTGAAAATGAGACACAGCGATTCGTCGTTGGCACAGACCGCGACCGGCGGCAGCGGCAATTCCCACTCCAGCGTCACCCCTTTTTTCTGCGCCACTTCCGCAAACGTCTGCACGCAGTCGTCCAAGATTTTCACGAGCTCGACCGGATGGCTTTCCAACACTTCTTTTTCCGATTCGAGCCGGGAAATGATCAACAGGTCCTGCACCAAACGGCTCAGGCGCTCATTTTGATTGCCGATTTTCCCCAGGAACCTCCGCCGCAACGCCGCCGGCATCGCCTCGTCCTCCACCAGTGAATCCACGAGCGTCGCGATCGCGGTCAGCGGAGTTTTGAGCTCGTGCGAGACATTCGCCGTAAACGTCCGCCGCACTTCCTCCAACCGCCGGATCGATGTGAGATCGTGCAAGACCAGCAGCACGCCAAACGGGCCCCCGGCGGCATCGCGGAGCGGGGTGGCATCCACCCGCAGCACGAGGTCTTGCGGATGCCCCGTGATACGCACCTCGCGCACGATGCGTTCGTTGGCGGCCAGCGCCTCCTCATAGGGCGCGCGCACCGCGGCGAGCCGCACCCGTTCGCGAAACGGCTGGCCGACCGACGCGCGGTCGAGGCCGAGCAACCGCGCCGCCACGTCGTTCATGTAGGCGATCGTCTCGCGCGCGCTCACCGCGATCACGCCGTCGGCCATGACCGACAGCAGCGCGGCCAGCCGCTGCCGTTCGCGGGTCTCACCCGCGATCCGGCGCTGCACTTCGTCGGCCATCTGGTCGATCGTCGCGGCGACCACGCCCACTTCATCGGCGCGCTTCATAGCGATGCGTTCCTCGAAATTGCCCGCGGCCAGTCGCCGGCAGATCGCCCCGATCTCGGCCAGCGGCCGGGTCATATGCTGGGCAAAGAAGAAGCCGAGCCCGAGCGCGATCAGGACGTTAAACGACGTTCCCGCAATCACACGGTCGCGCAGTTCGATCTGCCGCGCGGTGAGCCCAGTCAGCGACACACCGAGCCGCACGTAGCCGATCATCTCGAAATCGAGCAAGATGGGCACCGCGACGAAGAGGTGCTCCACCTCGGCGCCCGGCAGCCGACCGGTCGCACGACCAACATTGAGATGCCGGGCGCCCCGGAACTCGGGCAGGTCGAGTGTCGCCCGGCCCAAGCCGCCATTGAGCGTCGGCGCCGACTCGGCCGCGATGGTGCCGTTCGCAAACAGGATCGTGAGGTGCAGCCCCGTGTCACCGGCCACTTCGGCGACCTGCCGCCCCAGTTGCTCCGACCATAGCTGTGCCGGGTTGGTCGCTTGGAGTGACGCCAGCATGCGCGCCGTCCCGTGCAGACTCGCCTCGGTGTCCCGCAGCGCGCCGCTCCGCAGCGCACTCAACACCAAAGCACCGATCACCAGCGCCGACACGAGCACCAACCCGGAGTAACTCAGATAGAGTTTCCAGAAAAAGGCCCCGCGCTTCGGCCCGGTTGACGAGCTCGCGCCGGACTGCTTCACGGCTGGGAGAAAAACCGGTAGCCCACGCCGCGAATCGTCTCAATGTGCGCCCGCGCCGCCCCCAGCTTCCGCCGGATGGCCCGCACATGGACATCGATGTTCCGGTCGATCACCACGGCGTTGTCGCCGATGATTTGGTTCAACAACTGATCGCGGGTAAACACCCGCCCCGGATTCCCGGCCAGGAAATGCAGCAACCTGAATTCAGTCGCCGTCAGCAGAATCCGCTCGCCGGCATGAGTCACCTCGTAGCGCAGCACGTCGATCAGAAGATCGCCGCAACGGATCACGTCACGCGACTCCTCTTCCCGCAGCCGGCCCCGACGCAGCACGGCCTTGACCCGGGCGATCAGCTCGCGGGTCTTGAACGGCTTCGTGATGTAGTCATCGGCCCCGAAGCCCAGACCGACCAAGACGTCGCTCTCGTCCGACTTTGCGGTCACCATGATGATGCACGTGCCCTTGACCAAGGCATCGCTCTTGATGAGCCGACATAGCTCGATGCCATCAATGCCAGGCAACATGAGATCCAGCAGGACCAGGTCGGGGGTTTTCTCTCTGATCAGTTCCAGTCCACGGCGGCCATCTACCTCGCTCCAAACCCGAAAGCCCTCATGCTTGAGACTGTGTGAAAGCGCTTCATTGATATCGGACTCGTCCTCAACAATCACGACCTTGTTCGCCATAACCAACCTAGAAGCGCCACGGCGAATTTTTCCGCAAGCGCACGGCGTTACGATTGAGTCAATATCGAGGGCCCCCCGCTCGCCAACCTGACCGGACGATGATCGCCGGGGCTCGGCCCGCGCCGTCCGTACGGTGATTATTCCGATCTGATGGGAATTCTGCGGCACCTCGTTGAATTCGAGCACGGAGACGACGTGAACCGCGGACGCCAACCAGACCTCTGCGTCCTCTTCTACCGGGCCCTACCAGACGACGTTGGCGCGAACATGAGCCCGAGTGTGAATCCCGCGTTCAACAGCGCGCTCGTGAAGCCTCTCGATCGGCTTCCCGCCGAAGTACAACGCCGCCAGGAGCGCAAAGCCCAGCTCCAGCGCGCGAAGGCCGAAATGGAAGCGCGCGCCTACGCCCGCTTTCAGGCCGAGCCGGCCGAGCACGAAGCCAAACTCGCCCGCCGCTCCGAGGCCGCCGCCAGTGGGAAACCGCCCCGCGGCCGCGCGCCGCAAGCCCCCGCTCTGGCGCCGCAGTCCAAAGATCAGGTCAACTTCACCGACCCCGCGAGCCGGATCATGAAAACCAAGGACGGCTTCCCGCCGGCCGACAACGGCCCACGCCTCCACCGCCTCGGCGCCGCCCTCCGCGCGGCCTGAAACCGCCCGCCGCCACCGCCCCACGCCCGCCTTTCGCCCTTCCCTCGAAAAAACCTTCCCCCGATCTCTTTTTTCCAACGTCAATTTTTCACCCGACCCGGATTCCGAAATCTCTCAGCCCAACAAACGGCCAAAATTAGGCCGCGACGCGGCTGATCAGCGGCGGCTGGTTTTGGCCGGCCGGGCGGCGGCCCCACGGACGTCCGCCGGGCGGCGTGGGCGTGGTGCGAGCGGTGGGGGACGCTGGCCGGATCCTTCGGGGAAGCTGGCCGGATCCTTTCGGGGCGATTCGAGGGCGGCGGGGCGGCTGGTTTGTCACACGTTGAGGGCCTGTCCCCTTTTTCTGAGCATTTTGCCCGATGGAAGACGATGGATGTCAATTGTCAGCCACGCCGTGAAGCAACCAAGCTCTATGCCGTGGTCGGGGTGATGTGCTCGCGTAGCGGTTGAACGCGTGGCACAGGCTCTTGGGGCGAGGAAATCGGGTCTGTAGTCGCGAATCAAACAGAGTTCTTCCGTCTCCGATACGCCGCGACCCCCAATGCGGCGACACCGAAGATTGCGGCGTACGTTGAGGGTTCGGGGACTGCGCTGACACTGGAGAGCACCAGCGCGTTCGCAATCACACCGTCCTGATGGCCGATCCCACCGTAGCTTCCGGATTGTGTCATCAGGAAGTCGATTTGGCCCGAGGCGTTAGCGAAGGTGTCAAAATAAGTATTCTGCGCCGACTCCGAACCTAAGGAGACCGTCGTAATCGCCACGAGCGCCCCATTCACCACGATCGCCTGCTCGCGCGTCGCGTATTGGGCTGACCATTGTAGCACATCGAAACGATATTGGCCGTTCGGCACTAGTCCGGAAAACGTTTTTTGAATCGGCGAGAGGCCACCTTGGTTCCAAGTCACCGTCTGTAGCAGACCGCCCAGGGCGTTATCGTCGGCCGAATTTTGACCGGCCGCAAAAGGACTCAAAGTCGCGGTCGAGGGAATTCCAAGCGCGAGAGGCACAAATGTTACCCCCTGCACTGTCGTGCTACCGATCGCATTCAAACCGAAAGCGAACAGCACCTTGGACGGACCAGCGTCAGGCCCTGCCCCAGATCCCCACCTGACAGGGGCACGGTGGTTTGAGCCGAAAGGGGAAGCGGAAACAAAAGGGTTGCGCTGACGAAACAGGCGTGGCGCAGACCTTTTTTCACGAGCGCCGCAAGATTCGCCCGAGTGGTTGTTGATTTCATTGGATTGATTTAAGCGCGCCGAAGAGACGACTCGGAGACCGCGTGGCAACCCGATTCGGCGCTTTGTGTTCTCTTGGACCCGGGTAGTTACGCGGCGACTACAGCAGCCACTTGTGGGGCTGGCGGGTCTGGACGGCGTCGCCGGTGTCGCGCAATCCATCCTCCCGCTTGGGACATCCCGGCCCCTTGCCCCACCGGGGCGCAAACGTGTCAGCAAAGTGGCCGAAAAGGGGACATTAGAAAAAAGAAAGCCCGCAACTCATTCGAGTAGCGGGCATTTCTACGCTGGCGTCCCCACGGGGATTCGAACCGTGAAAGATTTGGGATGCTAAGTCGCTAATGAATCGCGGACTTAGTTAATTGTTAGTGTTTTAGAACGAGCAAAAATGTGCAGGAAAGTGCGGCGATGTGAAGCCAGAAACACAAAATCTGGCAACCTTCTGACAACCTTTTTTGCGCTCAATCCGCTCAATCCGCCCCACGAGGCCTTCACCCCCGTGGGGCATCAGAATCGTGTGGCAACCTTTGGCAACCTTATGTGACTAGACGGGGGGCCGCATCATTCATGCCTATCGCGGAGCGTCGGCCACCGACGACGTAACGGCCCGCGGTCGCCGCGTTTTCGAGCAGGATGCGACAAACTTCGATTCCGCTCATGCCGGGCAGATGCACATCAACGAGGGCGGCGTCGATCCGCTGCCGGGCGCCCAAGGCGAGGCCCGCGGGGC
>JBIKOK010000184.1:0-13187 GCA_044358025.1 Opitutaceae bacterium
TGAAACAGGTGCACACGCGCGCCTATCTGCTCGATGACGCCACCGGAAAGTGGGTTCCCAAGGGCACCGTCATCGAAGGCGGCTTCTGGCCCTTGCAGGAGCCGGTGCGCATGGACGACGGCAATTGGATCATGGCGGGTTTCGCCCGCATCGGGCAGGGCAACCCGGCCGCCGTCGCCATCAGCCGCAGCGGAGATTTCCTGAAGTGGGATCTGGTGGTCATCCCGAAGGCCGCGGAGGTCGACAAAATGTGGGGCGAGTCGACCGTCGTCGTGACCGGAAAACGCGTGATTGACCTCGCCCGCCGCGATGGAGCTGCGCCCACCGCGCTGGTGGCCGTGAGCGACGACTTCGGGCGCACGTGGACGCCTTCGGAGCCGACCAATCTTCCGATGGCGGCGAGCAAGCCCTACGCGGGCCGGTTGAGCACGGGGCAAAGCTACCTCGTCTGCTCCACGACCGCGGATGGCGGTAACCGCCGTTCGCCGCTGACGATCGCAGTCAGCCGGCCCGGAGAGACGGTGTTCGCGAGGATTTTCCTGATCCGTCCCGCGCTGTTCCCCGATGGCCCGGGTGAGTCGCACGAGAAAGCCTCGCTGGCATATCCTTATACCATCGAACACGCGGGCCACCTCTATGTCGGCTACTCCAATAGCGGTGGCGGGGTCGGGCGCGTCGGCACAGGCCGTGAGCTGTGGAACAACAACAGTGCCGAGATGGCCGTGATCCCGATTTCGAGTCTGCACGTGCGTTAGGCGTATCCGGCGCCTATGGCGCAGCCCATCGTTCTTCGGCCACCCGCTGCGTCCCAATGCGCTCCGCCGCGCGGAGGCTCCGCGACGGAAGATGACCCGTTACCCACCCCGCTTCCTAAAAACTAAACCTACCCAACCCAAATCCCCATGCATCCCACGATCCGCCTTTCGAATCCATGCTCCACTGCGCGCTCAGAAACGATGCGACCGATGCTTCGAGTCATTCTTGCTTTGGCCTCGCTTATGGCTGCGCACGTCGCGTCCGCCCAGCCGCAGAGCGAACGCTCCGGCAAAGTCTCCGGCTTCGTGCGCGACACTTCGGGCGGTGGCACGTTGACGAGTGCCGTGGTGGCGATCGAATCGAGCGGCACGCGGACCGAGACGCAGGCCGACGGCAGTTTCACCCTCTTCGTCCCGCCCGGCCGCTATGTGCTGACGGCGTCGTATACCGGCCTTGAAAAGCCACGGCGACGGTCGACGTCACGGCCGGCGGGCAGGTGGTGCAGAACTTCGATCTCGGGTCTTCGGCGGTGAAACTGGACCAATTTTTCGTCCGCACGGTGCGGGAGGACGAAGCCTTGGCACTGCAACAACAGCGCCACTCCTCCAACCTGAAGACCGTGGTGGCCACCGACGCCTATGGCGCGCCGGTCGATAACCCGGGCGAACTGTTGCAGCGAATTCCGGGTATTAACGTTAACTACATCGACGGCTCCCTCTTCAATGTCTCTGTTCGCGGCATGGGCATCGAGTTCGCCAAGGTGGCGGTCGACGGCGAGGGTGTCGCGCTCTCGTTCGGTAATCTCAACAGCGCGAACCGCGGCTACAACATCGGCTCGTTGCCCACCAGCGGGCTCTCACAAGTGGAACTCATCCGGGCGCCCACGCCCGATCAGGATGCCGACGCCATCTCCGGCACGATCAACCTCGTTTCACGGCGGCACTTTGATCGGCGGCCGGGCCTGCAACTCAACGCCACGCTCAGCGGCTTGAAGCGAAACGTAGGCGAGTCTCCCAACATGCCGAAGCTGGGAGAATTCGGGAGCACGGCGCTGGCGTATAATAACAGCTTCGACGTCCTCGGCGGTCGCAAGAATCTCGGCGTGGCGGTGGACCTCGCGTGGAGCAAGCTGCCGTCGATGGATGCGGTCACCGGCCCGCAACAGGTAGGCACTCTCAGCGACGCGTATGTGCGGACGGCTTCCGGTGATTTTCTGAGCCGCTTCCACAGCGCCCGCGACACCGGCGGTCCCGTAGACAAGTTTAGCGCCACGACGTCGTTCGACTACAAACTCAACGAGTCGGACTATCTGTTCCTGCGCATCGGCGTGACGTCGCAGGACAAAAATGCCAGCCGCTGGTTTGCCCGCGCGCTCGGTGCCGCGGCCAACGTCGCGGCGTTTGCGCCTGGGAGCACCTTCGACAATTCGACCATCCTTCCGACCAACAGCACCGTATTGAGCATTACTTCCCTTAACTCGGTGCGCGAGGAGCGCTACCGCCGTGCGAGTGTCGGCGGAGATTTCAAACTTATCGGCGGAGCGGCCACGTTATCTCTGTTGGGCTCCTACTCGAGTGCTCTGAGCCGGAATCCCTACTTCCTCAACGCCACCGCTCAGGTGTCCAATGTGGGCTACCAGATTGATCGCCGGAATGGGAATATCCATCAGCCGAAGTTGGTGCAGACTGCAGGACCTTCCTGGAGCAGTCCGGCCAACTACCGCATCCAGACGCTGACCAACACCAAGACCACGGGAGCGCCTCAGGAGAGCTACACCCTGAAGGCCGATCTCAAATGGCGCTCGGCCGACGGTAAGTTCGAGACCAAGACCGGCGCGGTCTATCGCCGCGTGCTCACCGACGATTTGCGCAACTCCGACAGTTGGACCTACGTCGGGGCGGATGGAGTAGCGAATTCCGCGGACGACGGCATGGCCAACGCCGCGACCGACCTCTTCCGCCTCGCGCGGCCGGGTTACGGGCCGTTTCCGTTTCTGCCGATGGTCACGCAGAAGGAGGCGATCGCTCCGGCGCCCGCTTGGCGCAAGTCCGCGACGCAGGCCTATTCCGATCTGACGGCGGCCAGCGCCCGGGGAACCGAGATTCAGGAGGAGTCACCTGCCGCGTATCTCATGGGCACTTGGCGCGTGCAACAGGTGCGAGTGGTCGCCGGGGTGAGGGCAGAGCAGACGGACAACACGTTTTCCTCGTGGATCCGCAATACGTCGGTGGCGTGGGGTGGAAATAACGTCGGCGGCGCGAGCGTCGACCCGGTGGTCGTGGCCGCAAATGTGGCCCGCGCGGAGCGCTCCTACGTGAGCCGACAGCGGTTCAAGTCGAGCTATACCGAAGTGTTTCCCGGCGCCCACTTGGTCTATGAACCCCGCGACGGCCTGCTGCTGCGCGGCAGCTATAACCGGAGCATCTCGCGGCCGAGCATTCTCGCCACCATGCCGACCGTCTCGGCCAATGACGAAACCCAGATCGTTACCACGGGCAACCCCGAGCTGAAGCCCTATCTCTCCGACAACTTCGAACTCTCGGTGGAACGTTATCTGAATCCGATCGGGCTCATTTCCGTCAGCGGATTCCAGAAGGAAATCAGCCGCTACTTCCGCACGTTCACCGATGTCGTCCCGCCCGAGGGTGTCGACGGTTCCGGTCTCTATGCCGGATACGAACGCCGCATGGCGCGCAATATCGGCAGCGCCACGATCAAGGGCGTCGAAATTTCGGCGCAGCGCCAGTTCCGCGACCTTCCCGGAATCTGGTCGGGCTTCGGGGCCTTCGCGAACTTCACGTATCTGCGCGCGCGCGGCGACTTCGGGAATATCGCCGTGACCTCGCAGCTTCCCAACATGACGCCGCGCTCGCTCAATGCCGGGATCTCCTATGTGGGCAAATCCTGGCAGGTGCGGCCGCTCATCAACTGGCAGGACCGAACCTACCGAGGGACTTCCGGCACGACTGATTTCGACTCGGCGGCCCGGACCCGCGTCGACCTGAAAATCAATTACGCGATCTCCAAGCGCTACACTCTCGATATCAGCGTATTCAATCTGACCGATGAGGCGGACAATGTGCTGATCTCGTCCGAGCGCGGCCTACCCTTCGTCGAAATTCTATCGGGCACCGCGTTCAATATAGGAGTGACGGGACGGTTCTGAACGGAGGGACGAGTCCGATGAAATTCTCCGACCTGCAGCTGTTTGCTGCTCTCGCAATGGGCGCGGCGGCGGGATCGCCGGCGCATCTCCGGGCCGGCTCGCGGACCCACCTCGCCTTCGGCCTCGAATTCTGCCCCGTCGGAGCCGTGGGCATGGTGCGGCGAGCGCCGACGGCGGCGGGGCGGAGCACGCGCCTGCGGTCGAGTTTCTGGCTTCAGCCGGACACGTGGCAGGAGGTCGTGATCACCGCAGGCTTTGCTGCCGGCAGGTTCGATCTGTCGGTTGCAGGTCTCACCGAGTATGGACTATCCGCGGTCTACGCCGAGGGATATCATCGGCTGAATACCCTCGGTTTTGCGCCGGCGGAGTCAGCAACCGCGTTACACCTGAGAAACGTCAAAGTGGTGGTTTTTCCTTAAAATGAAAACGACAGCATTACTCCAAATGAAGACGCCAGCATCGCTCCTGTTTTCCATCATCGTGGCCGCTGCCGGCGCAGCCGAGCCCTTCCCGCTTTGGACCGGCGGCGAGGTCCCGAAGTCCGCCGACATTAGCGCGGCAGACGGCGTCGTGATTTATCCGATCAAGCCCTCTGGCTCGGGATCCAGTCTGCCGCCCGGGTGGATGAAGGGGGTCGATGTGGCGTGGCACAAGGGCGTGCTGTTTGCATCCTTCGGGTCGAACGTGAATTTCGCGACTCAGGGGGAAAACTCCCCCGGGGAGTCAGCCGTTTATCTTACGAGCAAGGATGGGGGGCGCACGTGGGGCCCGGTGGAGGTAATTGGAAAAGGTGAGGGCGATGGGGCGGTCAGCCACGGAGTATTCCATTCCCATGAAGGGCAGCTGTGGTCCTTTCATGCGGCGTTTTCAGGCAAGCTGCGGGACTTGCACATCCGGGCTTACGTGCTGGAGGAAATCTCTGGCCAATGGCAATCGCGCGGGCGCGTGGGCGGCGACGGTTTGTGGCCCCTGCAGAAACCCATGAAGCTGCCGAACGGAAACTGGATCATGTCCTGTTTGCGGGTGGGGCAGGGAACGGCGGCCGCGGTCGCCATCAGTCACGGCGATGACTTCACGCGATGGGACCCCGTGATCATTCCCCGGGTGCCCGGGAAGATGTGGGGCGAGTCGGCGCTCCTCCGGGACGGTGATCGGCTGATCAACATCGCGCGATACGGAGAAGAGGCGCTGGCGCTGGTGGCCGTCAGCCACGACTGGGGCCGCACCTGGACCCCCTCCCAGCCGAGCAACCTTCCGATGGCGACCAGTAAGCCTTACGCGGGTCGTCTGAGTACGGGACAACCTTATCTGATTTGCACCACGGCGTCCGATACCGGGACCGGTCGCAATCCGTTGACGATCGCCGTGGGCGAGCCGGGCGGGGCCACCTTCACCCGGGTGCTGGCGCTCGATCGGCGGGACAAGACCTCCCTCATGTATCCTGGTGCGGACGAGTATCAGGGAAAACTCTATGTGGGATATACCATCCGGCCCCACGGGGGAACAGATGCCCCGATGCTCGCGGTTGTTCCGGTAGGCTCGCTGACCGGAGCGGCCTTGGACGCTCAACGCGCGACCGCCGGGCCTCAGGTCCGCTCGAGTCGTTGATCGGGATGAGGCCGCTCATCTCGCGCTCATTGACGGTGTAGCCGGAAAGGGTCAGCCCGCTGCGCTGTTTGGCGCTATGGGATCGCCGGCCCGCTCACGAGGGCGGTTGAACGGGACAGGTCGTTACGGCCTTTCGTTGACCCCATCCGACTCCCCCGGCGCACCGCCAGCGCGCTTCGTGGGGCGACCTCACGGGATCGCGTCGCAACTTTCAACAAGGCACGCGAATTCGCGTGGCGCGAAGGGAATTCTCACAAAACCGTCGCGGTAGCTCGCTCCCTGTTCATCCAGTGCAGCCTCTGCGATGAAGTGATTGCTGTTGCTGGCGCGCTCCACGTGCTACCGGCCGCGTGACGTTGATGGGCGACCATTTGGGGTGAGACAGGAGATGTACGCCGCAACCGGTCCCGGCGCGGAAACCCCAAGAGTTGGAGCGCCGATGGCCGGAGTCGGAGCGATGTTCAACGGGCTGAGAGTCGCCGGCGCGGAAGACGATGGCTTCCGCGACCGCTCGACCTCGGCTGTTTCCCGATCAGGCACTCTCCAGCAGTCGGGATGCAGAGAACAAACGACCTTGGGCTGCTGGCTTGCGGTGCTGTCGGTTGAAGGGGAAGCCGAGTGGGTGATGGGTGAAATCACGGCAGTTTTCGGACGACCACGTAGTCTTCGCAACTCTTCCGCGCCGTCGTAGCGGATGGCGTGGCCGGCTTCGCGCAAGGCTTTGTTCGGAAGGGCTGCGGTGCCGTCGGCACCGTGTTGCGTTTTGACGGGGGCAGCCTGCGCTGCGCTTCGATGCGGCGAGGATTTGAGAGACCGGTCCGGTTGGGGCGTTGGGTTCCAGCTGCTAAGGTGGCGACGGTGGAGGAGTTGCCCGCGATACACACGGATGACACGAGAGTCGGAGCTGGAAGGGCCGGCATCAGGCCTACTCGCGGATGGGTCCCACGTAGTCGGTGAAGAAAATCACAGCCGCTCCGTCCAGTAGCCCGGCCAACGCTTCGCGTGCATCACCGCGACGACAAAAATCCTGTCTGGCTCAATCGTGTAGAGCAGTTTGTAGGGAAATCCGGTCACGAGGCATTTTCTCACCGCGCCGCGCAGCCGCGGCCACGCCTTGGGATGTGATTCGATGCGGGTCAGCGTGGTCAGCACCTCGCGATAAAACCTGACCGCCAGCTCTTGCGACTCCGTCTGATAAGTTTCAAGGGCTGATTGAAACTCACGGTCAGCCTCGTCGTGAAGTATCGCCTTCACAGCCCGAGGCGCCGGCGGGCGTTGGCCAGAGAGTCCTCTGCCGGCACCCCGCCCACTTTGCCCGAGCGCAACTCGTCTGCCCGCTGTACCGCCAAATCGGCCCACGCTGTTTCCTCGATCGAGAGCGGTGCATCCAGCAAATCCGCGATTTGTTCGCACAATTTTTCGCGCTGAATGGCCGGCAGCTCCTTTGCTGCCGCCACAAGTTCTTCGACTGTTTGCATGACCGCTACGCTGGGGGCTACGGCGACAGTTTCAACTTAACAATGGGTGAAGTCTTGGTCCCAGCGATGGTGAGGCGTCGCGTCGGCGACACTCATGATGTCGGGGTTGAAACGACGGATCGCGAAGCGGGCGGACGGGGCGTTTGAGGCGCGGGGGTAGAAAAAGCTCCAAGGACCAAGCTCCAAACCTCCACGGAAGCACCCAGCGCATGCTGCGATCAGACGTGCAGGTGCGAGGTCGGTCGAAACGGGGTTTGGAGTTTCTCTGGAGCTTGGGGGTTGGAGCTTGGCGTTTTGTCACCGCCCGGCGGTGGGGTGCGGCGTTTTTCGCGAACCGGAACTTGCCTGCGGTGTGCGCGCCGTTGAGGCTGGGGGGATGAAATCTCGAATCGGGTCGTTCGTCGTTTTGTGTTTGGTCGCGGTCGGATTGCCGGCGGCAGAGTCCCCCAAACGCGCGATCACGCACGAGGATCTCTGGTTGATGAAACGCGTCGGCGCGCCGGTGCCGAGTCCGGACGGGAAGTGGGCGGTGTTTTCCGTGACGCAGCCCGCTTACGACGCGAAGGACACGTCGGCGGATTTGTGGCTGGTGCCGCTCGATGGGAGTGCGCCGGCGCGGCCGCTCACGCAGACGAAGGCGCCGGAGAGCGGGGCGGAGTGGAGTCCGGATGCGACACGCGTGGCGTTTTCGACGAAGCGCGACGGCGACGAGGTCGCGCAGATCTACGTGCTTGATGTGGTGCGCGGTGGCGAGGCGGAGCGGATCACGGCGCTCTCGACGGGGGCGCGGGCGCCGCAGTGGAGTCCGGACGGGAAACAGCTTTTGTTTGTGAGTGAGGTGTATCCGGGCGCCGCGGACGACGAGGCCAACAAGAAGGCGGCGAAGGCGATCAAGGACCGGAAATATAATGCGCGCGTGTATGAAGGTTTCCCGATCAAGTATTGGGACCGCTGGCTCGACGAGAAGAAGGCGCACTTGTTTGTGCAGGAAGCGAAGGCCGGCGCGAAGGCGCGCGATCTCCTCGCGGGCACCAAGCTCGCGGCGCTGCCGGGCTTCGGGGGCAAGGAGGCAGAGACGGGCGAAGGATTGCCGGCGGCGTGGGCGCCGGACGGGCAGCGCGTGGTGTTTGTCGCGCGCACGACGCGGAATCAGGCGGCCTACGCGGCGACGCCGACGCAGTTGTTTGCGGTGGCGATTGCGGGCGGTGAGCCGAAGCAACTGACCGAGGGCGCCGGAAGCTACGATGACCCGGCGTTTCGGCCGGACGGCCGGGCGTTGATCGCGAAGTATGAAGTGGGTGGCGATGGGAAGACGTATCACCACGACCGCGTGGTGTCGTTTCCGTGGCCCTTTGACGCGACGAAGCGCACGGCGCTGACGGCGGAGTTCGGGTTGTCGGTGGTGAAGTTCGTGGCGGGCGCGGACAGTAAGACGGTTTACTTTACGGCGGAGGCGGGCGAGCAGACGAAGTTGTTTTCGGTCTCGGCGACGGGCGGCGCGGTGAAGGCGCACGACGTACCGAAGCAGGGTTGCCTCACGGGCCTGTCGCGCGGCGGGGCGGCGCTCGTGGCGAGTTTTGACAGCGCGGCGAGTCCGCCGGAAGTGGTGCGGCTCGACGCGGCGGCGGGCACGTATCGCGCGCTCACGCAGTTCAACGTGGCGAAGCTCGCGCAGCTCGATTTGCCGGCGGTGGAGCGCTTTGAATTTACCAGCGCGAAGGCCCGGACGATCCAGAATCTCCTCGTGCGGCCGGCGGGGTTCGACGGGAAGAAAAAATATCCGCTGTTTGTGGTGATGCACGGCGGGCCGACGCCGCAGTTCAAAGACCAGTGGGGTATCCGGTGGAATTATCACCTGATCGCCGCGCCGGGCTACGTGCTGGTGCTGACGAATTATGCGGGTTCGACGGGCTACACCGAGGCGTTTGGCCAGGCGATCCAGTTCGATCCCCTGAAGACGCCGGGCGATGAGATCAACCAGGGCGCGGACGAGGCGATCAAACGGTTTTCGTTTATCGACGGCTCACGGCAGGCGGCGGGCGGCGCGAGCTACGGCGGGCATCTGGCGAACTGGATGGAAGCGACGACGACGCGGTACAAGGCGATCATCTCGCACGCGGGCCTCGCGACGCACGCGACCCAGTGGTCGACGAGCGACAGCATTTACCACCGCGAGGTGAACAACGGTGGTCCGGTGTGGGAAGGTGGCGCGGTGTGGCGCGAGCAGAGTCCGACGACCTATGCGGGCAACCACGCGAAGGGCACGGGCTGGGTGACGCCGATTCTGGTGACGGTGGGCGAGCAGGACCTCCGCGTGCCGATCAACAACGCGATGGAAATGTGGACCTATGTCCAACGCCTGCAGGTGCCGGGCAAGCTGCTGGTGTTTCCCGACGCGAACCACTGGATCATGAAGGGCGAGGACAGCCGCTTCTGGTACGGCGAGGTGCACGCGTGGCTGGCGAAGTATTTGAAGTGAGTCGGAGCTTGGGGGGGGGCGGGGCAGCGCGGCGACCTGACCTCCTCAGCCCGGCGGCCACGTCATCTGGCGCTGGGCGAGGAGGTGGACGTGGAGGTGGGGGACGGATTCGCACCCGTGCGGGCCGTTGTTGATCACGAGGCGGAAACCGGCGGCAAGGTGGAGCTTCTTTGCGACGAGGTTCGCGACGAAGAGGAGGTGACCGAGGATGGGTTCATCGGCGGGGGTCGCCTCGGAGACGCGCGGAATCAGTTTCTTGGGGACGATCAGCAGGTGGACGGGGGCCTGCGGCTGGATGTCGTGGAGGACGACGCAAAGGTCGTCTTCATGTTCGATCTTGGCGGGGATCTCGCGGTCGATGATGCGTTGGAAGAGGGTTTTCACGGAGTAGCGAGTAGTGGGTAGCGAGTAGTGGGTAGCGAGTAGTGGGTAGTGGGTAGCGAGTAGTGGGTAGTGGGTAGCGAGTAGTGGGTAGTGGGTAGTGGGTAGCGAGTAGTGGGTAGCGAGTAGTGGGTAGCGAGTAGCGAGCATCAGGCAATCGCGCACTTGCTCAGGCTTGCTGCTCACCGCCCGCTACCCGTCTCCTACAAGAACAGCAGTTGCAGGTTCGTACCGCGGACGGTGCGGGCGGCGGCGAGGGCGCGGATGAAGGCGAGGGCCTCTTCGTAGTCGCGCTGGCGGCGGGGCGTCGCGCGGCGCGTCGGCGGGATCAGCGCGGGGCGGAGGTTGGTGACGAGGAGCGTGGACTCGCGGTAGGGCGCGAGGTGTTTCAGCCCCGCCATGATTTCGGCGCGCGTGAAGAGCGGCGTCGCGGCAGCGAGGGTGAGCGAAGCGTCCCAATGGAAAAAGCCGTGGCGCGGGAGACCGGTGAAGAGCTTCGCGAGCAGATCGGCGGCGGCGGCGTTGAACGCGGCGTCGTAGGTCCCGGCGAATTCGGGATGCGCGGCGGTTTGCGCCTCGAGTTCGGCGAGGCTGAACGTGATCGCCGCCTTGATCTGGTTCGCGAGGTAGAGGTCGTGACCGGTGACGTGAGCGAACAGGGCGTCGATGAAATGCAGGCGGCGCAGATCGTCGCGGGAGGAGGCAGCCATGGAGAAAACGCCGACGCACCCGGTCGCGGGAAGGAGGACGGTGGCGACGCTCAGGAAGCGGCCGGATCCGTGGCTTTCGGCGATTTTTTCCCGAGCGCGCTGACTTCGTCGACGAATTCGGCGACGTCGCGGAATTGTTTGTAGATGCTGGCGAAGCGGACGTAGGCGACCTGGTCGACGTGGCGCAGGCGTTGCATCACGCCTTCGCCGATGGCGCGGGAGGGGATTTCGCTTTCAAACTGGGCTTCGAGGGCGTCCATCACGTCTTCGACCAGCATGGTGATCTGCTCGAGGTCGACGGGGCGTTTGTGACAGGCGGCGCGGACGGCGCGGTTGAGTTTCTCGCGGTCGAATTCCTCGCGGCGGCCGTCGCGTTTGATCACGACAACGCCGTCACGGACGACGGCCTCGGTGGTGGTGTAGCGATGGCTGCATTCGAGACACTCGCGACGGCGGCGAATGGTCGAGCCCTCCTTGCTGATGCGGGAGTCGATCACTTTGTCCTCGATGGAGGTGCATTTCGGGCAGCGCATGACGGCAAGACTAGTTCAGCGAGAGAAAGTTTTGGAGAATCCGCATCCCGCCTTCGGTCGCGATGGATTCGGGGTGAAATTGCACGCCCCAGACGGGCAGCGTGCGGTGGCGCAGGCCCATGACCTCGCCCTCGGCGGTCTCGGCGGTGATCTCGAGATCCTTCGGAAACGTGGCGCGCTCGACGAGGAGCGAGTGGTAGCGCGTGGCGGCGAAACCCTGCGGCATGCCGCGGAAAACGTCGGTGTCCCGGTGCAAAATCGGCGAGGTTTTGCCGTGCATGAGACGTGAGGCGCGGACGACGTGGCCGCCGTAATAGTGGCCGATGGACTGGTGGCCGAGGCAGACGCCGAGAATCGGCTTTTTTCCCTCGAAGGCGCGGATGATGTCGAGGGTGACGCCGGCTTCGCGGGGCGAGCAGGGGCCGGGGGAGAGAAGGACGCGGTCGGGGTTGAGGGCGAGGGCCTCGGCCGGGGTGATCTCGTTGTTGCGGAACACGCGCTGCGCCACGCCCAACTGGCCAAAGTATTGGACGAGGTTGAAGGTAAAGGAGTCGTAGTTGTCGATGACGAGCAGCACGTCTTCCGAGTAATCGGTGGATTGACCCGCGGGTCAAGCGTGGGGCAGGGTGGGGGGCTCCGATGCCCGATCACTTCCAGCTCCTCAAAACCGACACCGTTACGGCCGCCCGGCGGGCCCGGCTGCGCACGCGCCATGGTCTGATCGAGACGCCGATCTTCATGCCGGTCGGCACGCAGGGCACGGTGAAGTCGCTCACGCCGGCGCATCTCAAGGAGATCGGGGCCCAAATCATCCTCGGGAACACCTATCATTTGAACCTGCGGCCCGGCAGCGAACTCGTGCGCGATCTGGGCGGGTTGCACCAATTCATGGGCTGGGACGGCCCGATCCTCACCGACAGCGGCGGGTTTCAGGTGTTTTCGTTGGCGAAGCTGCGGGACATCCGCGACGACGGGGTGGCGTTTCAATCGCACCTCGACGGCAAGAAACTTTTCCTCGGCCCGAAAGAGGTCATGGGGATTCAGCAGAATCTCGGGAGCGATATCGCGATGGTGATCGACGAATGCCCGCCGTGGCCCTGCGAGCGGGACGATTGTGCGAAGGCGGTGGCGCGCAGTTTCAAGTGGGCCGGCCAGTGCAAGCAGATCGCCACCGACAGCGGGTTTTTGGCCAACGGGCACCATGTGTTTGCCATCGTGCAGGGTTCGACGTTCGACGATCTGCGCCGCGAGGCGGCGGAATCGCTCGCGGCGCTGGATTTCCCGGGCTACGCGGTCGGCGGGGTGAGCGTCGGCGAGCCGGAACCGGAAATGTTGAAACAGGTGGCGGCGACGACGCCGTTCATGCCGGCGGACAAGCCCCGCTACACAATGGGGCTCGGCACCCCGCCGCAGCTCCTGAAGATGGTGGCGCTGGGCGTGGACATGTTCGACTGCGTGCTGCCGAGCCGGGTCGCGCGCAACGGTCTCGTCTTCACGCCCGATGGGCCGTTGAATCTGCGCAACGAAAAATTCCGGACCGATGCGAAGCCGATCGTCGAGAGCGGCGAAGGCTCCGGGAATTATGCGGCGCGGTTCTCGCGGGCCTATCTGCGGCACCTGACCGTGTCGGGCGAGATTTTGGCCTGCACGCTGTGCACCCTGCACAATCTCGGTTTTTATCTCGATCTGATGGCGTCGGCGCGGGCGCACATCGAGGCCGGCGACTATGGCACGTGGCACCGCGCGTGGATCGAGCGCTACGAAACGGGAGCGGCGGCGCGGTTGGCGAACCCGCTGAATTGATCCGAAGCCGGATTGTCCGGGGGCTCGAATCCGGGTTTTTCAGCTGGGTCACGGCCCACGGCGTCGCCCCGGGCGTCGGCCTCGCTCGCACGTCTCGACCGCCGCCGCTGGGGTCATGACCCATTAATCATGCCCACCCTTACCGTTCAAAGTCTCGCCTGCGGAAGCGCGCGCGATTCGCGGCAAAGCCCGTGTCGAGCGTGTCACCGTCTCCGCCTTCCTGCGCACCCGGGCGCTCGCGGCGTCGGCGGCCCGATGGTGGCATGGGTACAT
>JBIKOK010000185.1:0-13161 GCA_044358025.1 Opitutaceae bacterium
CCCCCGAAGCCGCGCGCGGAGCGCCCGGCCCACCTCCGACCCGCAGCTACTCGTACTCCATCGCGAACCCCGGCGCATCGCCTCACCTTCGTTTCCACCCCGCGCCCATGCACACCCACGCTCCGGGGTGCTCCGCCCTCCGAGGTGGGCCGTGCGCTCCGCCGCGCGGCTTCCGTTGCACCCCCAAAGCCGCGGCCGAGCGCCCGGCCCACCGCTCCCCCGGTCCGCCATCATTGCCATGTGCCGTCCTCGCTGCCTCCCTTCTCCCCTTCCCTCCCCATGAAACCCGGTCTCTCCCGCACCGTCGCCATCCTCGCCGCCATCGTCGCCGGGGCGCTCCTGCCGCAGGCCCACACCGGCGCCTGGCTCATCCGCTGGCTCGTCGTCGGGATGCTCTTCGTCGTCTTCCTGCAAACCCGCTTCTCCCGCGACGCCCTCCACCGCACCCACGCCCTTCTCCTCGCCGCCAATTTCGCGATCGCCGCCGCCGCCTGGGCCCTCGGCTACCTCGTCGGCGGCCGCGAGGTCGCCCTCGCCGCGTTTTTCTGCGGCATCACGCCCACCGCCACCGCCGCCCCCGTCATCACCGGTTTTCTCGGCGGTCGCGTCCCCTACGTCGTCGCGGCGTTCCTGCTGTCCAATCTCGTCATCGCCGCCCTCCTGCCGGTCCTGCTGCCGTTCGTCCTCGGCCACCCCACGCCCGATGCGTTCGCGCAGATCACCCGCAGCGTCGGCGTCGTCGTCTTCGCGCCCCTCGCTCTCGCGTGGCTCGTGCGCCGCCTCCTCCCCGCCGCCGCGCTCTGGCCAAAACGCTTGGGCAACGTCACCTTCGGCGCCTGGGTCACCGCCATTTTCCTCATCACCGCCCACGCCTCCGAATTTCTCCGCCACCAGACCCACCTCTCGCCCACCGTGCTCTTCGAGGTGGCCGCCCTGTCCCTGCTCACCTGCATCGCCAGCTTCACCCTCGGCCGGCTCATCGGCGGCCGCGCCTTCGCCCCCGAAGCCAGCCAGGCCCTCGGCCAAAAAAATACCACCTTCACGATCTACCTCGCGATGACCTACGCCAACCCCCTCGTCGCCCTCGGCCCCACGTTCTACGTCCTCTGGCACAATCTCTGGAACTCGTGGCAACTCCACCGCCACCACCGTCGTCCGCCACCGCCGGCAACTCTAACGCCCACGGCTCCCACCCCGTCGTAACGCCGCATACCGCCGCTTCTGCAACCCCACCGTTCCGCCGCGCCCGCCGCGCCCACCGCGCCCGCCGCGCCCACCGCGCCCGCCTCGTCTTCACCACCGACAAATCCCTCGTAGCCGCCGTCGAGGTCGCCCACTTCGGCCCCGCGCCCCTCGCCCCCACCGTCCCCACCTGGCCCCTCGTCGCGGACGATGGCCGCGTCGTCGCCCGCGGCCAACTCGGCCCCCAGACCATTCCCGTCGACCACGCCACCGTCCTCGGCTCCGTCTCCGTTTCCCTGCGACAGCTCCCGGCCCCCGCCCGCTCCCGCTTCCTCGTCGCCCTCGCGGCCCCGCCCTTCGAAAACGACGGGCACGTCTGGGTCTACCCGCCCAAAACCGCCACCCCGCCCGCCCCCGCCCACGTCCTCGTCACCGGCGAACTCGCCGCCGCCGCCCTCGCCGCGCTCAACGCCGGCGGGAACGTCCGCCTCTCAATCCCGCCCACCCGCCTCCGCAACCACGCTCCCGCCCACGTCGCCCTCGGCCTCTCCCGCATCTTCTGGAACACCGCGTGGACCCGCGGCCAGCCCCCGACCACCCTCGGCATTCTCTGCGACCCGCGCCACCCAGCCTTCGCCGATTTCCCGACGGCCTTCCACCGCAACTGGCCATGGTCCTATCTCGTGAGCCGCGCCACGCCCTTGCGCCTCGACGGTCTGCCCGCGGCGACCCGGCCCATCGTGCAGGTCATCGCCGACGGGTCCACCGCCCGGAAATTCGCCCTGGTCTGGGAAGCCCGCGTGGGCGGCGGCCGCCTCGTGGTCTGCCGCCTCGGTCTCACGGATGCCGCCGGCCACAACCCCGTCGCCCGCCAGCTCCGCACCCGTCTCCTCCGCTCTATGGCCGGCAACCGCCTTGCCCCGACGGTCGACATTTCCGTCGCGAGCCTCGCGCAGCTGATCACTCCCTGACGAGAGGATCGTCAGCGTGCCGGCCCGATCGCCGCCGCGATGCGCACCTCAGTTGGCGTGGGCGCGCCCGCGCACCCGCTGCAACCGCTCGCCCGCCGCCACGGACGTCCGGCTGTCCAACGGTTTGCCCCGGGCGTGAAAATGATGGCCCGGATCGCTCTGATGTTCCGCCACCGTGTGGGCGATGGTCTGCACCGGCTGGGCCATCGGCATCTTCTGCTCGTGTACGGCCGGCGTGGGGAGGGAGTTTTTTTTCTTCATAGACGGAGGGGGTTTACTGCGCGCCAACTTACTCCCCTGCGCCCTCGCCGGGTGGGCACGCGTTGGCAATCCTTGCGCATATTTTGGCCCGCCCCCGCCGGGCCGACCGCGCCCGCCCGGGCAATTTACCGCTCCCGCCGCCTCCCTTCCCGCGATTCCCCGCCCAATGGATAGCCAATAGAGAGCTGGCTTTAAATCCAATTCCTGTCCCTAACTATAGCTATGCAAACCACGCGGACGGTTCTCGTTGTCGATGACGACGAGATGACCCAGTTGATATTGAGAGTATTGTTGGAGAAGGAGCCGGGCCATCGCATTTTGTTCGCGGAGAACGGAGACGATGCGCTCGCCGTGGCCACCCTTACGCCCCCGGACGTCGTGCTCCTCGATATTGTGATGCCCGGCCTCGATGGCTTCGACGTCTGCCGCCACCTGCGGGCCAACCCCGTGCTGCGCCACGTCCCAATCATTCTCCTCACCGGCCTGGCGGGCCGGGAGTTCCGCCTGCGCGGCCTCGAAGCCGGCGCCGACGAGTTCCTCAACAAGCCCGTGGATCTCATCGAGCTGCGGACCCGCATTCGCACGATCACGCAGCTCAACCGTTATCGCCGGCTCTGCGATGAACAGGCCCGGTTCGAGGCGGCCATCGCCCACTCGCCCGACGGCATTGTCCTCACCGACGCCTCCGGCCTGATCCAAAACTCCAACGCCGCGTTCGTCCAGCTGGTCGGCCCGCCGCCGTCCTGCATCCTCGATTGTTTTTCGGCTGCCACCGCTGCGACCTTGCGGGCTCAACTCGCCTCGCTCGGCGGCACCGATCACCGCTTCGAAACCTTCGAAACCGCCCTGCAGCTCTCCGCCCAACCGGGCGCATTTGCCGAGGTCACGGTCGTCCGCCTCCCCTGGTCGGACGGCACCCTGCTGGAGTTCACCTTCCGCGATACCACCGACCGCAAACAGCTTGAGCAACAGCTGCTGCGCTCCCAACGCATCGAGTTGCTCGGCCAGCTCGCCGGCGGCGTCGTCCACGATGTCAACAACCTGCTCATGAGCGTCACCCTGAATGCCGAATGCATCGAAGCCCACGCCGCGCCCGACATCGCCCGGCACGCCGGCGTCATCCGCCAGAACGCCGAGCGCGGCGCCGCGCTGCTGCGCCAGATCCTGATGTTCGCCCGCGGCACCGAACCGGCCCTCACCCCGGTGCAAATCGGCCCCGTGCTGGAGGAAACCGGCGTGATCGCCACGGACCTGATCGGCCGAAACATCACCTTGACCGTCGAGGTCGCCCCGGACCTTCCGGAAGTCCGCGGCGAACCCAACCAGCTCCAGCAAGTGTTCCTCAACCTGTGTATCAACGCCCGCGATGCGATGCCTGACGGCGGCCGGCTCTCCCTCGCCGTCCGGTCCGCCCACCTCTCGCACCGCGAAGCCAAGGCGCTCTCCGCCGACGCCTCTCCGGGCGAGTTCGTGATCGTCGAAGTCCGCGACAACGGCGCCGGCATCCCGCCCGACGTCCGCCACTGTGTGTTCGACCCGTTTTTCACCACCAAACCCCGCGAGACCGCGACCGGCCTCGGCCTGGCGATCGCCCAGCGCGTGATGCGCCACCACCACGGCTTCATCGGCTTTCAGTCGCAGTCCGGCGCCGGCACGTGCTTCACGTGCCTCTTCCCCGCCCTTCCGGCCCTCCGCTAGTCCGCGCCCATCCCTCGGCCGCGGCCGGTTCGACGCCAGACTGCGCCGCTCCGGCGCCCGCGCTCCCGGGCCCTGGCCCGTATGTTTCACCCCCAACTTGCCCAAATGCATTTCACCGGGCGCACGGCGCCCAGCCCACCGAGGCCCCAGAGCGGACAAGGGGCTTGGCTCCGTAACCTCGGTGCGGACCTCGGTACGCTTGGTGACCGAAGGATTTCTTCGGAAAAGGGTGATTTATCCGGGCTAGCCGGAGCCCCGTCGCGCAGCCCCCCCTTGACGCTAAAGCCGGATCCCCCTTGCCGCGGCGCCGCAATCACGCTGCCGTTTCACCCCGCGTCCCACCGCCTCCGCCCCATGCAAATTTGCCGCCGTTCCCACCGAAGCCTCCGCCGTCTCCTCCTCGCTGTCGGCCTGGCCCGCGCCCTTCACGCCGCCCCCGTCGGAGAATTTGATGAAAGCACCGACATCGGCCTGATCACCCGCCCCGGCTCCGCCGCATACCTTCCCGCCACGCAGCAATACCGCCTCACCGGCAGCGGCGCCAACCTGTGGGCCAAAGCGGATGCCTTCCATTTCCTCTCCAAAAAACTCTCCGGCGACCTCTCCTTCACCCTGGACGTCGCCTGGCCTGAGCCCGGCCAGGAGCCCCACCGCAAGGCCTGCGCCCTCGTCCGCGCTACCCTCGACGCCGACTCGCCCTACGTCGACGTCGCCGTGCACGGCGACGGCCTCATCGAGCTCCAATATCGTAAAATCAAAGGCGGCGAAACCTACGGCATCCGCACGCCCATCCTCGCTCCGGCGACCGTGAAACTCGAACGTGACGGCGACATTTTCACGGCCTCCGTCTCAAAAAATAACGGCCCCTTCCAGCCCGTCGGCGCCCTCTCCCTCGCCCTCCCCGATCCCGTTTACGTCGGCCTCGGCGTCTCCGCCCACAATTCGAAAAACCTCGAGACCGCCCTCATCTCAAACGTCGTTCTCCGGAACCGCGTCGCCCTCGCCACCGAGAAACGCGTCCGTGAAACCACCCTCGAAACCCTCGTCGTCGCCACCGGCGAACGCCGCCTCGTCTACCGCGACCGCTCCCTTTTCGAAGCCCCCAACTGGTCCCGCGACGGAAAGCACTTTCTCATCAACCGCGCCGGCGGCATCTGGACCCTGCCCGTCACCGGCGGAGAACCGCAGCGCCTCGACACCGGCGTCGCCCAAAAATGCAACAACGACCACGGCCTCTCCTTCGACGGCCGATGGCTCGCGATCAGTTCCAACGAAGGCAAAGACGGCTCCAAAATCTACGTCGTGCCCGCCACCGGCGGCCCCGCCCGCCTCGTCACCCCCACCGGCCCCTCCTATTGGCACGGCTGGTCGCCCGACGGCGCCACCCTCGCCTACTGCGCCCGCCGCAACGGCCACTTCGACATCTACACCGTCCCCGCCGCCGGCGGCCCCGAAACGCGCCTCACCACCGCCGACGGCCTCGACGACGGCTGTGAGTACACCGCCGACGGCACCAAGATCTATTTCAACTCCGAGCGCACCGGCGTCATGCAGCTCTGGCGCATGAATCCCGACGGCTCGCAGCAGGAGCCAGTCACCACCGATCCGAACTTCGGCGATTGGTTTCCCCACCCGTCCCCCGACGGAAAATGGCTCGCCTTCCTCTCCTTCGACAAATCGGTGAAGGGTCATCCCGCCAACCAAAACGTCGTGCTCCGCCTCATGCCCCTCGCCGGCGGCAAACCCAAAGTCATCGCCACCCTCTTCGGCGGCCAGGGCACGATCAACGTCCCGTCCTGGTCGCCCGACAGCACCCAGCTCGCCTTCGTCAGCTACCGCCACGTCCTACCTTAGCCCGCATCAATCACACTTTCTGAAGAAATTCTTTTTTTCACAGAGCGCACCGAGGTCCGAACCGAGTTCGCGGAGCCAAACACCTTGTCCACTCTGTGCCCTCTGTGGGCTGGGCTCCGTGCCCTCTGTGAGATGCGTTTGGTCAAGTTGGGTGTGAAATATCCGCGTTAGAGAGTAGGGCGGACTTCAGTCCGCCTTCACCGCCGCCGCGGTCTTCTTGCGCTTTTGGACGGCCTGACGCAGGAGGTACTCCACCTGGCCGTTGACACTGCGTAGTTCGTCCGCCGCCCACGTCTCCAGTTCGGCCCAGAGTTCGGGGTCGATGCGGAGTAAAAAAGCTTTGCGTTCCTCGGCCATGAATCAGGTTTTCAAATGCACGCCGCGGCAAATTGCAGCCGTAAACTCTTCCGGGGCGACGGCGTGCAGTGCACGGAGCACGCCCGCCGCCGCCCGGCGGAAATCGGCCATGATCAGTTGTAGAGCGTGCCCGTGTTGATCACCGGATGGGCTTCGCCTTCGCCACAGAGCACGACGAGCAGGTTGGAGACCATCGCCGCTTTCCGCTCCTCGTCGAGGTGCACGACCTTTTTGGCCGAAAGCTCGTTGAGCGCCATTTCGACCATGCTCACCGCGCCATGCACGATCTTTTGCCGCGCGGCGATCACCGCCTCGGCCTGTTGGCGACGGAGCATCGCCTGTGCGATCTCCGGGGCATAGGCGAGGTGGGTCAGGCGCGCCTCTTCGACATATACGCCCGCCTTCGCGAGCCGGACCTGCAGTTCCCGCGTCAACGCCGCCGATACGTCATCACTGCCCCCGCGCAACGTGATCTCGTCCGGCTCGCCATCGTCGTAGGCATAGCTGCTGGCGACATGGCGCACCGCCGATTCGCTCTGCACGCGCACGTAGTTCTCGTAGTTGTCGACATCGAAGCACGCCTGCGCCGTGTCCTGCACCCGCCAAACCACCACCGCGGCGATCTCGATCGGATTGCCGCGTTTCTCGTTCACCTTGATTTTGTCGCTGTTGAAATTCCGCGTGCGCAGCGAAATTTTGATCCGCTTGCAAAACGGGTTCACCACCCAAAAACCACTGTCACGCACCGTGCCTTTGTAAGCCCCAAAGAGAATCAGGACCATCCCTTCGTTCGGTTGCAGCGTGAAAAAACCGCAAGACAACCCCACCGCGGCGATGAGCGCCCCCCCACCGCCGAACATCAACAGCGGAACGTGGCTTCTGGCGCCGACAAAGATCAGCAGCGGGGCCGCCGCATAGAGCGCGACGTTGACCACCAGACCCATCCAGCCGCTCGCGACGCGGGCCGGCTGTTCGTGATTCGAGGACTGTAGCGTGGAATCGGAGGTTTTCATCGAGGAACGAGTGACCGGATAGCTTCGTGATATCATGGAGCTATCGCGTCAAGCTTCTTTCCTGTCGCCCGAGACGACACGACCGAACCGGCGTCCCGCGCAAAACTGCGCGCCCCTCGCCGATCGGCCCTCCGCCCGGCTGCCGAGCATCGGGGAGGCCGTATCCAACCCAGCCATCCGATGAGCGGATCGCCGGCGCCGGCAGGTCCTCGGATCACCCTTCGTCGACCACTGGCACCACCGGCCACGTCCCTGTCGTTCTTCGCGAAATACGCCGTCAAGCTCGCCCGCCACGACGCCTCGGTGCAGCTCAACGCCGACAACCTCCTCAAGTCGACCCGCTCCATCAACGAGACCTCCTTCACGGATCTCCTGATCTACGGCATCGCCCCCCCCGTCGTCTGGCGCATCACCACCGGCGTCCGCTTCTGATCAAATCCTCGTTCCGACTTCCCGTGGCCCGCCTCGTGAGAGACGGGATTATCCGCTGATCGAGCTCTCAGCTCTCCGCGCTGCGCTCTCAGCTCCTCACTCGCACCCGCACCGCATACGCCTCCGCCGGGTTCCGCACGGTCACCTGCTCGATCTCCGCCTCAGAAAATCCGTTCTCGCGCAACAGCGGCAGAAACACCGCGAACAACAAGTCATACGGCCGAAACGTCCCGCCGCCCGGCTTCGCCGGATCGAACCACCCCGCATCGTGCGACAACAGCACGCGCCCCAGCAGCCCGCGCCGCTTGAACTCCCGGCACAGGTGCAGGTGCCGCGTCACGCTGGCCCGGTTCAACCCGTCGCACGAAATCCACGCCCCGCGCTCCGCCGCCGCGATTAGGTCTTCCTCCTTCGCGCCCTGCGCGTGCACCCACACCCACGCCGCCGCGCCCACGCCGTAGTCCTTCAACACATCAAGCTGTTCGAGCCCCGGCCCGCGCCCCGTATGCACCGCGATCGTCAACCCCGTCGCCGCATGCGTGAGCGCCGCAGCCACGACCAGCTTCCGTTGCACCGCCGAAAGCACCGGCTCCGCATCGACGCCGCTCTTGATGAAACCCGGCCGTACTCCCGTCTCCGCGATTCCATCACGCGCCTCGGCCGTCCACCGCGCCGCCAGTTGCTCCGCCGACTCCGTGTGCGCATACGCCGGCAGGAAAATATTCTTCCGCACCCCATACAGCCCCGTGTTGGTCAACACCTGCAGCCCGCTCGCCTCGCTCAAGCGCACGAGCAGCCGCGGATCGCGCCCCAAAAAAGCCGGCGTGCACTCCACCAGCGTCCGCGCGCCCAACTCCCGCGCCTGATGCAGATGCGGCCACACCACCCGGAACACCTCGTCCGCCTCATACCGCGTCGGCGACACCTGCTCCGCCCCGATGAAATCCACCAGCACGTGCTCGTGGGCCAGCGTGCACCCCATTTCTCCCGCCGGAATTTTCCCCCGCACCGTCTGAATCGTCCTCTGCGCCGCGTCCGCCCCCGTGGCCACCGCCGCCTCCCGCCCGTTCAGCCCCGCGACCGTCGCAACCGCCGCCGTCGCCATTCGGTGAAGAAATACTCGCCGTTGCATGCCGGGAACAGGTCGGAATCCGACCTTCCGGGCAAGCCGCGAACCTCTGCCCCGCCGCACTTGCGCCGCGCGCCCACCCCCGCCTGACTCCGCCCATGGACTCTGCCGCGCTCCGCGACCTCCTCATCTCCTGGGCCAACCTCAGTTCCGGCTCGGATAATTTCCCCGGCCTCGACCGCATGCGCCTCGCGCTCGCCGCCGAGTTCGCGACGCTTCCCGGCGCCACCGTGGAACATGTCCCGCTCGCCGGCACGCCCGCCCAAGCCCTCCGCATCCGCGTCCGCCCCGCCGCCCCGCTGCAACTGCTTTTCTCCGGCCACTTCGACACCGTCTACGGCGCCGACTCCCCCTTCCAGCGCTGCACGCTGCTCGATGCCGACACCCTCCGCGGCCCCGGCGTCGCCGATATGAAGGGCGGTCTCGTCGTCATCCTCGCCGCCCTGCGCGCATTCGAAACCTCCCCCGCCGCCGCCCGCCTCGGCTACGAAATCCTCCTCACCCCCGACGAGGAAATCGGCTCCTTCGGCAGCGGCCCCCTCTTCGCCGCCGCCGCCGCCTCGCGCCGCTTCGCCCTCGCCCTCGTCTACGAACCCGCCCGGCCCAACGGCGACGTCGTCCACTCCCGCAAGGGCACCGGCAACTTCGTCGCCACCTGCTACGGCCGCGCCGCCCACGCCGCCAGCCCCACCCGCGCCGGCCGCAACGCCATCGCCGCCCTCGCCGAATTCCTCGCCGCCGCCCACCGCGTGCCCGACGAACTGCCCGGCGTCATGCTCAACATCGGCAACATCCGCGGCGGCGGCCCCGCCACCAACGTCGTCCCCGATTTCGCCGAGGCCCAGCTCGACCTCCGGGTCACCCGGATGGCCGACCGCGATCCTTTCATCGCCCGCCTCCTCGCCCTCGCCGCCCCCATCAACGCCCGCGACGGCCTCCACCTCGCCCTCAGCGGCGCCTTCAACCGCCCGCCCAAAGAAAGCGGGCCGGTCGAGGCCGTCGCCCTCGCCGCCCTCCACCAATCCGCCCACGAACTCGGCCTCGCCCCCTTCACCTCCGTCCACACCGGCGGCGCCTCCGACGGCAACAACCTCGCCGCCGCCGGCCTCCCCAACCTCGACGCCCTCGGCCCCATCGGCGACCGCCTCCACAGCGCCGACGAATTTGTCCGCCTCGGCAGCATCGGCGAACGCGCCCGCCTCACGGCCCGCCTCCTCGAAAAACTCGCCTCCGGCGAAGTCCGGCTCCCGCCCCTTCCATGAGACGCCTCGCCCTCGCCGCCGCTCTGTTCCTTGCCCCTGCCGTGACTTCTTTCGCCACCCCCGCGCTCCAGCCGCTCGTCGACCGCGCCGTGCAGACCGCCCTCGCCCAATTCGCCGCGCAGAAACTCCTCCCCACCCAGTTCGCCCTCACCCTCGTTGACCTCTCCGCTCCCGCGTCGTCCACCTCCGCCCCTCCCCGCGCCAGCTACCGCGGCGACGTCCCGATCTACCCCGCCAGCGTCATCAAACTCTTCTACCTCGCCGCCGCCCACCGCTGGCTCGAGGACGGGAAACTCGCCGACACCCCCGAGCTGCGTCGCGCGATGAAGGACATGATCGTCGATTCCTCCAACGACGCCACGCACTACCTCATCGACCTCCTCACCGGCACCACCAGCGGACCCGAACTCCCCGACGCCGAGATCACGACGTGGTTTGACCGCCGCAACGCCGTCACGCGTTACTTCGCCTCGCTCGGCTACACCGGCGTCCTCGCGCACAAGAAACCCTGGGGCGACGGTCCCTACGGCCGCGAGTCCCAGGCTATCCGCCTCTTCGAACCGAAGCGCAACATGCTCACCACCGACGCCACCGCGCGCCTCTTCACCACGATCGCCACCGGCCAATGCGTCACCGCCGCCCGTAGTGCTGAAATGATGACGCTCCTGTCCCGCGACCCGCGCACCCCCGACCCGGACCCCGACCACCAGGCCAAGTTCACCGGCCCGGTGCTCCCGCCCGGCGCGAAGCTCTGGTCGAAAGCCGGCTGGACCAGCCAGACCCGCCACGACGCCGCCTACATCGAGCTCCCCCACGGCGCCAAATTCCTCCTCGTCACGTTCACCACCGACCACGCCAACGAGCGCACCCTGCTCCACACCGTCGCCCGCGTGATCGTCGACGGCTTCGCACAGTAGGGCCGGGGCTCCGACCCGCCCTCCTGCCATCCCACCCCAAGCGCCAAGGGCGGGGCATCGACTCGACCTACTGCGCCCGCTCCGCCGCCCACGCCCGCACGACCCCCGGCAATTCCCGCAGCGTCGCGATCTCGAAGAAATCCCCGCTCGCCGCCGGCCCCGTCTCCACCCGCTCGGCCTCCCACGTGATGTGATAGGGGACGTGCACGCCCGCCCCGCCCAGCGCGAGCACCGGGATGACGTCCGACTTCAGCGAGTTCCCCACCATCAGAAATTCGCGCGGCTCAACCGCATACCGGCGCAAGATCGCCGCATAGGTGCCTACGTCCTTTTCCGACACGATCTCGACATGCCGGAAATGCGCCGCCACGCCCGACAGCGCGAGTTTCCGCTCCTGATGATGCAGATCGCCCTTCGTGATCACGAGCAGCCGGTAAGCCCCCGCAAGCTCGGTCAACGTGTCCGCCACACCGTCCAACAACTCCACCGGGTGCGCGAGCATCTCGCGGCCGAGCACAATCAACCGCTGGATTTCTTCCGCACGGATCTTGCCGCCGGTCAGCTCGATCGCCGTTTCGATCGACGACAACGTGAAACCCTTCACGCCGTAGCCATACAGCGCGAGGTTGCGCATCTCGGTCGCAAACAGCGTTCGGTCCACCGTCGCCGCATCGTGATAGTCCGCCAGCAGCGCACGGTAGCGCTCATGCACGCGTTCGAAAATGGCCTCGTTGTGCCAGAGCGTGTCGTCGGCATCGAAACCGATGGTGAGTTCAGGAGCGGACATGGTAGGATAACCACGCGCGACGAAGCCGCCGCCGCCCGCGTTGTCAAGGTCCCCGCCCCGCCCACCCGCCGCGCCGGGTCGCCTGCCGTCTTGACGCGCGCCCGTTGCGGCGTTCCCTAAGAGCGACACTCAACTCCCTCCACCTATGTTCGAAGCCAATCCCACCATCCGGCGCCTGTCCAACGAGAGCATCACGGGCGACACCCTCACCTTCAACGGCGTGATCCACCGCACCGGCGCCCTCCTCCTCGTGACGGGCGTGTCCTTCGCGCTGACGTGGCGCGGCCTCGTCAGCGGCGACATTCCCGCCGGGGCCGGCCTCGTCGGCACCATCGTCGGCCTCGTGCTCGCCCTCGTCATCATTTTCACGCGCGCCACCAACCCGATTCTCATCGGCAGCTACGCGGCGGCCCAGGGCCTCGCCCTCGGCACCATCAGCTACTTCGCCAGCCTGAAGTATCCCGGCATCGCCTTCCAGGCCGTCGCCGGCACCGGCGCCTGCTTCTCTATCGTCCTCTGGCTCTACTCCATGAAAGTGCTGCGCGCGACGCCGGTCTTCGTCAAAGTGATCTCCGCCGCTCTCCTCGGCATCATGGCGCTCTACCTCGTCGACCTCGTCGCCGGCCTCTTCGGCCATGACCTCGGCCTGGTCCGCGGCTCCTCCAACCTCAGCCTCGGCATCAGCGCCGTCATCGTCATCGTCGCCTCCCTGTGCTTCGTGATCGATTTCGCCGCCATCGAGCAGGCCATCGAACAGGGCGCCGACGCCAAACAAGGCTGGCACTTCGCCTTCAGCCTCCTGGTCGGCCTCGTCTGGCTCTACCTCGAAATCCTCCGCCTTCTCACCAATCTCCGCGGCCGCGACTGAGTCGCCGCCCCGCTCCTCTCCCCACGCCGCGCCTCACCGCGCGGCGTTTTTTGTGCCCCCGATACAGGCCGCCAGCTCGGTGGCACTCCGTCCGAATCGCACTTGACGCTACTTCCCTGGAATGGGCGCGGCCACGCGGTCCGGCATCGGGCGCTGGACGAAGAGGGCGGGCGGGGCTTTGGCGCGTTGGGCGGCTTTCCAGTCCTGCGCGAGTTGTTGGCGGGTCGGAATAGCTGCGCCGGCGGGCAACAGCACCCCGTATTTCTGGCGCTCGAAGGCATCGTCGATGCCGTTCACGTTGGCGTCTTCGTAAAGGGGGTTTTCGTCGGCCAGCACGACACCGCACACCCACGCCCCCTCCGTGCCGGCCTTCACGGTGAACTGGCGGTGATCACGCTTGGCCGCGATCAGGGGCAAGTGATCGGCGAGG
>JBIKOK010000384.1:0-3864 GCA_044358025.1 Opitutaceae bacterium
ACACCTTTGCCAACCTCAGCCGCGAACAGACCGTCGGTGCAGAAAGTCAGTTCCCCTGGCAGGCCACGCATGTTTACCCCGAAATTTGGAAGCGAGCCCCCATCGAAGGTGAGGTGGAATACAACTGGCAAACCACCCGCCCAGGCAGCTCGAAGCCGACGGAAACCTACGGGTTCAAACCCGATGAGACCATGAAAGTGCCAGCCTACCGCCGCTACATGATCGACAAGATCCGGCGTTACCAGACGAGCTACCTCGGCTGGATCAGCAGCTATAACGACTCCGACCGCGAAGTGCTGGCAGGCGCGGCCGAGCTGCAAAAGGCCTTCGGCTATCGTCTCGTGCTGGAGTCAGCGGGCTACCCGCTCACCGTGCAGCCCGGCCAGCCACTCACGATAAAACTCTCTGTGCGCAACGCTGGCAGCGCTCCCTTCTATCTCGACTGGCCCGTGGCCGTCGCACTGCTGGATCTCGCGACGAAGAAGCCAGTCTGGTCAGCCCCACTGGCGGGCGTGGACATCCGCAAATGGTTGCCGGGCGAGAATTGGGACAGTGAGGCCTTTGCCTATCGCCGCCCCGCCGTCGCGTCTTCCGATGAAGGTCACGCGACGCTCCCGGCCAACATCAAGCCCGGGTCTTACCTCGTTGCTCTCGCCCTCATCGACCGGCAGGGTGGGATGTTACCCAGCGCACGCTTCGCCAACGCGAACTACTTCCGCGGCGGTTGGCACCCGCTCGGCTTCATCGGCATCGGGGAGGCCCCACAGGATATTGCCCTCAAAAATGTGCAATTCGACAGCCCCGCCTTCGACGATAGCTTGCATTACAAGGTCCCGCAAAAACTGCTGACGGTGAAAATGCCGCCTGCGCCTCAAGGGAAAGGCGTGAAGCCCTGGACCGCGGACCCGAAGGTCGAGCTGATCAACCCGTGGCGTTATTGGACGCTCGAAGGGAATTCTCCCGGCATGGAAAAAGAGATCGATATTGACAGCCCCGCGGCCGGCTCCCTTGGGCATCGCGTCATCCGAGTCACCGGTGACTTTGGGCGGGGATCCAGTCTTCGCTATTCTCTGGGCAAGGGCGTCACTCTCGCCCCCGGTCGCTACCGTGTGGCATTCCGCATCCGCGGCACACCTGGCCAATCGGTGGATTTCGAGCTGGCCGAGTCGGCCGATTTCGTAGCGACCGACGGACCTCGCGTCGTCGCAAAGAAAGAGAGGATTCCGCTCAACGATCAATGGCAGGAACACAGCCTTGAGTTCGAGATCCGCACCAGGTTCAAAGATCAAACCTTCCTGCGCTTCCGGTTGCCGCGCGAGGTCAAAGGCACCTTCGAAGTCACCGATACACGGCTGAAATTGAAGGAGTAAATGATTCCGACTTGTTTTCCGGATCAGGACCTAGGCCCTGGGCGGTGCGGACACAATATTGCATTCTGTAGCAAATGAAAACCAAGGCCCAGCCACCGCCTGCTCTGATCGGGCATAGGCACACACCAATGCACGATACCAGACGCGTCCTCGTGAATCTGCCCAAAAGTTGGTATCAACACTATCCGGATAAGCGCAGCTTCACGTCGCGCTGCGGCAAACCTAGCGGAGGTGCCAAGACGTCATACTGCCAGCGGCGGGAATGTCCCTCGCCGCTGTTGATCCACCTATGAAGATTCGCTTCCCGATGCTCAGCGCCCGCGCCGGCTTCATCAGCCTGGCCTGCTTACTCGCTGCCGCGCCCGCTTGGTCGGCCGATAAGTCCAACGCGCTGAAAGACGCCTTCAAGGAGCACTTCCTCGTGGGCACGGCGATCAACCGCGCCCACGCCACAGGCTCCACCGCCGGCCGGCGCACCTTGGCGCAGGTCGAGCAGGAGATCGCCTTGGTCAAGGCGCAGTTCAACCAGATCACCGCCGAGAACGACATGAAGTGGGAGCGCATTCATCCCCGCGAAGGACCGAATGGATACGACTTCGGCCCGGCTGATGCCTTCGTGGAGTTTGGTGAAAAACACGGGCTCTCTCTCGTCGGCCACACCTTGGTGTGGCACAACCAAACGCCCGATTGGGTTTTTGCCGGCACCCATCCGGCCCCCGCTTCCGCTCACCCGCCGAGCGAAAAACAACCGGGCCAAATGAAACCCGCTTACGCGGGCCCGCGGGCGTCCCGCGCCGAGTTACTCGAGCGGATGCGCGAGCACATCCACGCCGTGGTCGGACGCTACAAGGGCAAAATCAAGGTCTGGGATGTGGTGAACGAAGCCATCGCAAATGACGGCCCGGGGCAACCCCTGCGCGATTCGCTGTGGCTGAAAATCATCGGGCCGGACTACATCGCTCAGGCCTTTCGCTACGCCCACGAGGCCGATCCCGACGCGATTTTGCGTTACAACGACTACGGCCTCGAGGACCCGGCAAAAATCCAGAAGCTCGTTACGCTGGTCAAATCGCTGCAGGAGCAGAAGGTGCCGATTCACGCGATCGGCACACAAGGCCACCTCAATGTCACCACCGGCACCTTCGATAGGATGGACCGGTCCTTGACCGAGCTCGCGACGTTGGGCCTGCCCATTCACGTCACCGAACTGGACATCAACAGTGCCCGCGCAGGGCAACGTAGCACGGACGCCGAGGTCGCGGCCAACGCCACCACCACGCAAGGCGGCTTGGTGACCGAGGCCGACCAGCGACTGGCCCGGGCCTACGAGGGCGTGTTCCGCGCCTTCCTGAAACACCGGAGTTCGGTCAAGATGGTGACGTTCTGGGGCGTGAACGACGCCGTCTCGTGGCGCCGCGACGGCAGCCCCCTGCTCTTCGACGGCAACAACCAACCCAAGCCTGCCTTCGCGGCCGTCATGCGCGTCGCCTCGTCCGCGACGCCCTCGGTTTCGCACGACCTCACACCGCTGCACGACGCCACGCGCGTCCTCGTGAACCCGCACAAGGGTTGGTATCACCACTATCCGGACAACCACCCCAATAAGTATCTCATCGCCCGCGACTCCGATCTACTTGAGTTCCCGGGCATGGACCACGTCTACATTCGTCTCGCGTGGGCGTATCTCGAACCCATGGAAGGCCAGTTTGACTGGGCGGTGATCGACCGGATCATCGAAAAGTGGACCGCGCATGGACTGGGGATTTCCTTCCGGATCAGCTGCAAGGAAACGAGCACCGACCGGGTCGAACAACAGTTTGCTACTCCGCGCTGGGTGATGGAAGCAGGGGCCAAGGGCGGCTACTATCGGCGAGGCGAAGTAGTCGGCCCGGACGGCCCGTGGGAACCGCTCTTCGACGATCCGATCTTCCTGGAAAAATTGGAGCGGTTCCTCGCGGCCTTTGCCGCGCGTTACGATGACAAGCCGTGGGTGCGCTATGTGGACGTCGGCAGCATCGGCGACTGGGGCGAGGGACACACTTCGTCGGGCAGCGGGAAGACGCTCTCCCTCGCCGTGAGAAAACTACACGTCGATCTTCATCGGAAGTATTTCAAACGCGCGCCGCTCGTCATCTCCGATGACTTCGTCCACGCGTTGACGGACCCCACCGACCGTGAGACCCTCCACCGTCACATTTTAGCCAACGGCATCAGCTATCGCGACGACAGCATCATGGTGAACGGCTACTTCTCGAGCACGAGTGATCGCTTCACCGTGCGCAGTCCGGAGTATTTCGCCGACGCCTATCGCGTCACCCCGACAGTGTTCGAGCTGGAGCACTACGGTAAGGTGAAGTCGCTCGGCAACTGGGAGGTCCGGCCCGATTCACCCGCCGCGAAATTCGGACGCGGCAAGTCCGGCCCGGACTTCTTCCGCGGCGCGCTCGAACTCCTGCATGCCACCTATCTCGGCTACCACGGCGACGCGCGGGAG
>JBIKOK010000186.1:0-13085 GCA_044358025.1 Opitutaceae bacterium
CCCCCGCGCCGCTCCCGCCCGCACTCACACCGCCGCCCGGTTCACGTCCTTGTAGTAAAGATAACTCGCCGGCGTCTTGCCCATCGCGACAAACCACTGCGGACAATAAGAGGCCATCCAGATCACGTCGCCCGCCGCCACCGGATACCACGAGTCCTCGAGCCGATAAACACCCTGCCCGGCCAACATCAACAGTCCGTGCTCCATCACGTGCGTCTCCACGAACGGCAATGTCGCACCCGGCTGGTAGGTGAAGATATTCATCGCCAGATCGAAGGCCGGCACATCCGGCAACAGCACCTGCAGCCGCGCATCCGGATCGCCCAGAAACGGCTGCCCCGGCACCTTCGCCGCATCGCCGATGATCGCCTCGGGCGCCGCCCCGCCCGCGAGTGACTCGAACTTTTTCTGAAACAGCGTCACCCGCGTGCCTTTTTTCGGCGCCGTGATCGACCACGCCTCTCCCGCCGGTGCGTAGAAAAACGCGCCTGCCGCCACCTTCTGCTTCAACCCGCCCACCGTCAGGATCGCCCCGCCGGTCTCAAAATACCCCGCGGTCTCCCCGTCGTTCGCCGGCTGCACCGCGCTCCCCCCCGCCTCAAACGTCACCAACACCTGCGCGAACCGCGCCCCCATCGTCGGATTGATCAAAACGATCGTCGCCGCGCCCGTCATCCCCGGCACCACGCTTTTTACGTGTCCGTCCGGGGCGATCAGGGCGTGACGCGCAGCCACGCGCGTGCGGGTTTGGCCATAGGGAATGCTCATGGGAAAAAATTCATCAACGCGGTGCGTCAGCCCGCGCTCATTTGGGTCAACACCGCGGCCGGTGCGGCGCCAAGAACTGCCCTTTCTGCGGCAGATTCGTAAACCGTCCGTCGGCGTAAATCGCCGTGCCCCGCACATAGGTGTGCGTCACGCGCGCCCGGCTCTTCTCCCCCACGTAGGCGCTGATGCGGTGCCGCGTCCACAGCTCTTCCGCCGCGATCGTCCGCGCCTTGCCATACTCGATCAGGGAAAAATCCGCGTCGCGCCCCAACCCAATCTGCCCTTTGCGGTCGTCGATCTGGAAGCGCCGCGCCACATTGCGCGCCAGCACCGCCGCGAGGATCGGCAGATCTTTGTCCGCCGTTTGCTCGCACTCGGACAGCAACAGCTCAAACCCGTGCTGCACACCGCCAATGCCACCCCACACGGCGAACATATTGGCCGAGTCCTTCATCTCCGGCCGCACCGGCGAATGGTCCGACCCCACCGTCTGGATGCGTCCCGCGCGCAACTCCGCCCACAGCGCCTTGCGTCGCTTCTCGTCGCGCAGCGGCGGCGCGCACTTCGCGAGCGGCCCGAGCCGCCCCACGTCCTTGTCGTTGAGCAAAAGATAGTGCGGACACGTCTCCGCCGTCACATCGACGCGCTGCAGCCGCGCCTCCGTGATCAGCGCGATGCCTTCCGGACTGCTCACGTGCACGATGTGTAACGCACACTGCGTCTCCCCCGCGATTTCCAATGCCGTCCGGATCGCTTCCAGTTCCACCGCCACCGGACGCGAGTCCAACCACGCCCGGGCATCGGTGCGCCCCGTCACTTTGATCTTCTCGGTCAACGCCGCCGCCATCGCCTCATCCTCGGCGTGCACCGCGACCGGCAGATTGAGCTTCGCCGCCCGCTTCATGCCTTCGCGCAGCGTCTTCGCATCCACGTTCGGAAAACTCGCGATGCCGCTGTGGCACATGAACGCCTTCAACCCGATCGCGCCCGCATCCCGCAAACCCGCGAGCTTGTCGAGATTGCCCGGCGTCAGACCGCCCCACAGCGCAAAGTCCGTGCACGCTTTCTCCTCGCCCAGCGCCCGCTTCTCGCGCAGCCCCGCCGCGTCGAGCACCGGTGGCTCCGAGTTGAGCGGCATGTCGAAAAACATCGTGCCGCCGCCCGCCGCGAGCGCCGCCGATCCGGTCGCGATCCCCTCCCAGTCGGCGCGACCGGGCTCGTTGAAATGCACGTGGGCGTCGAGGATCCCCGGGAACACGTAGCGCCCTTTCGCATCGAGCTCCAGGTCGGTGGCGTCGGTGACGCTCGGCGCCAGCCGTACGATCTTGCCGCGCACGATGCCGATCTCGAGGTCCAGCACGCCCTCCGGCGTCACCACGCGCCCGCCGCGCACGACGAGATCGAGCCGTTCGGGCTCGTGGACAGTCTTGGCATTTTCTCGGACAATGGGACCAGTGCGTTTCATGACGCGTGTTGGTGGGCCATTCTCCGAAGAAAGTCCACCATCACGCGCAACGCGATTTCGAGGTCCGCCGCCGAGGCATCCTCATCCGGGTGGTGACTCAACCCGCCGCGGCACCGCACAAACAGCATCGCCACCGGCGTCAGCGCCGACATCACGACCCCGTCGTGGCCCGCCCCACTCACCAGCGAAACGCTCTGCCCCTGCACCGCGTTCACGCTGCATTCGAGCTGCGCCGTCAACGCTGGCGAGCAGTCCACCGCCCCGTTGTCCTGCGTGCGCTGCCACACCACCGAAAGTCCCCGCTGTTGCGCGATCCGTGCGGCCACTTTTCCCAATTCGATCAACGCCGCCCGCCGCTTCGCGTCGCTGGCGTGCCGCACATCGAGCGTGTGCACCACTTGCCCGGGAATCACATTGGCCGCCCCCGGCGAGACCGTGAGCGCACCCACGGTCCCCACCAGCCCCGCCGCTCGCCGCGCCCGTTTCTCGACCGCGAGCGCAAACTCCGCCGCTCCCGACAGCGCATCCCGCCGCAACCCCATCGGCGTCGTGCCCGCGTGCCCCGCCTGACCGGTCCACGTCACCTTGAAGCGGCTCTGCCCCGCAATCGCCGACACCACACCCACGGCCAGCTGCTTCGCCTCCAGCACCGGCCCCTGTTCAATGTGCACCTCGACATAGCCCAGTAACTCGCCCCGCCGATGCGCCGCCTTCGGCAACGAAAATTTCCCGCCGCCCCACTCCTTCAGCGCGTCGCCGACGCTCACGCCCGCACCGTCGCGCAGCCGGAGGGTTTTGGCCTTCAACCGCCCCGTGTAGCCCTCACTCCCGAGGTAGGCGCTCGCAAACCGCAAGCCTTCCTCCTCGGAAAACCCCACCACCTCGACCGCAAACGGCAACGCCACCCCGCGCCGCCTCAATTCCGTCAGCGCGACGATCGGCAGCAGTACGCCCAGCGGCCCGTCGAACCGCCCCGCATCGCGCACCGAATCCAAATGCGACCCCAGCAGCAGCGTCTTCGCCCCGACCTTCGCCCCCTCCGCGCGCCCGATGAGATTGCCCACCGCGTCCTCACGCACCGCCAGCCCCGCCTCGCGCATCCAGCCCCCGACAAGCCCATTTGCCCGTCGCATCGCCGGCGAGAGAAACGTCCGCGTGAGCCTGCCCTCCTCGTCGCTCACGTGACCGAGTTCATCGAGCATTTTAGCAAGGGCGTTGGCTTTCATCGTAGTTTGCGTCGCGTCCAGGATGGATCGCGCCGGCAGTCGAGCACGGCGCGGATCAACACGGTTTGTTCGTGGACCGAATAGTTGACGGCATAAGGAAACCGCCGTGCAAGCAGCCGGTGCCACCCAAACAACCGTCGATGCACCTCGCCGCAGGTGAGCAATGATTCAATTTCACCGATCAAGGATTCTCGAAAATAATGTCCCAACCCTGCCTCTTGCCTCTCGTAAAACCAGAATCCGTCCGTGAGATCTCGCTCCGCCGCGGGCAAAATTTCCAGATTCATGTCCCCAAGCCGCGCAGGCGTCGTTTCGCCTCGTCCCAACCGGTCGGGATCTCGCCGCCCTCGCGCACCGCGGCATCGCGCTCCCGCAACACCTGCTCGTGCCAGGCCGGCGAATCGACGAGCTTCTCATCGCGACAAAGATCGGCCCAAATCGCTTCCATCAACGCCAATTTCTCGGCCGTCGTCATGCTTTGGAGCGGAAGCGTGATGTTCATGACACAAAAGTGACGCCGGATGACCCGCGAGTAAAGCCACGCCTTAACCGTGTCCATTCAGTCGGCCGCGATCGCCCTCGTCGATTCGAACAATGAAGGGTGCCCTCGTAAGCAGCCCGCTTGCGGGCGCGTTTTCGGAGCGCGCGCAGCGCGCTGGCCTACGGCAGACTGAATCGTCACAGTTCAGCTGCCCCGATACGTGCTGTAGGCCCACGGCGTCACGAGGAGCGGCACATGATAACCGGCCGCCGCATCCGTGAGGTTAAACCGGATCGGCACCTGGCCGAGAAACGGGCAGTCCACCCCGTGGCCGGAAAAATACTCGCTGACGTGAAACACCAGCTCGTAACTCCCCACCGCCATCGTCGTTTCGTCAAGCAGCGGCCCGTCGGTGCGCCCGTCGGCGTTGGTGGTGACCGTTTTGATCAACGCGGGCTCAGGCCCTGTGCGGAGCAGCTGAATCACCATCCCGACCGCCGGCCGACCGGTGGTCAGATCGAGAACGTGGGTGCTAAGTTTGGCGGGCATTTTTATTGTTCACCGCGGAGTACACAGATGACGCGGATAAAGGCAGGGAATTTATCGGCGCAATCGGCGAAATCCGCGGTTAATTTAGTTTGAGCAAATCGGTGAGCCGCAGCTGGGCAATTTTTTCAATCTCCCCCAGCGCCGTCGCCAGTTCCCCTTCGGCCGAATGGCCGAGGCGCGCCTGCATCGCCGCGAGAATCGCGGACTTGTTGCTCAGGCGCGCACAAATGATGAACGGGAAGCCGAACCGGCCGAGATAAGCCGCATTTAATTTCTGAAAACCGACCAGCTCCTCCGCACTCAGTTGGTTCAAGCCTGCGCTCGCCTGCTCGCGCGTCGACTCCACGGTCAGCTTGTTCTGCTGCGCCAACCGACCGGCGAGATCCGGATGCGCGCGGATGAGCGCGAGCTGCCGCTCCGGCGTCGCCCCGCGCATCGTCGCGCACAACGCCGCCTGCAGCTGCGCCACGTCGCGAAACGGCCGTCGCCGCCACGTCTCCTCCGCCACCCACGGCGAGTGCTCGAACAGGTGCCCGAGCGCCGCGGTAAAGCCGGCGCAATCGGAGGCATTCAATTCATCCAGTGTGGGCGGCGCGCTCATGGCAGCAGCTCATACGCCGGCAGCGACAAAAACTCGTCGAACTGCGCGCTCTTCGACATCCGCATAAACAGCTCCGTCGCCTCCTTGAAATGCCCGCCGTCATAGCGCTCGTCGCCGTATTCCGCGCGGATCTTTTTCAACTCGTCCGCCAACAGTTGGTCGTAGAGCTCGGCCGTAATCTTGCGGCCGTCGGCCAGCGTCGCGCCGTAGCGCAGCCATTGCCAGAGCTGCGAGCGCGAGATCTCCGACGTCGCGAGATCTTCCATCAGATGGTGGATCGGCTCCGCGCCGGACCCGCCGAGCCACGCCTCGAGGTAGCGCACGCCCACATGCAGATTCCACCGCACCCCGCCCTCGGTGATCGGGCCGTGCAACGGGGCCAACAGGTCCGCCGCGGTGATCTTCACGTCGTGGAGACGATGCAGCTGGTTCGGCCCCTTCATGTGCTGCGCAAACGCCTCCAGCGCCGCCGCCACGAGCCCCGGGTGCGCGACCCAGGTGCCGTCGTGGCCATCCGACGCCTCGCGCACTTTGTCGGCGTAGACTTTTGCCAGCGCGGCCGCGTTGGCCGCCGGGTCACCCTTAATCGGAATCTGCGCCGCCATCCCGCCCATCGCGTAGGCGCCGTGCCGATGACACACGTTGATCACGTGCAGCGCATACGCGCGGAGAAACGGAACCGTCATCGTGATCAGCGTGCGGTCGGGAAACAGATACTCCGGCCGATTCCGGAATTTCTTCACAAAGCTGAACATGTAGTCCCAGCGCCCGCAGTTGAGCCCGGACGCGTGCTCGCGCAGCTCGTAGAGAATCTCCTCGGCCTCCATGCACCCCAAAATCGTTTCGATCAGCACCGTGGCGCGCACCGTCCCGCGCGGAATACCGAGCGCCGCCTGCGCATGGATAAACACGTCGTTCCACAGCCGCGCCTCCAGGTGGCTCTCCATCTTCGGCAGATAAAAATACGGCCCGCTGCCGCGCGCGATCAGTTCCTTGGCATTGTGGAAAAAATAGAGCCCCCAATCGAAGAGCGACGCCGAGATCCGCTTCCCTCCGAGCAGCGCGTGCTTCTCCTCCATGTGCCACCCGCGCGGCCGCGCCACGATGGTCGCAATCTTCTCCTTCAACGCGTACTTCTTCCCTTCCGGACTCTCGAACGTGAGGGTGCGCCGCGCCGCATCGCGCATGTTGATCTGCCCCTCAATCACGTTTTCCCAGGTCGGAGAGTTGGCATCCTCGAAGTCCGCCATCCAGCACTGCGCCCCGGAGTTCAGCGCATTGATCGCCATCTTCCGATCCACCGGCCCTGTGATCTCCGTGCGCCGATCGACGAGATCGGGCGGCGGGGGCGGCACCTGCCAGTCGCCCCCGCGGATCTGCGCCGTCTCGGTCAAAAAATCCGGCATCTGGCCCGCATCGATCTCGGCCTGGCGCACGACCCGACGGGCGAGGAGTTGCTCGCGGCGCGGACCGAATTTTGCCGCCAGCTCCGCCACAAAGGCACCGGCAGCCGGGGTGAGGATTTCCGCATAGCGCGGGGTGACGGGTCCGGTGATTTCGAGACCACCGATGGCGGATTTGCTCATGGGAAAAGGACGCTGGTTATGACGTTGCCGGGTGTCAGCACGATATTCCGCGTCAGCGCCTCTCATACCAAGGGCACGGGAAATTTTTCCAGCGCGAACAGAACCCAATGCGTTCAAGCGCACGCCAAAGATCGTGCGATCAATGTCGGTTGATTTGGGTCGTCCGGATTTTCGTGGCACGGCCCACCCTGCCCGTGGGATCCGTCAATTATCAGCCGCCAATGGTCTGATTTCCGGCCGGAAGCACCCTCGCTTCACTTCCGACTCACGCGAAAGTCCGCCCACAGCTCCTCGATTGTAAAGCGACCGCTGGCCGCACGACTGACGAATCGTGCTTCGGTTCCATGAGGGTGACTTGGTTCCAGGCCATAGCCTGAAAGTGTGACCCGTGTCCCCGGACAACCTGTTACCCACGTCCCCGGGTCATACCCGCGCCAGCTAGTCCAAATACTTCGCGCGCCCCGCCGCCGTGTCCTTCGAGCCCCCGGCGTGGTCCAGTGCAGGATCCGGCGCATACCACGACGGCCGCAGCCGCGGAGTCATCAGCCCATGCAGGCTCGACCACGGCCACGCCGGCAACGCTGCGACCGACCGGAGCTGCGCGCGCCCGGTGTTGAAGTGACGAGAGCGGCCCAGCGGCCCCAGCCCGTCCGCCGGGTCGACCAGCAAGCTCGCCACGTTGGAACACGGCGGTGTCCGGAAGGAGAAACCACCCGCTGTCAGGCACCGCGCCGTGACTCCTGCCCCACGGAGCAACGCGTGCCTGCCGACGAAATGGTCGGCCACGCCCGCCAGCTCACCGGCCAGTTCATTTGGGCCCTGCGCCAATTTTGGTGCCATAATACCCCATGGCGCGAAGCTCTGCGATTCTTCCAGCGTCGCCTTTCCTCCTGCCTGTAACCGGAACTCGGACACATCCGCCTTCGCTCCGGCCTGCTCTTTACCCGGACACCGTTGGCCCGCCGCCGCTCGCCGCCTTCGTAACGGCGGCCCAATTAACCCTAATCGCGGACGCCAAATGCATCATCGAGGAGGACCTTCATTGCTGCCCCCCCCCCACCGCCGCGGTGGGCCGCACTTGGCTGTCCCGCTTTCCTCAACCGCGGCTGGGCGCTGGCGGTAATCCCCAGGGTGAGCCGCCGGCCAGCGTGTCTGGTCGTTCTTGCTTCAACCCGGATGGGGGTTCGGAGCCGGTGACAAAGCCCCGTCCTCCGTGATTCGTTCTCGGCGTCCGCGCCGGCTTCTCGATCTTACCGCAACACTCCGGCTCACACGCGGGGAGAAGTAAATAGGACGAAAGTTTGCGGAAGGGTCCGGGGGTTTGACTATTCCACCTCGGTCTCGATTCCGTTGATCTGTCGGGCGACGACGTTGTAGCCGGTGGCGCTGACCAACCCGACCACGAACCCAATCGCCGCGTAGAGGAAGAGTGCGGCGACGACGAAGTCGACGCCCATCAGGCCAAACATCCCGCGTTGGCCGGCGGGCAGATCGGCGGAGATCGCCGACATCAATAGAAAGACAGGGGTGAGGAGCAGACCCATCGCCCCATACGGACAAGCGGCCATTTTGCCGAGGTGGAGCGGTCCAATATATTTGAACCGCCGGTCGGGGCCGGTGAGGGACAGGCGCATCGGAAGGAGCTACGCGGGTGGGCAGATGCTGCGCTGCGCGGAGCAGGGCTCTGGTGGTGCAGCGATCGGAGGGTTCGTGCATCCGGTCAGCGGTCAGGCCAACCGGTTCAAATAATCCCTCTTAATATATCGAGGAATCCAGAATATCGAGTGGCCGACATCGACACGGAGCGAGTGCGATAAAGAGGTCCAGGGCGGGAGAGAACCGACGCCTCGCGACCCTGCAAAAATCATTCCGGTTCTCAACGCCAGCAATGAAGGCCGGGTGAAGTAATCGACCGCCTTTTAGACCATATACTACCCTATAAAGGCCGGATCGGGATTTCGCTAGAGCGGGCGTGGTTCCTCGGAATATCGGGCGCGATCATGGCGGTAGCTCTGGGGGTTGACCCCGGCGGCGGTGCCGCGGTGGCGGGAACCGGTTCCCTTGACCGGCGGCCTTGGCCTTCCGCGGCCGCCCTCCTCCGTTTTTGGGATTCGCTGCGGACACCTTGACCCAATTGATTTCACAGGGGCGCGCTCAAGAATGAGGTCGAATACAGCACCTGACGTAGAGTGAAGGCCGAGCGGAAGCGGAACCGACGCATTGAGACAAGCACGCGACCAAACGCCGTCCGCTGGGACCCGCGCACCTCACACCGACCGAACGCATCGAACGGGAGGGCGCCCTGCGCCGGGAGAGCCAAACAGGCTCTAAGAAGGCTTGGGGGTTGCGGTGAAACCACTCGAAGCAGCCCCTTCGCGCATGGCCGCGCCTGAAACAGGGGGGACCTTCGCGCGCACCGCGCCAGACCGCAACGCGGTTTTGCCGAGAGTCGGATCCCGCAACCCGCGGCGAAGCCACCGGCGACCGTCGCAAATCACGTTGTAACCCGAGATCGAACCTTTCACTAGTCTGCGCTTCTCACACCAATGAACCCGGAAAATTTCATGCGCGAAGCCATCAAGCTCGCCGACGACGGCATGCGCGGCGGACGCGGCGGGCCCTTTGGCTGCGTCATCGTGCGCCAAGGCGCAATCATCGCCCGCGGCAACAACCGCGTCACCTCCACCAACGATCCCACGGCCCACGCCGAGGTCACCGCCATCCGCGAGGCCTGTGCGTCGCTGAAAACGTTCCAGCTCGACGACTGCGAGCTCTACACCAGCTGCGAGCCCTGCCCGATGTGCCTCTCCGCGATCTACTGGGCCCGCATCCCGACCGTCTTTTATGGCAACACCCGCGGCGATGCCGCCGCCATCGGTTTCGACGACGATTTTATCTATCAACAGATCCCACTCGCTCCGGACCAACGCACGGTCGCGATGAAGCCGCTGCTGCGCGACGAGTCGCTCGTTTCGTTTCAGGAATGGGCCGGAAAGTCAGACAAAGTGAGCTACTGAGCGCCCCACCCCGCGCCCGTCACAAAAGCAACAATCGACTCGCAAAATCACCCTCCCCCCGCACCGTTTTTCCAATCATGCATTACGACCACCTGACGCCCGCCTACGCCAACCCGACTCCCGTCCGTGCCGACGACGACGACGATGACGAGGACGAACAGGAGAACAAGCAGGCCAAGAAGAACGCCGCGCCGGTCGCCATGCTCATCCAGAAGAAATTTCTCGAGCAGCGGAAAATTTTCCTCTGGGGCGCCGTGACCGACGAAAGCGCCAAAGACCTGACGGAAAAACTCCTCTATCTGGAGGCCGTCGCGCCGGGCAAAGAGATCTTTTTCTACATCAATTCCCCCGGCGGCTCCGTCACCGCCGGCATGGCGGTTTACGACACCATGCAGCTCGTGACCTCGCCCATCACCGTCATCGTCACCGGCATGGCCGCTTCGATGGGTTCGATTCTCCTCTCCGGGGCGAAAAAAGGCCGCCGGCTCCTCTACCCGCACTCGCGCGTTCTCATCCACCAGCCGCTGATCTCCGGCCGCTTCATCGGCCCCGCGACGGACATCAACATTCAGGCGAAGGAAATGGAGAAACTCCGCGCCGAGCTGAACCAGATCCTCGCCACCGCCTCCGGCCAACCGCTGGACCGCATCAACCAGGACACCGACCGCGACTTTTACCTGAACGCTCAGGAAGCCATCGCCTACGGCCTCGCGGATCGCATCGTCGACACCGTTTGATCGAGCCGGGCGGACTTCGGTCTGCCCTATTTTTTTTCTGCCGGCACCGGAGGGGCCAATTCGGCGAGCGCGCGGCCCCACTCGGTGGCCTGCGTCGGATTGTTGGCCACGGTCGCCACCTTCGCGGCCTCTCCGAGCCACGCGACGCGCAGTTCCGCCGGCAGCGCCTCGATGGCCAACAGAGTCCGCCACAGCTCCACGGCCCGCGCCGGCCGGCCGAGTCGCTCCAGCTGCCGCGCGGCCTCCCGCGCGAGCGCCCACTCGTCCGTCGGCAGCGTTTGGAGCAACGCCACGAAACCCAGCGCGCTCGCTGCACCGTCCCGGTCGTCCGCCTCGCGCAGCAGGTCGGAGAGCGCGAGGCCCAGCGCCAGACTCGGCACCTGTCGCTGCGCCGATCGCGCCAGCACCATCGCCTCGTCCCGCCGGTCCGCTGCATCCAGTTCGTGGATCCGGCGGAGCACCGCGTAGCTGGCGTAGCGGGCGGGCAGCTTCGTGAGGTCCGCGAGTTGCTCGTCCAACGTCACGGCAAACGGCCGGTAAAGGGGATCGCCGATGAGGATCGCCTGCCAACTGAGTTCCGGCAGCGAGAAATAGGCCGCTTCAGCCAAGGTCGCGCCCCGGGCCAGCGCGCGCAGAAAAAGATGCGGGCGATGCGTGAGTTCGAGGTAGGGTTCGAAGACGTTGCCCACCGTCGCCGTCACCCCACGCGCCACGAGCGGCCCCGTCCAACCCGCCGTCGTCGAGCGCAGGGTGCCCGCGGAGTAACTGTGGATGTGCAGGGCAATCGCCCCCGGAGGAAACCGGAATCCCGGCAGCGCAAACGGTCCGTCGAGGCTCCCCGCATACCAGCCGAAATAGAGCACCGGCGCGTCGATCCGCGCCGTCGCCGGCATCGTCGCCGGCGCCCGGTCCACCGCCGGCACGAAACCGAGACGGTCGAGTTGCTTGGTCACCGCCTCCAACCACTCGTCGCCCACCGCGTAGATCCCCCCGATGTCCACATACGCCCGCCCCAGCAGACCCGAGCGTTCGGCGGCGACCGCACGGTCGACCAACCCGAGCGCGGCCTCCGCCGACGGACCGTCGAGCCGCGAGACTTTCACGATGCGCAGGCGGTCGAGCGTGCCGGGCGTTTCGTTTTGGAACAGAAGATTGGGTACGAACGCGTTGATCGGATAATTCGGATGCGCCAGCAGGCTGAGTTCGGAATCCACGGCGCCGGCGTTGGTCCGGAACTCCGCCTTCTGCGTAAACGGCGACGACACGTAAAGCGCCGCATCGTGCTCGATCTTCAGCGGCACCCCCCGGCAGGTCACCAGCGCCGAAATCCGGTGGCTGTAGACCGCCAGCTTCCGGCGGCCGACCGCGTCCGTCAGCGTCATCGGAATCGCGTCAATCCACTTGGCGCGCAGCAAGGCGTCGAGCAACGGCTCCCACAGCGTGACGACGAATTCGCGCCACGTGATCGATTCGGTCAGCGGGAGCTTGAGCGCGATGATGTTCTCGCGCGGCACGCCCCGCACCTCGGCGTAGTGCCGCGCGATGCGCAGCGAGTCGGGATCGTCGCTGTTCGCGAGCAGGACCACGCGGGCCGCGAGATTTTCGGTCGCACCGCACGCGGCCGCGGGCAACAGGGCCAAGGCCAGTGCGGCGAAAAAAGTATTGAAACAGGCACTCAACGGTCCGCGACAGTGCGCACTCGCCGGCCCTTTTCGAGCGCGCATTCGTGCGCCTTGCCAAAGGCGCACGGACGCCGTGTTGTCGGCGCCGCTTCGGATCTCGCCTTCATGCCTTCCTCTTCCACGCCGCCGATCCCCGATATTCCGCGTTCCCGCCGATGAAGCAGTTCTGCAACGTCCGCGAGCATCTCGAAAACCTGCGTCACCTCCTGCAATGGACGCTGCTCGTCCTCCCGGTGGCGATCCTGTCCGGCTCGGCCAGCGCGCTCTTTTTATGGGCACTCGATCACGTGACCCGCCAGCGCTGGGAAAACCCGTGGTTGTTATTCCTCCTGCCCCTCAGCGGCCTGGCGGTCGGCTGGGTCTATCATCGCTTCGGAAAAAAATCGGACGCCGGCACCAACCTCATCATGGAGGAAATCCATACGCCCGGCGGCGGCGTGCCGGGGCGCATGGCGCCGCTCGTGCTCGTTGGCACCCTGCTCACCCACCTCTGCGGCGGCTCCGCCGGCCGCGAGGGCACGGCCGTGCAGATGGGCGGAAGCCTCGCCAGCCTCTTGGGCCGGCTCGCCCAAGTCTCCGCCGAGAATCGCCGCATTCTCCTCCTCGCCGGCGTCGCCGCCGGCTTCGGCTCCGTCTTCGGCACACCGCTCGCCGGCGCAATCTTCGCCATGGAAGTGCTCGTCATCGGTCACGTCCGCTACGACGCCCTGATCCCCGTCCTCGTCGCCAGCCTCGTCGGCGATTTCACGTGCTCGCTCTGGGGCATCCACCACACGCCCTACCACATCGCGTTCGGCGCGGCCGACCCGGGCCACCCTCTCCTCAACGGCGCGCTCCTCGGCAAAGTCGTCCTCGCCGCCATAGCCTTCGGTCTCGTAAGCCAGGGCTTCGCCGAGCTCACCCACCTGATCAAAAAGACGTTCGCGCGCTTCGTGCCCTACGCCCCGTTGCGCCCCGCCGTCGGCGGCGTGCT
>JBIKOK010000187.1:0-13081 GCA_044358025.1 Opitutaceae bacterium
CGATGGCGAGGACGTTGCTGTTGCGCATGCCGTGCTTTGCAATCTTGGCGCGGACGGGCGCCCAGTCCATGCGGCCGCCGCGGGGCACCTCGACCTTGACGCCGCGTTCCTGCTCGAGGAGATCGAGCGTATCCTGCGGGAGGAGACCGCGGTCCCACTTCGAACCCTTGTAGGTGGAGTAGGTGCCGCGCTCGGCCGCAATGTCGGAGGAGGCCTCGTAGGCGTAGTAGGCGATGGCTTCCATGGCTTCGTCGTTGAACTCGACGGCGGCGTCGGAGGCGAAGGGGATGCCCTTCATGTAGAGGGCGTGCGCGAGACCCATGACGCCGAGGCCGATGGGGCGGTGGCGGAGGTTGGAGCGCTTGGCGGCCTCGGTCGGGTAGAAGTTGATGTCGATCACGTTGTCGAGCGCGCGGACGGCCATGCGGATGGTCTCGCGGAGCTTCTGGTGATCGAGCTCGCCGGTGGGCAGGAGGTGGGCGTCGAGGATGACGGAGCCGAGATTGCAGACCGCGGTCTCGTCGTTGGACGTGTTGAGCGTGATCTCCGTGCAGAGATTGGACGAGTGGATGACGCCGACGTGGTCCTGGGGAGAGCGGATGTTGCAGGCGTCCTTGAACGTGATCCATGGGTGGCCGGTCTCGAAGAGCATCGAGAGCATTTTCTTCCAGAGTTCGAGGGCCTCGATCTTCTGGCCCATGATCTTGCCCTGCTCGGCGAGCGCCTCGTACTCGACGTAGCGCTTCTCGAAGGCCTGGCCGTAGAGCTCGTGGAGATCCTTGACCTGATTGGAGCGGAAGAGCGTCCAGGTGCCGCGGGCTTCCATGCGCTTCATGAAGAGATCGGGAATCCAGTTCGCCGTGTTCATGTCGTGCGTGCGGCGGCGGTCGTCGCCGGTGTTCTTCCGGAGCTCGAGGAACTCGAAGATGTCGTTGTGCCAGGATTCGAGGTAGGCGCAGCCGGAGCCCTTGCGCTTGCCGCCCTGATTGACGGCGACGAGCTGGTCGTTGTGGAGCTTGAGGAAGGGGATGACGCCCTGAGACTCGCCGTTGGTGCCGGAGATGTAGGCGCCGGTGCCGCGTACGGCGGTCCACGAGCCGCCGAGACCGCCCGCCCACTTGGCGAGGAAGGCGTTTTCGGCAATGCCGCGATACATGATGCCCTCGAGGGAATCGTCGACGTAGTAGAGGTAGCAGCTGCTGAGCTGCGAGTGCATCGTGCCGGAGTTGAAGAGGGTCGGCGTGCTGGAGCAGAAGCGGCGGCTCTTGTAGAGTTCGTAGAGGCCGGTGACGCGGGCCTCGCGGTCGCCGGTCTCGTCGAGCATCAGGCCCATGGAGACGCGCATCCAGAAGAACTGCGGGGTCTCGATGCGTTTCGAGTTCTTCTGGGACTTGTCGACGATGAGGTAGCGATCATACATCGTCTGGATGCCGAGGAAGTCGAACTCGAGGTCGGAGGACGGATCGAGCACGGCGGCGAGTTTCGCGAGGTCGTAGTCGAGAAGGCGGGGGTTGAGGCGCTTGATGGCGACGCCGTGCTCGAGGTATTTCTTGAAGGCGCGCTGGTGGGCGGCCTTGAGGGCGCCGATGCCGTCGCGGGTGATGTCCCAGCCGAGGATTTCCTCGTAAATGTAGGTGAGCTGGATGCGGCCGGCGAACTTGGCGAAGTCGGCATCCTTCTCGATAAGCGTCTTCGAATTGAGGACGATGGTGGCGTCGAGGTCCTTTTGGGAAATCTGGTCGTAGACGGAGCGGCGGAGCTCGGCTTCGATCTCGTCGTTGGAGAGGCAGAGGTCGAGGCCGATGCGGGCGAACTCGATGCGTTTGCGGAGGTCGGCGCCGTCCCAGAAGGAGTTTTCGCCATTGGCGCGCTTGACGAGAATCATGGTCTCCTGCGCGGCGGACTCGGGGGCGGGGGTGGCGAACGGGGCCTCAGCATCGGTGCCGGCGTCACGGGAGGCGGCGCGCTCGGCGCGGAAGAGGATATAGGCCTCGGCGACCTTGAAGTGGCCGGACTTCATGAGTTCCTCCTGCACCATGTCCTGGATCTCCTCGATGTGAACGAAGGACTGTTTCGAGGAATGGACGCGCTCGGAGACGGCGCGGGTGAGGGCGACCGCGGGGGCGGAGTCGCGCTGGAGGGAGAGGAAGGTCTTGCGGACGGCGATCTCGACCTTCTGTTCGCTCCACGGCACGACGTGGTTGTTGCGGCGGATGACGCGGAGGGAGGACGTCGCGGCGGAATCGCGGTCGACGGAGATCTTGCGGGCGCGGTTGAGCAGGAGGCTCTTGGCGACGAAATAGGCGTTGTTGTCGACAAGGGTCTTCTCGATGAGCTCGTAGAGAGCGTTGAGCGAGAGGCGGACGGGGGACTGCGTGCGAGAGAGAACGGCGAGATTGGCGGCGACCTCGCGGCAAATGCGGGCGAGCCAGGCGCGGTTGGCGTCGGTGAAGATGTCTTTCTCGCCGCGGGCGAGGTGGACGTTGGTCAAGGCCTTGCCGAGGGTGTCGGCGACCTCGGCGAGGACGAAGCGTTCTTCGCCGTGCGGGCAGAGGAGGATGACGTTCGGGAGTTCGATGGTCTCGGTGGCGAGAACGTCGCGCCACGCGTAGTGGGGCTTCTGTTCGACGGGCGTGTGGACGGTGCGCTTCAGGGCGAGGTCGTGCGCGAGGGAGGGATTACTCATGGCAGGAGAAGACAAATGGCGAAGTTAACGGAAATGGAACAAAACGACGGGAGGGCCTGGTGAAAAACAACGCAAGCCGTCGCGCAGCCCGAAAGGGCTTCACAACGGCGCACGGCTTGGAGGGTAATTGAGGGGGAGGAAGATGACTCGGACAGTGGACGACCAGGCGACCGGAGCGGGGCGCCTCAGAGATCGTCGTCGTGGGCAACGTTGAGGGAAGAGGCCTTCTGATATTCGGTAACGCGACCCTCGAAGAAGTTTTGCTCCTTCTTGATGTCCATCATCTCGGCGAGCCACGGCAGCGGGTTCTTGACGCCGGCGGCGAGCGGGGCGAGACCGACGCCCTCGAGGCGACGGTCGGCAATGTAGTCGATGTAGGTCACGAACTCCTCGATCGCGAGACCGACGGCGTTCACGGGCAGGCAGTCGCGGATAAACTCTTTCTCGAGCTGGATTGCCTCGGCCATGAGGGCGCGCAGCTCCTCCTTGAACTCGGTGGTCCAAATCTCGCGGTTCTCCTCGATCAAATCCATGAAGAGATTGCGGAAGACCTCGATGTGGTTGGATTCGTCACGGAGCGTGTAGCGGAACATCTGACCGATGCCGGGAAACTTGTTCTGGCGGTAAAGCGAGAGGACCATGCCGAAGAGGCCGTAAAACTGGGTGCCCTCCATGCATTGGCCGAAAACGAAGATGTTTTTCGCCAGGAGCTTCTTGTTCTCAGGCTGGGTGAGATCGATGTCGCGGCGGAGGGACTTGGAGACGCGGGTGACGAACTCGTTCTTGCGGACGATCGTCGGGACATCCTCGAACATCGCCTCGCACTCGTGCGGGTTGATGCCGAGGGAGGCGATCATGTAGAGCAGGGAGTCGGCGTGGATGTTCTCCTCGTGCGCATGGCGGCCCAGCACAAGCTTGAGCTCGGGGGCGGTGACGAGTTCGCGGACGACGTGCTGGATGTTGTCGCCGACGATCCCCTCGGCGGCCGAAAAGTAGCCGATGCCCATGCGGATGATCCAACGCTCGACTTCGGAAACGGTCTTTTCATCGCGCCATTGCTCGATGTCCTTGCCCATCGGGATGTCCTCGGGCTCCCAGTGGTTGGCCTTCATCGTGCGGTAAAGGTCGTAGGCCCACTGGTATTTGAGGGGAAGAAGATTGAAGCACATGGTCTGGCGACCATTGATGACTTTCTTGGCGGCAAACGCGGCCTCGGCTTTTTCCTGATCAAGGACGAAGGTCTTGGCGCCGACTTGGAAGATTTTTTGCATGGAACCGGAGAAGGAAAAGTGACGGAAAAGAAGGTGGAGAAGGTGGCGTGAAGGAGGGTGTTTTTGCTGCCCGGCGGCCGCTGGCGATCAAAAGTTGTTACAACTTATTAACGCCTTGCTAACCACTACAGGCAGTGGTCCCCCCTCGCAACGACCACAACCGATGGGACTCGCCCCGTTTCCCGTCAATAGGTTTGTCGCAAGAAAAGCGTGAATTTTTCCGTGATTTTGGGCTTGCCGGGGCCCGGCGAAGTTGGCCCCGAGGGAAAAGCCGGGGCCGGGCGGCGGAAGGGGTGCGTTTCACCTCTGAAACCGGGCCAAAACATTCGGAGAAAGGCCCTGACTACCCGGAAATTTCGCCGGGAATATCACCCGCGGGCCGCCGTAGTGACCACGGCGCGACGCGTCCCGAAATACCTCGGAAGAAATCGTCCCCAAACTCATATGACGCGAAAATCAGACGGTCAGACCGCCCGGTGAATTCCAGGATTGGAATCACCCCGCGCGGGGCCGGCTGTCGGGCGAACGCACGGGTGAACACGACCACACCCACCACGCCGCCCTCGTCGCCGCCGCCGGCGCCCGCGCCCGCCCGCGCGCCGATCCTCCTCGCGGGCGCCCTCCTCGTCCTCGCCCTGGTGGCCGCCCACGCCAACGGCCTCGGCCGCTTTTTGTTTACGACGACGGGCCGGCCATCACGGACCATCCGACGATCCGGCGGCTTTGGCCGCTGACGGGCGTGTTGCTCCCGCAGGCGGAGGGCGGGTTGACCGTGAGCGGACGCCCCGTGCTGAATCTGTCCATCGCGCGCAACTACGCGGTGGGCGGCACGGCGGTCTGGAGTGACCACGCGGTAAACGTGCTCACCCATGCGGCCCCTCCGCCTGGCGGCTTTTCGGCCTCGTGCGCCGCACCCTGCGGCGCCCAGGGTGTTGCGCACAGTTCGGCGACGCCACCGTCGGACTGGCGTTCACCCTCGCCGCGGTGTGGTCGCGGCATCCCCGGCAAATCCGGGCCGTGACCTGCAGCGTGCAACCGGCCGAATCGCTCCTGGGCTTTTTCTATCCGCTCACGCTCTAGGCCTTCGCGCGGGGCGCCGAGGCCGCTGCCGCAACGGGCGCCCGGCGGCCGTGGCGCGGCCGGTCGGTCGGTCGTCGCGTGTGCCCTCGGCATGGGCACGAAGGAAGTCATGGCCACCGCGCCGTTGCCCGTTGGCCTCTACGACCGCACGTTGATCGCCGGCCCGTGGCGCGCGGCGTGGGGTAGCGCCGCAGATTCTCCGTGGCGCTCGGGACCACCTGAGGGTTGCTCGCCGCGCTCGTGCTCAGCACCGGCGGCACCGTCGACCTCGCATGGGCGTACCGCTGTGGTCGTATCCACTTACGCAGTTCCAAGCGGTCACCCGCTACCTTCAGCTCGCGCTGTGGCCCCATCCGCGGGTCTTCGAATACGGCACGTTCCGGGTGGAGAGGGCCGATGAGGTGATCCCTTTCGCCGCGGTCGTTGGGCCGCTGCTGGCAGGCACCACCTTTGCGCTCCGGACGAAGCCGGCGCTCGGCTTCGACGGAACCTGGTGCTGCGGCATTCTGGCGCCCGCGTCGCTGGCTCCCGCCACCACCCAAATGTTTGTCAAACACCGGATGTACCTGCCGCTCGCCACCGTCGTGTTGGGCGCGCACCGCCTGCTCGGGCGTCGGGCGCTGGCGTGGGGTGCCGTGGTCGCCGTGGCATGCGGAATCGGTAAGGCACGGCGCAATTACGACTATCGCAGCCAGCTCGCGCGGTGGAGCAAGACCGTGGAGCAACGCCCGGAGAATCCCCGGGCGCGCCAGGGCCTCGCGGCGGCCTCTGCCGAACTCGGCCGCCTCGACGAGGCGATCGAACAACCCAGCGAGGCCGTCCGTTTGCGGCCCGACGAGTCCACGTATCGCTACAACCTCGCGCGGGGGCTCGCCCAGGCGAACCGCCTCGACGCGGCGATGCTGCACTACCGGCACGCGCTCCGCCTCGCGCCGACCGAAGCCAGGACCCACCACAATCTGGCCATCGCCCTCGGTTGCGCCGGGCGCGGAGCGGCCGGCCTCCCCCACTAAGCCGAGGCCGAGCGCCTGAACCCCACCGAGCCGCCGTTCGCCCAGAGCCACGGGGTCGCGCTCGTTCGTCTGGGCCGGGTCGACGAGGCCATCGCCCGCGACGAAGCCGCCCTCCGGCTGCGCCCCGACTACGCCGACGCGCACTTCGACCTGACGGCGGCGCTCGCGAGCGGTCGCCGCTTCGCCGAGGCCCTGCCCCACTCCGCAGCGGCGCTGCGCGGGCACCCCGCCGACACCGAGTTTCGCACGGCGATGGCCGGCGCCCTGGTCGCGGCCGGTAACGCCGAAGCCGCCATCGCACCGTATCGGACCGTGCTCGCCGCCGACCCCGCCAACGCCGCCGCCCGCTTCGGCCTCGGCAACGCCGTCGCGGCCACGCGCCGGTTCGCGGACGCGATCGCGGCCTAGGAAGCCGCCCCCCGACTCGCGCCCACCGACGCCAACCTATACTCTAAGCTCGCCAACGCCCTCATCGACGCCGATCGCGTAACGGAAGCCCTGCCCCACTACGAGACCGCCATGCGCCTCGCGCCCGACGATACGGAGGCCCACCCCAACCTCGGCATCGCGTATGCGCGCCGCGACCGCTTCGCGGAAGGCGGCCGCGCGTTTTAAGCCGCGCTGCGCATCCGCCCCGACTATGGCGACGCCCCACGCCACCTCGCGCAGGTGCGCCGTCTGCTCGATCGCCAGCGCCAGTTCACCGGGGCGGCGGCGAACGCAATTCCGCCAACGCCCGCCGGGCCTCCGTATCGGCGGGATCGGCGCGGAGGACCGCCTCGTAATGGGGGATCGCCTCCCGCCCGCGGCCCAACTGCTGCAGGGCAAACCCGAGCGCGCGATGGCTGTCGAGCGACTGCGGGTTCAGCACGAGCGAGCGCTCAAGGTGCGGGACCGCGTCCGCCCAGCGACCGAGATCGAGCAGAGCCGAGGCGAGATTGAACCGGGCGACGGCCAGATCCGGCCGCAGCGCAACAGCGCGTTCGTAGGCGGCGACGGCCTCGCCCGCGCGACCGAGCTGCAACAGGGCGTTGCCCGCATTCACGTGGGCATCGGCGTAGTCGGGCTGCAGGCGAAGCGCCGCGCGATATTCCTCGAGCGCCGCCGGCATGCGGTGGAGTGCGGCATAGGCGTTGCCGAGATTGTAATGGGATTCCGCGGATCCGGGTTTCAGGACCAAAGCCCGCGTGAAGCACTCGACCGACGCTTCGGCCCGACCGCTCTGCAGCAGCGCGTTGCCCAGATTGCCGTGGGCTTCCGCGAAAGCCGGATCGAGCCGCACCGCCGTTGCGTAATGGCGCAACGCCTCGGGCAAGCGGTCGGCCCGCACGAGGGCGTTGGCGAAGTTGTTGTGCGCCGCGGGATAGTCGGGCTGGAGCCGCAGCGCGGCCTCGTAGTGCCCGATCGCCTCCGGCAGCGCGCCCAACTGCGCGAGCGACACTCCGAGATTGTAATGCGTCTCGGGGTAGTTGGGTTGCAAGCGCAGGGCCTCGCGATAGCTCGTCACAGATTCTTGGATGCGCCCGACGAAAAACAACGCCTGTCCGAGATTGTTGTGAGCCCGGGCGTTGCCAGGGAGCTTCGCGGCCGTGTCCGACCAGATCGCCAGGTTGCTCCGGTAGTCCCGGTTGCGCGCGACGGTCGCACCGAGGCAGACGAGCGCGACTCCACCCCAAAGCCACCCGCTGCGCCTGCCCGCCCAGACGTAGGCCGCGAGCACCAGTGCGGTGATCACCGCGGCGAGCGGCAGATACATCCGGTGTTCCGCCATCGTCTGGGTAACCACGGGCACGAAGCTCGAACTCGGGGCGAGCCACGCGAAGAAGCACGCGCCGAGGAAACCGGCCGCCGGGCGGCGCACGATAAGCACGAGCGTGGTCGCAAGCAGCGCCACCACGAGCAACGCCTGCGGCAGCACCGTCGTCAGCTCCCGCACCGTGGCGAGTCCGTAGTCGAACACCAACGGGTGAGGCCAGAGACTGAGCCCGAGATAGGACGTGATCGCGCGACACTGGGTCAGCGCGTAGCTCCACGAGGAAACCGCCGTGCCAAACCCGGCGGTGCCGCCCCGGCCCGCGGTGCCCACCACCAAAAACGCGAGCAGCACCCACGTGAACGCCAACGCCCCGTGCCAACGCGCCCGCGCCGCCCAAGCCGCGCGAAACGTTCCGCTCAGAAAGGTGCGGTCATAGAGCAACACGATCAGCGGGGCGGATACCATGACCTCCTTCGTCGCCATGCCCATGGCGCAAGCCACCGCCGCGCCGAACAGCCAAGGGGCCCGCCCGCCCGGCCCGGCCCCGCGGACGAAACAATAGAGCGTGAGCAGGAAAAAAAACCCGACCAGCGACTCGGCGCGTTGCACGACGTAGGTCACCGATTCCGTTTGCAGCGGATGCAGCAGCCACAGCGCGGCGGTGAAAAACGCCAGCGGCAGCGCGGCGGCCCCGAAGCGGTCGCGCAACCCGGGCGACAGGAGCGTCCGCCGCACGAGCCCGAAGAGGGCGAGGCCCGCGACGAGATGGATCGCGAGGTTCACGGCGTGATAGCTCCCCACGGCGGTGCCGCTGAGCGCGTAGTTGAGGGCGAGCGAGAGATTCACCACCGGGCGCCCGCTGGTGGTCACGCCGCCGTGCGTCCCTGGTGCGAGCACGTCGCCCAGCGGCCACAGCGTCCGAATCGACGCGTTTTCGACGATGGCCGGAATATCGTCGAACACGAAGGGAACCGAAAAGCTGTTGTGGTAGGCGGCGAGTCCCGCCGCCACCAACCCCACGGCCGCCCACCCGACGCGGCGCGTCGAAACGGGAGCAATCGGATGCGGCTGGGAACCTGGTTCTCTCACAGGGGAAAAGCACCGCGGGAAACCGGCGGGAGGTCAACGCACCGCGCCATCCGCCCACAAAAAAGGCGGCTGCGTGGCCGCAGCCGCCTCGAAAGCGGAGCCCTGCTTTGGGCGGGATTTAGAACTTGATCGTGATGCCCAGCTTGGCCTGCCAGCGGGAGGTCGAGGTGTCGTCCGCGACCTGCGGCAGACCGTCGAGCGTGGCGCCGTTGAAGACGTAACCGTATTGGTTCGTCACCGGATCGAAAATCGCGCCGGCGACGGTGCGGCGGTAGGTGAACGGAACCTCCTCCACGATGCCCCAAGAGTCGTCGACGAGGTTGGCGAGGTTGATGACCTGCAGGTAAAGTTCGGCCTTGGCGCTGCGCCAACCGAACGGGATGGCCTGGCGGATGGTCATGTCGACCGTCTGCGTCCACGGGGAGTGCTCGCTGTTGCGGGGCGCGATCTGGCCGGCGTATTTGGTCAGGCCGCTTGATGCCGCGAAGGCGAAGAAGGCGTCCCGCTCGGCCGTGTTGATCCAACGAACCTTCGGGTCGGTCGGGCCGGTTGGCACATAGAGCTGGTCGTTGCCGGCGAAGCCGTCGCCGTTGGCGTCGCCCTCGAAGACCCAGCTGTAAGTGCGGCCGGTGCGGCCTTCGTAGGTCAGCGCCAGCGTCGTGGGCCATTTCTTCACGAACTCAAACTGACGGGTGTAGCGCGCGACGATCTTGTCGGCCGTCTGCGTGTTGGAGGTCGAATCGACATTCTCGTTCGGGTTGACGATCGCACGCGTGGTGAACAGCGAACCGGCGGTGGAGGAGGTCAACGGGCTCACCTCCGTGGCGCGGCCCCGCGTCCACGAGACACCGGCCGACCACTTGTTGCGCCAGGGGCGGTTGACGGAGAGCGTGGCATCCTCGGAGTGGCCCTTGTTGGAATTGGTGATGCGATAGACATCGCCGTAGGCCGCGATCCGCCGCCGACCAACCACGTTTGTCTGGGGGAACGTCGTCGTGTTGTTGGGCGTCGCGCTGGTATTGATCCCGGGGGTGATGTTGCCGGCGTAGCGGATGCGGCCGTCCGGCAGCGTGGTCGGTCCGGTCGTCGCCGTCTGGAAGTTCAGGAACTCGATGAAGAGCCCTTTCTGAACTTTGGTCGCGGTAAATTCCAGCGAGGCCACGAGACCGCCGAAGGGCAGCTGGTGATCGATCGCGATATTGCCCTTCCAGAGCGTCGGGTTCTTGAAGTTCGGATCGGTGAGATTGATGTTCGGAATCGGCGGGGTGCCGGCAGGGATCGGCTGCTTGGTCACGTCGGGCTGGAACTGGAGGGCGGGCTGGTTGTTCCCGTTGACGTTGGCCGTGATGGTATAGGCAGTGCCGGCGTTTTGGTAGGCATTGCCCAGCCAGACGCTCGGCGTGCGGCCGCTGAAGAGACCGAGGCCGCCGCGCACTTCCGTTTTGCGGTCGGCGGGCAGGCGGTAGTTGAAGCCGGCGCGCGGGGAGATGGTCGAGTTGCCGTCGTTGGTCGCATCGTTGCGGACGCCAAACGCAGTGGAGAACCCGGCGTTGTAGGGCGGCGGATTGGTGACGGTCGGCAGATCATAGCGCAGGCCGCCGACGATCGTGAGGGCCTGGGTCGGACGCCACGTATCCTGGACGAAGCCCGCGTAACCCTTGTAGGTCCACTTGGCGAACACCTGGTCGATGGTGCTGCCGGGGAACGGCTGGGCGTTGGTGTAGGCGGTGGGTGTGCCGTTGAGAAAATTCTCCACACCGGTGCGGGCGGGCGTGGTACCAAAGGCCGTGCTGTTGTTAAACGTGTAGCTGCCGAAGTAGGCCTGGAGGAAACGATTGTCGTAGCTGATCTCGTTCAGCTCGGCGCCGACGGTGAATGTGTGGTCGCCGAGGGAGTAGTCGCCGCTGACCTTGTAGAGTTTTTCCTTCGTGTTGAGGAAGTTCAACTGCCGGGAGAATTCGGTGCCGAAATTCAGGAAACCAGTCACCGTCGCGCCGGTGTCGGTGCGCGTGCCGGTCAGGCCGCCGATGCCGATCGCGGGAAACGGCGAGCCGCGATTGACCGGCGAAGCCTCGTAGGTCGAGTAGTTGTAGGAGGCCTCGGTCCGGAAATCCGGGGTCCACTGGCTATTCACCTGCGCCGTGTAGCTCTCGGTGTTACGGGGCTGGTCATACCAATTCTTGCTGAGCGAGGTGCCAGACACGCTGGTCACGCCCGCGAAGATCGGGGACGAGCCTTCATTCTTGCGGTAGGTGACGGCGACGCGGTGGGCGTCGGAGATATTCCAGTCGATCTTGCCGAGGGTGGTCTTTTGGAAGGCGATATTGCCACCGGCGGCGGCCAGCGAGCCCGCATCGTAGCCGAGGGTCTTGGCCCGGGCGATCACCTGATCGACGAGGGCGAGGGAGGCGGCATTGAACACGAACCCGGCCGACGGCGAAACGGACTCGCGCTCGGTGTCCTCGTAGCTGAAGGCGAAGAAGAGCTTATCTTTGAGGATTGGACCGTTGAGGGTGTAGACGTAGCGGCGCTCGTCGAACGACTCCTTGGCACCGGTGCGGGGATTTTTGCCGCGGTAGTCTTCGTTGGTCATTTCGTAGGTGGCGGAACCGGAGAAGGTGTTGCTGCCGCTCTTGGTGACGGCGTTAATGAGGGCGCCCGTGAAATTGGAGCGGCGCACATCGTAGGGATTCAACTCGATGTTGATGGCCGCAAGGGCTTCCAACGGGATCGGGCCGCGGAGGGAGGAAACGCCGTTGCTGTTGAGGCCGAAGGGATCGTTGGCCTCGACGCCGTCGATGAGGAACGAGTTGAAACGGAAGTTCTGGCCTTGGGCGCTGAGCTGGCCGCCCTGGTCGAGCGACGTGAGCGTCAGGCGGGAATCGAGACGGGCGATGTCCTGCACGTCGCTGCGGATTGAGGCGACGTTCTGGATTTCGGAATCGGTGAAGTTGGTGCCGGCGCTCATGCGCCCGGCGCCAAAGATCGTCTCGCGTTCGCCGGTGACCGTGAAGGCATCCAGCTTGACCACGTCCGAACCGAGCGTGATGGACAACTCAAGGGCTTGACCGAGGTCCAGATAGACATCCTTGCGGGTGTCCGCTTGCAGACCCTGACCGGCGGTCATCACGGTGTAAGGACCGCCGATGCGCAGGCCGGAGAGATTGAACTGACCGTTGGCGCGCGAGACGGCGGAGGCGCGGGTGCCGGACGGCTCGTGCACCACGGAAACCGTGGCCCCCGCGATGGCCTTGCCTTGCTTGTCGAGGACGTAGCCGCTGAGCGCGGACGTCGTGATGCCCTGACCGAACAGGGCGCTCACGGTGGCAAAACAGAGGGCGAAAACTCCGCCCAACACTCGTTTGATGGTCATAGATCGTTTCATAGTCGTTTGTCGTTGAGTTCCTCGGGTCGGCCCGAGCGCAAGTCGCTCGGCCCAGACATTTGGTCAAAGGGTGAGGCAAGACCCACCCAAATTCCCAGTCAAGCACCGAGCCCGACCCCGGGACCGATGTCGCACGAAAGTAACCAGTCCGATCCGTGGCGGGTGGCCCCGACTCATTGGCCCAGACCCCGGCGGACCGTGCACCTTGCACACTCGCCGGGGACCCGCCCGGTATTTTGCCCGACGGCGCCGCCCGCGACGGCGCGCCCCGGGACGCCGGAACATTTTTAAGACCCCGGCACCGCAGGCGATTAAGCCCGGCGGCGACGGCCATGGCACGTTCCGAGGTAAGGCGGACCCGTTCTCCGCACCTCCTCCAACCAACGCGATCCATGTCCTCCGCCGCTCCCCGACCCGCCCTCCTGACGTCCGCCCGCGCTGCGACCACCCCCACCCCCGTTCGCGATGGGGCCGACCGGCCAACCGCCGAGCGCAGCCTCACTGCGCAAACCGAAGCCGCCGACGATGCCGCCCTGGTCCGCCGCTTCACCGCCGGCGACGAGACCGCCTTTGTCGAAATCATGGGCCGCCACCGGGAAAAGATCTTCGGCCTCACCCTCGCGCTCCTGCGCAACCGGGGCGACGCCGAGGAAATCACCCAGGACACGTTTATTCGGGCCCACCGCGGGCTGGGGAAATTCCGCGGCGACTGTTCGCTCGCGACCTGGTTGCACCGCATTGCGGTCAACCTCGCGCGCAACCGCTACTGGTATTTCTTCCGCCGCCGCCGGCATGCCACGC
>JBIKOK010000188.1:0-13050 GCA_044358025.1 Opitutaceae bacterium
CGGGGCTTCTCCTCGCCCTCGCCACCCCCGTCGCCCTCGGCGCCCTGCTCGGCGGGGCGAACTACTGGGCCACGCTGGGCGCGTTCAGCCGTTCCGTCACGCAGGGCCTCTTCGCCGAAGGCTGGTCGCTGCCCTGGGAGTATTTCTGGCACGCCGAAGGCCTCCTCGGCGCCGGCCTCGCACTCGTCGTGACCCTTGCCCTCTTCTCCGCGCTGCGCACCCGCGAGCCGCTCCCCGACCGCGTCCGCGTCACGCTCCTCGCCCTGGCCGCCGCCTACGCGCTTTGGGTTGCCGCCTCGTGCGGGTTCGCCCGCCTCGTCGTCTACGCCCGCACCCTCAAACCCCTCGTCCCCGCGCTTTGCCTCCTCGGCGGCTGGGCCGTCGCCCGCCTCGTGGCCCCGCGCCCCATCCTCAAACCCTGCTTCGCCGCCGCCCTCGTCCTCGCCGCCGCCCTGCACTTCGCCCCGCACTTCACCCGCGTTTTCCCGCGCGAAATCGAACTCGCCCTCCTCCGCGCCTGGGGCAACCCCAAGCACGCCCTCACCATCGCCGGCTCGCTCTATATTCCGCTCGCCCTCCCCGTGACCCGCCCCGACCTGGCCCTCGTCAACGCCCAGGTCCTCTATCCCGCCCGCGCCGCGCTGCCGCCGCCCGCCGGCACCACCCTCCTGCGCTTCGACCACCCGCTCGCCTATCCACCGTTCCAATACGAGGGCCACACCCCGCGCGAACGCGCCCTCCTGCGCACCACCGATCTTTCCATTTGCCTCATCCGCCTGGCGGCCCCCGCCACCGTGCCCGACCACCCCCCGCCCGACCTCCTCTACCGCAACGCCGACCGCCCCACCGGCCGCTGACCCGGATCCCTCCCGCCGCAGGCCACCCCGCCGCGCTCAGGGCCCTTTCGTCCCCCGCTCCAACAGCGTGATCTGGCTGTGCATCGGGTAGTGGGTCAGAAACTCGTGGGTTTGCCGGAACTCCACCGGCAGATCCACCGAGCGCACCGTCGCGCCTCCCTCCAGCCAGGCCACGACGCGCTGCTGGATCGGCGCCGGCATATTGGCCGTAAGTAAAATCGCGTCCGGATCTCCGCCGTGAAACAACCGCCGCGCCACCAGGTCGTCGGCCGCCGCATTCCCGTCGAAATGCATGAACACCATCGGCGTGGCCGGCCGGGCCTGCGCCGCAAAGTAAAACCACGGCTGGGGGCCGACCACGAGCAGCCGCCGCCCCTGCAACCGGCCGGCCGCCAACAGCGGCCGAAACCGTTCGATCGTTTCGATCTTGTCCGTCGAAGCCCGCAACCCCCGAAAAGCCGGCACGCCGTCCACGGCCCAAAAACCCACGATCCCCCGCTCTTCGCGGTAGGGATGGCGCATACCGTTGATCACCACCAAAACCGGCAGCACCGCCCACGGCAGCAATGCCCACCGCGCCCCCTCGCACCCGGCCTCCGACCGCTGCGCACCCGCCATCACTAGAAACGGCAACACCCCGGCGGCACCCACCCCGAAATTGTGCAGCCCGTTGCCGCTGGTCCAGCCATAGACCGTGCCCATGATCACGCCGATCAGCAGGAGATCGCCCCAGCGCCCGCCCATCGTCGTCCTGCGCCCCGTGGCGAGGCCCGCCAGCAGGAGCAGGAAGCCGCACGTCGCAAAATAACCCGTGTTCCACGCGAGGCCCCGCACCACCACGACCGCCACCCCGCCCACCCAAACCGCCCGCGCGGCCCGGCCCAACACCGGCGCCTCCGCCCCACCCGACCCGGCCGGATCCCGGCTCCCGCCGATCCACCCCCCCAGCAGCGTCAGCAACAGAAGCGTGACAGCCATCGGCGCGAATCCCCAGACCACCCAATAATCGCTCCACCCCGCCAGCAGCAGTGCCATCCCCGCCAGGCCGGCGACGAGCAGCCAGATCCACCGCGCGGCGATCCGCGGACCCGCCGGCCGCGCCGGCCCAGTCCACCGCCAAAAAACCGCGCCCGCCGCCACCAGGACGACCAAGCTCACCCACTGGCTCGGCTGCCGGATTTCCCGGGCCACCCCATAGGCGCGGCTGAATTCGACCGACATCCGCGCGTCCGCCCAAAAGCCGTCGCCGTGCAGCCCCGCGATCCCCGCCAGCACCACTCCGTGCCCCAGCACCAGCAGCCCAATCAGCCACCCCGCCGCTCGCCTTCCTTCCGCCCGTGCCACGAGCAGCACCAGCAACCCGGACAGCACCACCCCGGCCGGCGGATAGACCAGCGTCAACGCCGCCAGCCCCCCCGCGATCGCCACCAGCCCACCGCGCCCCCCGTCCGCCCCCCGCGCAAACCACAGCGCGGCGAGCCCCACCACCAGCAGATACGACAGCGTGTTGTAGCTCGGCGCGAATAGCTGAAACGGAATCCACGCCAGCAGCATCGCCAACCCCGCCCCGCGGGCGGCGAGGGAATAAGCGCCACTCCGGCCCGTCGCCCGCCAAAAAATCCAGCCCGCGGCCCCGTAACCCGCCGCCAACACCAACCGGCCAAACAACACCAGATAATCCTGATTGGGGAAAATCGCCGCGTGTATCCGGAACGCCGGCAGCAGGAAAAAATACCCGAGTTGCTGGATGAACAGATCGTCCTGAAAAAATCGGCCCGTCCGCACCAGCGCCGCAATTTGGCCGTAGTACTGCATCTCATCCGTGAAATCGAGGCCCACCCAGATCCGGAACCCCATCCACCCGATCGCCGCACCCAAACTCAACCAGACCATCCAAGCACCGATGCGAGACGGACCGGCCCGCGGGGAAAGGGAACTCATACGGCCTCCCGAGTTACCCGCTCCACCGGGCCACGCAAGACCGGAAACATCCCGCGCCCTCGCTTGCACCCGGCCGGACGACCTGCCAAACCCCCTCCGTCGCATGAGCGCACCCGCCTCCCTCCCGCTGGTCACCCTGGTCATCCCGGTCTTCAACGAACAGGCTGTCCTGCCCGAGCTCTTCGCCCGGCTCACGGCGCTCTTCGACGCCCACCGCGACTGCTCCTGGCGCGCCGTGCTCGTCGACGACGGCAGCCGCGACCCTTCCGCCACCCTCGTCCGCGCCCAGTCCGCCCGCGATCCCCGCTTCACCCTCGTCGAACTCTCCCGCAACTTCGGTTTTCAGGCCGCCCTCTCCGCCGGCCTCGCCCACGCCCGCGGCGCCGACGCCGTCGTCACCATGGACGCCGACCTCCAGGACCCGCCCGAAGTCATCCCGCAACTCGTCGCCGCCTGGCGCGCCGGCGCCGAAATCGTCCGCGCCACCCGCCGCACCCGCGCCGAGACCGGTCTCCGCCGCGCCGGCTTCGACTTCTTTCACCGCATCTTCGGCCGCCTCTCCGATTTCCCCATCGAACCCAACTCCGGCACCTTCGGCCTCCTCGGCCGCCACGCCCTCGAAGCCTTCGAGCAACTCCCCGAACGCCACCGCTTCTTCCCCGGCCTCCGCGCCTGGATCGGCTTCTCCTCCACCGACGTCCTCTACGACCGCCACGAACGCGCCGCCGGCGTCCCCCAGCAAACCTTCCGCCGCCTCGTGCGCTACGCCCTCGACGGCGTCTTCGGTTTCTCCCACCTCCCGCTCCGCCTCCTCACCTACGCCGGCATCTTCGTCGCCCTGATGGGCTTTGCCGGCGGGCTGTTCTTCATCCTCTGGCGCCTCCTCGGCTTTGAAAACTCCCAGCAGGGCTTCACGACCCTCGTGACCCTCGTCCTCTTCCTCGGCGGCGTCCAACTCATCGGCATCGGCGTCCTCGGCGAATACCTCGGCCGCGTCTACGACGAGGTGAAACGCCGCCCCCACTACCTCGTGAAACCCGCCGCCGCCCCGCGGCCCCCGCGTCCGTGACCGCATGAGGCGCGCCTTCCCCGCCGCGTTCGCCGCGCTCGCCGCCGCCCTCGGTCTCGCCGGCGCGCTGCTCCTCTTCACCACGTTCCGCACCTACGACGACGAGGGCTACGTCCTCTTTTCCCTCGCCCACTTCGCGCGCGACGGCGGCCTCTACACCCACGTCTACAGCCAATACGGCCCGTTCTTCTTCCTCGCCGCCGACGCCGCCCACCGGCTCTTCGGCTTCGACTTCACCAACACCGCCGGCCGCGTCATCACGCTCGTCCACTGGCTCGGCGCGGCGATGCTCTGCGGCCACCTCGTCTGGCGCCACACCCGCTCCGCCGCCTGGTCGCTCTTCGCCCTCGCCGCCACCTTCGGCCATCTCTGGCAAATGACCTCCGAGCCGATGCACCCCGGCGGGTTCATCGTCTTCGTCGTCGCCCTCGCCGCGTGGGGCGGCACCCTTTTCATCGCCCGCGCGCAACCCCGCGCCCTCGCCGTCACCTGCGGCCTCCTCGGCGCCGCCCTCGTCCTCACCAAAATCAACGTCGGCGCCCTCCTCATCGCCGGCGCCGGCGCCTGGCTCCTCCTCCACACCTCCGGCCCGCGCCTCACCCGCCCCGCCGCCCTCCTCGCCACGACCGCCCTCGCGCTGCTGCCGTGGGCGCTCATGCGCTCGCTCCTCCCCGAAGCCTGGGTCGCCGTCTTCGCCGTCATCGTCAGCCTGTCCGCCCTCGGGGTCGTGCTCGCCGCGCTCTCCTCGCGCGGAGAACTTTTCCCCGTCACCGCCTGGGCCTGGTGTATCGGCACCGGCCTGACGACCCTCGCCGGCGTCGTCCTTGCCGCCGCCGTCCGCGGCACCCCGCCGGCCGAACTCCTCGAAGGCGTCCTCCTCGCCCCGCTCCGCCATCCCGGGGTCTACTCGTTCGGCGTGCGCTGGCGCCCCGGCGCCACCGCCTTCGCCGTCGTCTCGCTCGCCCTCTGCGTCGTCGCGCTCCGCTCCCGCGCCCACCCGCGCTTCGCCCCCGCCCTCGCCGCCCTCCGCCTCGGCCTCGCCGCCGTCGCCGCCACCGCCTGGCTCGGCTGGCTGCCCCTCAACCCGCTCGCGCTCATGATGAGCTACGGCCTCTCCTGCGCCTGGCTCTTCGTCCTGCCGCTCTCCTCCGACGAAACCGCCCACCGCGCCGCCCGCCTCCGCGCCTGGCTCGCGCTCCTCGCCCTCACCCAGGCCCTCCATGCCTATCCCGTCGGCGGCAGCCAAATCGGCTGGGGCACGTTCCTCTTTGCCCCGCTCCTCGCGCTCGGCGCCGCCGAGGCCGTCGCCGTCCTCCGCCAAAAAATCGCCCGCTGGATCGCGCCCGCCGCCCTCGCCGTCGCCGGCGGCATCGCCTTCGCCCTCCTCCGCGTCGGTTCGACCCAGTGGCGCGACAGCGAACCGCTCGGCCTCCCCGGCGCCGAGGCGCTCCGCCTCGAGCCCGCGCTCGCCACCGAACTCCGCGTCCTCACCGTCAACGCCACCGCCCACTGCGACCTGCTCTTCAGCCTCCCCGGCATGTTCAGCTTCAACCTCTGGACCGGCCTCCCTTCGCCCACCTCCGCCAACGTCACCCACTGGTTCAACCTCCTCTCGTCCGCGCAGCAGGCCAAAGTCATCGCCCAACTCGCCGCCCACCCCCGCGCCGGCCTCATCGTCGAGCGCGACGTCCTCGCCCTCGTCACCGGCGCCGGCATCCCCGTCGCCGGCCCGCTCCGCGACTACCTCTACGCCCACTTCGCCCCGGCCTTCGCCGCCGGCTCCCACGAATTCTGGGTCCGCCGCGACCGCACCGTCGCGCCCCTCGGCACCGCCGGCGTCCTCTACCGCTCCGCGCCCGGCACCGCCGAACGCGTCCGCCTCGAACTCTGCGTCACCCCCTCCGGCCCCGGTCGTCGCGTCACCCGCATCGACTGGCTCGAATCCGGCCGGGTCCGCGCCACCTTCACCGCCGCCAACGCCCGCGCCGCCTTCGAACCCCTCCGGATCGACGGCACCAGCACCGCCGCCTCCGCCCCCGGCTGGAACGGCCCGCTCCCGCCGCTTGCCCGCCTCGTGCTCTGGACCGACGATCCCGCCGCGCTCGCCCCACCGGTGCGCGCCGCGCTCTTCCGCCTCCGCGACGCCACCGGCGCCCTCGTCGCCGAAGCGATCCTGCGCGACTAGCGCCGCCGCGCCACCAACAGCAGGCTCACGCCGAACGGCAACGGCACCCGCCACCGCGCCATGCCGACGAAGAGCCCCTGCAAAATCCGGTTCAGCCACCGCGGCGGCACCTGGTCCTCCGACCGCTTCGCCGGCGGCGGCAGCCCCATCTTCTCCTTCAGCGCGCGCCATTTCCGGATCACCCACACCGCCGGATACACCAGCATGTTGGTGTGGTTCACATAAACGATCTCCCACGCCTCGTCGCGAAACAACCCGCACAACTCGCGCCGCTCGTAGCGCCGGTAGTGCCGCAACACCCGGTCCCAGTCGCTCCACAACTCCATCCCCACCGGCACCGTCACCACCGCGAACCCACCCGGCTTCAGCAACCGGCGAAATCCGTTCACCACCGCCGCATCGTCCGGCACGTGCTCCAGCACGTCCAGCGCCGTCACGTAGTCGAGCGCCCCGTCCGGCAACGGCACTTCGTCACCCGCCAGCGCCAACACCTGCTCCGGCCGAAATTTCAACCGCAGCCGCCGCAGCGACTCCTCGTGGTTGTCGAGCACCAGCACGCGGCAGCTCTGCGCCATCTCCTGCGCGAAAAACCCCGTCCCCGCCCCGCAGTCCAACAGCACGTCGCCGGCCTGCGGCGGCCGCACCCGCGCCAACCACTCGCGCACCATCTGCCGCTTCCCCGCGTAATACCAATGGTCGCGCTCGAGTCGCTCAATGTTGGCGTATTCTTCGGTGTTCATCGGTGGCGCGACCGACGATGTTTCGCCCGGCCACCTTGTCCAACTGCAAACCCTTTCCTCCCGTCCTCCACCAAACCGCGCCCGACCCAGCTCCCGGCACGGCATCATTCCGACGGGTTGGCCCTAGCCTGCATCGTCGCTCTCCCTGATGCGGACTTCACTGACCGCGTGATCGATCCAGTGGACGGAAACGTCATCGTCGCTCACGAGAGGCTCACTCGCTCAACCGGACTCATCGGTCCCGGGCAATCCCTTCGGACGTGAAAGTGGGTCGCGAGCGGCCCCGCCAAGGCAACGACCCGACGCCGGCGCCGCTGCGGTCGCTGAGGCGGGAACTCGGCGACTCCCGCGGCGAAACAGGACGGTATCCTGCCTGAATCCATCGCGCGCATACGTCGTGCAATCAGCTTCTTTCACCCGGGACGCTCGTGACCTAGCCGCATCAGGCAGGCGTTCCATAACGCCGCTCCCGCCACGAGAGCCGCGAAACCTCCGGCTTCAACTGGCGGCGCGCCGCACGGCCCGCCCGTCCTCAAACCGGCGCGCCGCCCGAAAGGGCGCACTGACTTTTCTGCCAGCGCCGCGCGGGGTGGGCCGGCCGCTCCACGGGCGGCGGATCGCCGGTTGTGGCGTGACTCGTTGAGCCGCGCGCGGAGCGCACGGCCCACCCCGGGGGACACCGGCCCCTGCACGAAACTGACCTACGCGCCGCCCGAAAGATTGGCCCAATTTTGCATCGCCGCACCATCGCCTTGGACCCAACGCTCCTGCACGACCGCACCACGCCACCGTCCGTCCGTCTCCGCGAACCCGGGACTTAACGAAATCCTTCTCCGTCCTCCGCCGCCCTCTCTCCCCGTGACCTCCCCGCCGACCCCTCCGCGCGCCCGTGCCGCCACCGTGCTGCCCGTCGCGCTCGCCGTCGCCGCGCTGCTCCTGCTCTTCTGGTGGCTCGCCGTCTCCGCCTCCCGCGTCAAAAGCCAGACCTCCGACGAACTCCCGCACATCGCCGCCGGTTACGTGTTCGACCGCTACGGCGACTTCCGCATGCATCCGGAAAACGGCATTCTCCCCCAACGCCTCTACGGCCTGCCCGGCCTCGCCGCCGACGCCCGCTTCCCCCTGGACGCCGAGCGCTGGAGCGTCTCCCGCTACTGGCAGCTCGCCTGGGACTTTTTCTACGCACTCGACAACCCCACCGACCGTCTCGTCCAGCAGGCCCGCTCCCTCAACGCCCTCCTCGGCGCCGCCCTCGGCCTCGTCATTTTCCTGCTCTCGCGCCTGCGGTTCGGCGCTGCCGGCGGTCTGCTGGCCCTCGGCTTTTACGTCCTCGCCCCGAACTTCCTCGCCCACTCCGCCCTCGCCACCTCCGACGTCTGCGCGGCGCTGTTCCTCACCCTCGCGCCTTGGCTCTTCTGGCGACACCTGGAAAAACGCGACGTCCCGTCCGGCCTCGTCGCCGCCCTCGCGAGCGGCCTCGCCCTCGTCGCCAAATTCAACGGCCTCCTCCTCGCGCCCATCTACGCTTTACTCATTGTCGCCGACGCGTGGCTGCGGGCCGGGCCCACGAACGCCGCGCGCGTCCGGCGCGCCGCCGCCAACTTCGCGCTCGCCACGCTGCAGGCCGCCGCCGGCATCGCGATTATCTGGGCGTTTTTCAACTTCCGCTTCAGCGCCCGCGGCCCCGGCACGCCGGAGTTCCTCCGCTTTTCGTGGACGTGGGAGGAAATGCTCCCCGCGCTCGGCCTAAAACGCATCGTCGTCGAAACCGCGCTGCGCTGGCACCTCATGCCCGAGGCGTGGCTCTACGGCCTCACCAACGTTCTCGCCGGCGAGACCGCACGCCCCTCGTTCTTCGCCGGCGAACACAGCCAGCGCGGCTGGTGGCAGTTCTTCCCCGCGCTCTTCCTGACCAAAACCCCGCTCGCCCTGCTGGGGGCCCTCCTGCTCGCCCTCGGCGCCGGACTCTTCGCGTGGCGCCGCGCCACCACGACCACGCGCCAGACTTGGCTCATCGCCGCCTGCCCGCTCGCCGTCACGGCCACCGTCGTCTGGATTACCGCCCTCCGCAGCAACCTCAACATCGGTGACCGCCACATCCTCGCTGTCTACCCGGCGCTCTTCGTCGGCCTCGGAATTCTGGCCACTCGGCGCTGGCTGCTCGTCACCGGCCTCGTGCTCCTCGCCGGCCACGCGGCCGCCTCGTTCGCCATCCGGCCCCATTATCTGGCGAACTTCAACACCCTCGCCGGCGGCCCCGCCAACGCCCACCGCCTCTTCGTCGACAGCTCGCTCGACTGGGGCCAGGACCTCCCCAGCCTCCGCACCTGGCTCGGCGAGCATCGCCGCCCCGGCGAGAAATTCTACCTCGGCTACTTCGGCAGCGCGTGGCCTCCGCACTACGACGTGCGCCCCGACCACTTCCTTCCCGCCGTCAACTACCTCGTCCGGCCCCCGCATACGCCCTATCTCCTCGAACCCGGACTCTACGCCGTCAGCGCCACCCTCCTCGCCGAGGTCTACTCCAGCGACCGCGGCCCGTGGACGCCCGCCCTCGAACAGCGTTGGCAGGCCTTCCGCCTCACCCCGCCCACCGCCGACAACTACGCGGAGTTTGATCGCCTCCGCTTCACCCGCCTCTCGAAATATCTCCAGACCCGGCCGCACGATGCGCTCGTCGGTTACACCATCCTCCTTTACCGCCTCACCGCCGCCGACCTCCGCGCCGCTCTCGACGGTCCCGTCACCGGCGCCTACCGCATGCGGCCCGTACGCCCTTAAAATTCCGTGATACGCAGAACCCGCCGGGACTTCGGCCTCGACAGCCCCCGTGTGCAGCGGTGTTTTTGTCCGTCGTGAGCCTCCCTTCATCCACCGTCCGCGTCGGCGTCATCGGCTTCGGGCAATGGGGACCCAACCACGTGCGCAACTTCAGCCAGTTCGACGGCTGCGACGTCGTCCGCGTGTGCGACGCCTCCGACGCCCGCCTCACCGCCGCCCAAAAATTCCTGCGCGGCGTCGCCGTCACGAAAAACTCCGCCGAAATCACCGACGCCACCGACATCGACGCCGTCGTCGTCGCCACGCCCACGTCCACGCACTTCGCCCTCGTGAAGGCCGCGCTCTCCGCCGGCAAGGACGTCCTCTGCGAAAAACCCCTCGCCGCCACCGCGGCCGAATGCGCCGAGCTCGCCGCCCTCGCCCTCGCCAGGGGCCGCGTGCTCATGGTCGGCCACGTTTTCCTCTACAACTCCGGCGTTCTCCATCTCAAGACCGACCTCGATCGCGGTGAACTCGGCCGCATCTATTATATGGATGCGGTCCGCACCAACCTCGGCCCCGTGCGCTCCGACGTCGGCGCCATCTACGACCTCGCGAGCCACGACATCTCCATTTTCAATTTTCTCCTCAACGCCCAGCCCCTCGAAGTCTCCGCCACGGGCAACAGCGTCCTCCAAAAAGGCGTCGAAGACGTCGGCTTCCTCACCCTTTACTATCCCGGCAACGTCGTCTGCCACGCGCACATCTCGTGGCTCAATCCCCGCAAGGTCCGCCAACTCACCATCGTCGGCGACCACAAGATGGCCGTCTGGGACGACATGAACAACCTCGAGCCCATCCGCTACTACGACAAGGGCGTGACTGCCGACCACTACAGTTCCTTCGGCGAGTTCCACCTCATCCTTCGCGACGGCCAGATCACGATCCCGAAGGTCAAACTCGCCGAGCCGCTCACGCGGCAGGACAACGAGTTCATCGCCTGTGTCCGCTCCCGGCGGCAGCCCGCGGCCAGCGCCGAGTTCGGCCTCGCCGTCGTCCGCGCCCTCGAAGCCGCGCGCGAATCCCTCCGCCAGCACGGCCGCTCCGTCAAACTCGAGACCACATGAGCCCCGCGCTCCAACGGGTCGCCGACGACGTCGTCCTCGGCCGCGACGTGCGCCTCGGCGCCTTCATCAATCTCTACGGCTGCACCCTCGGCGACGGGTCCATGATCGGCGCCTTCGTCGAAATCCAGCGCGACGTCACCGTCGGCCCCCGCTGCCGCGTGCAAAGCCACACCTTCATCTGCTCCGGCGTCACGCTTGAGGCCGACGTCTTCGTCGGCCACGGCGTGATGTTCATCAACGACCGCCACCCGTCCGTCGCCGCCGCGCTCGACCGGTCCTGGAAACTCGAGCCCACCCTCGTCCGCGCCGGCGCCTCGATCGGCTCCGGCGCACTCATCCTGTGCGGCGTCACCATCGGCGCGGGCGCCACCATCGGCGCCGGCGCCGTCGTCACCCGCGACGTGCCGCCCGGTGCCACCGTCGCCGGCGTGCCGGCGCGGCTGCTGCGCCCCTCCGCATGAACTCCGACGCGCCCGCGCTCAGCGTGGTGGTGCCCGCGTTCAACGAGGAACTGCTCCTCGACGGCGCCATCCGCCGCCTCCGCCACACGCTCGACGAGCTCCGGCTCCCCGCGGAAATCATCATCGTCAACGACGGCAGCCACGACCGCACCGGCGCCATCGCCGACACCCTCGCCGCTGGCCTCGCCGGCGTCGTCGTCCGCCATCAGGAAAATCAGGGCATCGGCGGCGCCTTCCGGCACGGCGCCTCGATCGCCACCGGCGACTATATCATTCTGTGGCCCGCCGACATGCCGGCCGATCCGGACGACCTCGCCCCCTTCGCCGCCGAGTTCGACCGCGCCGATGTGATCGTCGGCGTGCGCCGCCGGCGCGTCGGCTACAATCCGCTCATGGCCTTCAATTCGTGGCTCTATCCGAAACTCGTCGCGACCCTCTTCGATTTGCGGCTGCGCGACGTGAACTGGATCCACGCCTACCGCCGCACCCAGTTCCTCAAGATCCGCCTCACCCAGCGCGGCATCCCGATGCTCGCCGAAGCCTTGGTGCGCCTGCGCGACATCGGCGCCAGTTTCGTCGAGGTCGACGTCGCGATGAAGGCCCGGCTCGGTGGCGTGCCTTCGGCCGCGCGTCTGCGCATCATGCGCCGCACCCTCGGCGGTCTGTTTTCCCTGTGGTGGACGTGGCGTAAAGAGCCCCGGCCCGCCGTCACCTCGCCATGACCGCCACACCTTCGCCCAAAGTTCCTTTCCAAGATCTCCCGCTGCAGATCCGTACCCTGCGCCCGGAGCTCGACCCGGCGATCGACGCCGTACTCCGCCACGGCCAGTTCATCCTCGGCCCGGAAGTCACCGCGTTCGAGCAGGCCTGGGCCCAATTCTGCGGCACGAAGCACGCCATCGGCGTCGGCTCCGGCACCGACGCCCTCCAGCTCATCCTCCGCGCCCTCGGCATCGGCCCCGGCCACGAAGTCATCACCGTCGCCAACAGTTTCATTGCGACCGCCGAGGCCGTTTCCTACACCGGCGCGACGCCCGTCCTCGTCGATTGTTCGCTCGACGACTACCTCATCGACCCCGGCGCCGTCGCCGCCGCGATCACCCCGCGCACGCGGGCCATCCTGCCCGTCCACCTCTACGGGCAGCCCGCCAACATGGCCGCCCTCGCGACCCTCGCCCACCACCACGGCCTCGCACTCGTCGAGGACGCCGCGCAGGCCCACGGCGCCACACTCAACGACGGCCGCCCCTGCGGCGCGCTCGGCCTCGCGTCGGCCTTCAGTTTCTATCCCGGAAAAAACCTCGGGGCCTTCGGCGACGGCGGCGCCGTGAACACCCAGGACGACGGCCTCGCGCGCCAGCTCAAGCTCCTCCGCAACTGGGGCTCCGTCGTGAAATACCACCACGAGATCCAGGGCTATAACTCGCGCCTCGACACGCTGCAGGCGGCCGTGCTCGGCGTGAAACTCCGCCACCTCGCCGCTTGGAACGACCACCGCCGCACCGCCGCCGGCTGGTATCGCGCCGCCCTGGCCGACCTGCCCGGTCTCGTGCTCCCGGTCGAGGCGCCCTGGACCGGCCGTCACGTCTACCACCTCTTCGTCATCCGCCTGCTCGAGCGCAACCGCGACGCGGTCGCCCAAGTCCTGGCGGAACGCGGCGTCCAGACCGTCGTGCACTACCCGGTGCCCATCCATCGCCAGAAGGCGTATGCCGAACTCGGTTACGCCGAAGGCGCCTTCCCGCGCGCCGAACAGGCCGCCCGCACCGTACTCTCGCTGCCCATGTTTCCCGAAATGACGCCCGACCACGTCGCCCTGGTCGCGGACGCCCTGCGGGCCGCGCTCACGGCCTGAGCCACGCATGGCTGCCCGCGCAAGAGGCCAGGTTCTCGTGCCGCTCGCCGTCGCC
>JBIKOK010000189.1:0-13025 GCA_044358025.1 Opitutaceae bacterium
GCCTCGCCTTCCTCTCGGTCTCGAAAAAGGCCCTCGATCGCGCCGCGACGATGCCCGACCGCGGCTACTATTGCGACTTCGTCGAATTCCAGAAGAACCACGAAGCCGGCATGACCCCGAGCACCCCTGTCATCTCGCTCTTCTACGCGCTGCGCTCGAAACTCGACGACATCAAGGCCGAGGGCCTCGAGGCCCGCTACGCCCGCCACGCCCGTCTCAACCAAATGGTGCGCGATTTTGTCTTCAGCAAAGGCTTCAAGCTCTTCCCCAAGGAGGGCTACGGCTCCGTCACCCTGAACTGCTTCGCCAACACCCTGAACATCGATCTCACCATCCTGAACAAGATTCTGAAAACGAAGCACCGCCTCATCATCGACGGCGGCTACGGCAAACTGAAGGGAAAGACCTTCCGCATCTCCAACATGGGCGACGAAACCGACGAGACCGTCGCCGCGATGCTCCGGTCCCTCGACGCCGCGCTCGCCGAGACGCCCAAAGCCGCTGCGTAATCCCCCTGTGCTCCCTTCGGCCACGTCTGCGCGTCTTGTCGCATGCGTGGCTTTTTTGTGGGCCGCCCCCCGCGAGGCGTCCGCCGCTGTCGAGTTCGCCGGCGTTCTCGTCACCTCCGAAAAAACGCTGTTTCGCCTCAAGGACGGGGCGGCCGGCGCCGCGGCCGCCTGGGTCCAGATCGGCCAGACCTTCGCCGGCCACGAGATCCTGCACTTCGACGCCCAGCAGGATGCCCTCACGTTGCGCCAGGCCGGCGCGACCTCCGTCGTGCGCCTCAAGGACGCCAAGGTCCAACCCGACGCCAGCATCGTGATCGGCGGCGTCGTTTCGCTCGGTGGCGGCGAAAAACTGGAGGTGTCCCGCGCCACGCTCGTCTTCGGTCAGGAAAACAGTTTCCCCCTGCGCGAAGGGCTGCTCTGCCTCATCACCCCGACCCGCCTGCCCGACGGCAACATCCGCTACCGCCTCGCCTTCGAGCGCCCCGACGCCGACGGCAACCCCGAGCGGCTGTCGGCCCTGAGCATCATCCAGCGTCCCGGCGATCCGATCAGCCTGCACCTCGCTCCGGAAAAAAATCGCGCCGATCAACCCGGTCTGGCCTTGGCCGCGCCGCGCAATCCGTCGCCCCCGGTTTCGCCTCCGCCTGAGAGGGAAAAACCGCCTCGCGGACGGCCGCTGCAAAAAACTAAACCTTGAAATCGCCGCGCGCGGCCCGTAACGGCTCGCGCCTCATGAAGTCACTCATTATCGCCGAGAAGCCTTCCGTAGCGGCCGACCTCGCGCGTTCGCTCGGGAAAATCCCCAAGGTCGGCGACCACTACGAAAACGACGAATACGTCGTCTCGTACGCGCTCGGTCACTTGGTGGAACTCGAGATGCCCGAGGACATCGACAAGAAGAAATACGGCTTCTGGCGGCTGGAGACGCTGCCCATCATTCCGGAAAAATTCGGCCTCAAGCCCATCGAGGATTCCAAGGAGCGCTTCAACGCCCTGAAAAAACTTCTCGCCCGCAAAGATATCGGCACCGTCATCAATGCCTGCGACGCCGGCCGCGAGGGCGAACTCATCTTCGCCTATCTCTACCAGCTCACCAAATCGAAGCTCCCCGTGAAACGCGCGTGGATGCAGACGATGACCACCGGCGGCATCCAGGACGCGTTCAAACATCTGCGCCCCGGCGAACAGCTCGCCGGCCTGGCCGACGCCGCCCGCTGCCGCAGCGAGAGCGACTGGCTCATCGGCATCAACGGCACCCGCGCCCTCACCAAACGCATGTTCGGCTCCCGCGCCGGCAATGTCGCCTCCGTCGGCCGCGTCCAGACCCCCACCCTCGCCATCCTCTACGCCCGCGAGCTCGAGATCCGCAACTTCCAGCCGCGCGACTACTGGCGCGTCACCGCCACCTTCGAGATCGCCAAAGGCAGCTACGAGGGCGTCTACCAGCGCGCCCACTTCAAGAAGACCGAGGGCGACGACCACGACCGCATCGACCGCATCTGGGAAAAGGCGCTGGGCGAGGCCGTCCTCGCCGCCTGTCAGGGCCAGCCGCTCGCCACCGTCACGGAGGAGAAAAAAGCCAGCACCCAGGCCTCCCCGCGGCTCTACGATCTCACCACACTCCAGCGCGAGGCCAACAACCGCTACGGCCTGCCCGCCCGCCGCACGCTCCAGATCGCCCAGGCCCTCTACGAGCGCCACAAGATGATCACCTATCCCCGCACCGACTCGCGGGCGTTGCCGGAAGATTACATCCCCACCTGCCGCGAAACGCTCAACAACCTCTCCGGCGACCTCGGCAAGCACGCCCATCAGGTCCTCGAAGCCGGCTGGCTCCGCCCCAACAAGCGCATCTTTAACAATGCGCAGATCTCGGATCACTTCGCGATCATCCCGACCGCCCACGAGGCCAAGAACCTCGACGACATGGAGGCCAAGGTCTTCGACATGATCGCCCGCCGCTTCGTCGCCGCGTTCTTCCCCTCCGCGGAATTCGACATCACCACCCGCATCAGCACCGTCGCACCCCGTGGCACCGGTCTCCCGACCCGTGATTCCTACGATTTCAAAACCGAGGGCAAGGTCCTCACCTTCCCCGGCTGGCTCGCCGTCTACGGCAAAAACACCGTCGACGACGACTCCCCCGACTCGAAGGCCCTGCCCGCCCTCACCCCCGCCGACGGCTCGCCGGCCCAGGCCCAGACCGTCTCGCCCGTGCTCCACGCCGAAACCACCAAGCCGCCACCCCGCTATACGGAGGCCACGCTCCTCTCCGCCATGGAAGGCGCCGGCAAACTCGTCGACGACGAGGAACTCGCCGAGGCCATGAAGGAACGCGGCCTCGGCACCCCCGCCACCCGCGCCGACACCATCGACGGTCTCATCAACCAGAAGTATGTCGACCGCCCGCTGCGCGAACTGGTCCCGACCGCGAAGGCCGAACAGCTGATCCAGTTTCTCGGCGCGGTAAAGGCCGACGCCCTCACCCAGCCCGCGATGACCGGCGAGTGGGAATTCAAGCTCCGCCAGATGGAGCACAACAAGTTCTCCCGGGAAAAATTCATGGAGGAGGTCATCGAGCAGACCAAGGGCATCATTGAACGCGTGAAAGGCTTCGAGGAAGACGACTCCGTCGCGCGCGTCACCACCATCCTCTCACCCACCGACGGCCAACCGCTGCGCGAAACCCTCCGCGGTTACAAATCCGAGGACGGCGAGTTCATGATCTACAAGGTCATCGGCGGCCGCAAAATGGAGGAAGCCGAAGTCGCCGAACTCGTCTCGACCGGCAAGGTCGGCCCGCTCGACGGTTTCATCTCCGCCAAGACCCGCGCGCGTTTCTCCGCGCTCCTCAAGCTCGCCAAAGATCCCGAAAAAGGAAAATGGCGCGCCGAGTATGATTTCGGCGACAAGGTCGACCTCGGCACCGTCGAGCCCTACTGGACCGACGAGAAAACCGGCGCCGGCCTGTGCGAAGTCGGCTCCAGCCACGTGCTCCGCGAACGCGACGGCGACGGCTGGAAGCAGACCTTCCGCATCGGCCGCCTCATGTGCCAAAAAGCGATCACCCGCGAAATGGCCATCCAACTCGTCTCCGACGGGAAAACCGCCGTTATCGAGAACTTCATCTCGAAAAAAGGCCGCCCCTTCAGCGCGATGCTGAAACGCGAGGGCCCGAAGTTCTCCTGGGAGTTCCCCCCGCGCGCCCCGAAAGTCGGCAAGGACGGCAAGCCCGTCGCCCGCAAGACCAAGGCTCCGCCCGATCTCTCCCAGGCCGTCGTGCTCGGCAAAAGCAAAATGCACAAGGACGCGGAAATCGTGGAGACGCCCGAGGCGTATTACGTGCGCAAGCCCGATCAGGACAACCGCATCGTCTTCACCCTGAAAAAGCATCTCTGCGCGAAGGAAATTCCCGCGGACGAAGCCCTGCGTCTGTTCGAAACCGGTCGCACCGAGCTCATCCAGGGTTTCATGTCGAAACGCGGTCTGCCCTTCGGCGCCTACCTCGTCCTCTCGCCCACCGGCGCCAAGGCCGACTTCGAGTTCCCGCCGCGGTAACCCGCGCGCCCGATTCCGCTCGCCGCCTCGCTGGATCAGAGGCGGCGTTCAGCCGCACACGTTCGCCCGCCCCACCCGCCCGTTCCGGCACCCGCGCGCGTTCCCGCCGCTCGCGTTTCGGAAACTTTCCTCTAACGTCTGCGTCACCCACCCGCCGTGCACTCCCCCAAGACCTACCTCATCGCCCTGCTCGCCCTCACCACCATCGGCGGCGCCGTCCTGTCTTGGCAGCAATACGCCGAACTCGTCGAACTCCGCGCCGCCGCGATGAACAAGGCCGAACGCGCCGACCTCCAAAAACGCGCGTGGGATCTGGAAAAACTCAACAAACAGCTGCGGGACCAACTCGCCGCCCAACGCCCCGCGGGCGACGCCGCCGAGGCGCTGCTGGCCGCCGCGTCCGGTGAGGCTCCGCCCGATCGGCGCGACCGCGGCGGTCGCGGCGGGCCGGGCGGCACCAACCCCCTCCAGCAGTTCGCGGCCCTGCGCGACCTGATGGCCAAGCCCGAGGTGCAGGCCCTCATGAGCGTGCAGCAAAAGGCAGCCGTCGAGGCCCGCTACGCCGCGCTCTTCAAAAACCTCAACCTCACGCCCGCGCAGGCCGACCAACTCAAAACCGTCCTCGCGGACCGCCAGACCACGATGCAGGACGTCATGTCCGCCGCCCTCGATCAGGGCCTCGACCCCCGGCGCGATCGCGAAGCCTACCAGAAACTCATGGATGGCGCCCGCGCCGACGTAAACGCCAGCATCAAGGCCGTGATCGGCGACAGCGGTTTCGCGCAGTTCGAGACCTACGAAAAGACGATGCCCCAGCGCAACATCGTGAACCAACTCCAGCAGCGTCTAAGTTATAGCGATACGCCGCTCACCGGCACCCAGGCCGACCAGCTCGTCCAAATTCTCGCGAACAACACCCCGCCCCCGGCCCCGCGCCCGGCCGGCCCGCCCGGCCAGCCGCCCGCCGGCGACCGCGGCACGCTGGTCCTCGGCGGCGGTCCGCCTCCCGGCGGCGGACGCGGGCCCGATCTTGGCGCGCTCGGGGCCATGATCGGCGGCGTCATGGGCGCCGGCGGTGGCGGACCCGGCGGACCGGGCGGCCCGGGCGGGCTGATGACCTTTGGTGGTGGCGGCGACCGCGGCGGGAACGCCACGGCTCCCATCACTCCGACCGCGGTCAGCCAGGCGCAAGCCGTCCTCGCCGCCCCCCAGGTCGCCGCCCTCCAGCAACTCCAGCAGCAGCAGCAGTCCCAGCAGCAACTCGCCAAGATCGTCGTCGACACCTTCACCGCGCAAAACGCCGCGAACAACGCCACCCCAGGCAAGAGCGGCGGGCCGGTGCCTCCGCCCAAGGACAAAAAACCGGGTGGCTAAAGCCGCCTCGCCCACCCCGGGCGGGCGCATCGGTTTTCGCAATTTTTGCCCACAGAAAACCCTTGCCCGGGCCTCCGCGCGTCCGGATGCTCCACCGGTTTTCGTCCCTTCTTCCTCCCATGATCGTCACCACCGCGCAGCTCTTCAAACACGCCTACGGCAAATACGCCGTCGGCGCCTACAACATCAATAACGCCGAGCAGGCGATGGGCCTCTTCCGCGGCGCCATCGAGTCCCAGGCTCCGTTCATTATCCAAATTTCCAAGGGCGCGCGCTCCTACACCGACAAGCGCATGCTCGAGGCGATCATCCGCGCCGCCGGCGACATTTTCCCCGAGGCCATTTACGCCGTCCACCTCGACCACGGTGACGAGGCCACCTGCTACGATTGCATCGATTCCGGCTTCTTCAGTTCCGTCATGATCGACGCCTCCCACGACCCGTTCGACAAGAACGTCGAGATCACCAAACGCGTCGTCGACCGCGCCCATGCCAAGGGCATCTCCGTCGAAGCCGAACTCGGCATGCTCGGCGGCGTCGAAGAGGACATCAAGGTCGAGGAAGGCAACGCCTGCCTCACCGATCCCGTCGAGGCCCAGGATTTCGTCGCCAAGACCGGCTGTGACTCCCTCGCCTGCGCCATCGGCACCAGCCACGGCGCCTTCAAGTTCAAGGGCCGCCAGTCCCTCCACTTCGACGTCCTCACCAAGATCCAGTCCCGCATGCCCGGCTTCCCGCTCGTCATGCACGGCTCGTCCTCGGTTCCCCAGGACGAAGTCGCCCGCATCAACGCCGCCGGCGGCACGATCGCCGGCTCCATGGGCGTCGACGTGAACGAATACCTGCCCGCCGCCAAACTCGGCGTCACCAAGATCAACATCGACACCGACGGCCGCCTCGTCTGGACCCGCGTCCACCGCGAGTTCTTCCGCGACAAGCCCTCCGAGTTCGATTTCCGCCCGCCGGGCAAGATTTTCATCGTGGAATACGCGAAGTTCATCGCCAGCCGCAACGTCCTCCTCGGCAGCGCCAACCAGCTCGCCGACCTCCGCAAGAGCCTCAGCCAGTAAGCCGCGCCCCCTGCGCGATTCTTCTCCGGCCGCCTCCGCGTGAGGCGGCCTTTTTTTACCCCCCGCCCGGCCGGCGGCGCGACCCGGCGCGCGGCCTCCTGCCGAAACGGTCCGCACGCTCGTCCCCGCCCCGGCCGCGCGCCCCAACCCAGCCCGCACGCACACCGCGGCTCGACTCCCGCGAAACCGTCTGCTCCGCTGCGCCCATGTTGCTCCGCTTCTGCTTCGGTTCGACCGCCCTCATGGCATTCGCGGTTTCCTCCTTCGCCGCCCTCACGCCCGCCGAAGAAAAAATCGTGGCCGCGGTCAACGCCCAGTCCGCCACCTTCGCCCGCGACCTCGAGCAGGCCGTCCAAATCGACAGCGCCACCGAAAACCTCGCCGGCGTCCGAAAAATGGCCGACGTCTTCAACGCCCAGCTCGCCGCCCTCGGCCTCGCCACCCAGTTCGTCGCATCGCCCTCGCCCCGCGGCCCCACCGGCCACCTCGTCGCCGAACATCGCGGCACCCAGGGCAAACGCCTCCTCCTCATCGGCCACCTCGACACCGTTCTGCCCGGCGGCAATTACCGCCGCGACGCCAACAAGGCCCTCGGCTCCGGCAGCAGCGACATCAAGGGCGGCAACCTCATCATGGTCGCCGCCCTCCGCGCCCTCCACACCGCCGGCGCCCTCGCCAACACGCAGATCATCGTCGTGATGACCGGCGACGAAGAGGCCGTCGGGCGCCCCGTGGAAATGGCCCGCCAAGCCCTCTTCGACGCCGCCCGCCGCAGCGACCTCGCGCTCGCGTTCGAAGGCGCCATCGGCCAGACCGCCACCGTCGCCCGCCGCGGCAGCATGTCGTGGGAGATCGACGTCCAGGGCGCAACCGGCCACTCGTCCGGCATTTTTTCCACCGCGATGGGCGCCGGTTCCATCTACGAAGCGTCGCGCATCCTCCAAGAATTCTACACCGAACTGCGCGCCCTCGACGGCCTCACCCTCAATCCCGCGCTGATTGTCGGCGGCACGGAGACCGCACTCGACCGCACCGGCGGCACGACCTCCGGCAAGACCAACATCACCGCGCAGAGCACGCGCATCCGCGGCGATCTCCGCACCGTGAGCGCCGCCCAACTCGCCTCCGCCATGGAAAAAATGACCGCCATCGTCGCCAAAAATCTTCCGCGCACCTCCGCCAAAATCACCTTCAGCGAGGGCTACCCCGCCATGCCCGATTCGCCCGCCAACCGCGCGCTCCTCGCCCAACTCGACCAGGCCAGCCGCGACCTCGGATTCGGGGAAATCACCGCCTACGACCCGCGCTCGCGCGGCGCCGGCGACATCGCGTTCGTCTCCCCGCCCCTGCCCGCCCTCGACGGCCTCGGCATCCGCGGCGGCGGCGCCCACGCCCCCAACGAGTGGGCCGATCTCGCCACCGTCCCCGAGCTCGTCCAACGCACCGCTCTCCTTATCTACCGGCTGACGCGCTGAACCCACTTCCGGCCCCCCCCCACCCGTTGCCATGCTCACCCCCTTCACCCCGCTCGCCTCCCGTCGCCAGTTTCTCACCACGTCCGCCGCCGCGCTCGCCGCCGCCGCGGTGCCACGCTCGCTCTTTTCCGCCGAAACCCCGTCCGCTCCGGTGGTCCCGGCGCCGCCGCCCGCGCGCAACGCCTTCGCCTACCGCTTCGCCATCGGCGACATCGAGGCCTGGTCGATCAGCGACGCTAACCTGGCGCTGAAGGAAGGCCTCGGCCTGATGCTCCCCGAGTCCGAACGCCCCGCCATGCGGGCCGACCTCGTCGCCCGCGGCGAGCGCACCGATGTCCTCCCGCTCTACGTCAACATCCTCGTCGCCAAACTAGGCACCGAGATCGCCATCTTCGACGCCGGCTTCGGCCCCCGTAAAGACCACAACGGCGGCTGGACCGCCGCCGCCCTCGCATCCATCGGCATCGCCCCGGAAAAAATCACCCACGCCTTTCTCAGCCACGCCCATGCCGACCATATTAACGGCTTCGTGACCGGCAACAAACCCGCCTTCCCCAACGCCGCCCTCCACTGCCTCCGCGACGAACTCGATTTCTGGCGCTCGCCCGAGCCGGATTTTTCCCGGACCAAACGCGCCCGCGGTCCCCTCCCCGGCATGATCCGCGACAACCGCGCCAAGTTCGACATCCTCCAGCCCAACCTCGAACTCCATCGCGACGGCGACTCCCTCCTCGGCGGCGCCATCAGCTTCGTCCCCGGCCGCGGCCACACCGTGGGCCACTCGCTCTTCCGCCTCCGCTCCGGCACCGAGTCGCTGCTCCACTTCATGGATGCCGCCCACCACCACACCCTCATGTTCACCAACCCGTCGTGGGCGATCAACTACGACCACGAACCCGAGCAGGCCGTCGATACGCGCAAAAAACTCTTCGCCGAACTCTCCACCACCCACGAGCGCGCCTACGGCTTCCACCTCCCGTGGCCCGGCCTCGGTCGCGTCGCCCGCACCGCCCCCGGTTACACCTGGCAACCCGAGCGCTGGAGCTGGGGCATCTGACCGGGAAGCGCGTTGACGCCCCCCGCGATTGCGCCCACCACAGCCCCATGACGTCGCCCCGCGTTCTCTTTTTGTCCCGCGGTTTCCTGGCCATGCGTCCCGTCCGCGCCGAGGAAGCCCTGCCGATGCCAGCCACCATCCGCACCCGCGGCCAGGTTCTCCTTGGCCTGAAGCCCATCGCCGCGCCCGACCCCGCCCAACGCCAGAAGCACCAGGCCGACGGCCTGGCGCAAGGCATCAGCGATCCCCTGCTGCCCATCGCGGGGATTCGCACCCACGCCCGGCCCCCCGGCAAAGCCAACCGCGTCTTCTGGCCCACGGCGGGCTCCGCCACCGATCCCGCCCACGCAGGTCTCCGCCGCCCGGTCGTCGACCCCGCCCGCTCGGGCTCCGCCCTCGCACTTCCCGCCGGGACCGCTCTCCGCTCCATCGGCAATTGCGCGCCCTCGCTCGACCCATCCAACGGCGCCCCCCGCCACCCCACCCCCGCCGGGCACGGGCGCGGCCAAGTCCTCCGCGCGGCTGTATTCGTGCCCGCGCCCGATGTTTCCGCTCGCGCCAAGAATCCCTGATCGCCCCCTCGCCTCTCATGAAACCTCGCCTCCTCGCTCTCCTCTCCCTCGCGCTCGCCCCCCTGGCCGCGCCGTTCACCGCCGCCGCCGCCGAAACCAAACCCATCCGCGCCCTGCTCATCACCGGCGGCTGCTGCCACGACTACGCGGTCCAAGCCAAAGCCCTCACCGAGAGCACCGCGAAACTCGGCCCAATCGACTGGACCGTCGTCCAGGAGGGCGGCACCACCAAGAACGCGAAGATCAAACTCTACGACGATCCCCACTGGGCCAAACCCTACGACGTCGTCGTGCACAACGAGTGCTTCGCCGATCTCGCCGACCCCGACTACACCCGCAAAATCACCGCGGCGCACAAAGGCGGCACGCCCGCCGTCGTGATCCACTGCGCGATGCACACCTACCGCACCCTCGCTATCGACGATTGGCGCGAATTCCTCGGCGTCACCAGCCGCCGGCACGACCACCAGGCCCACTATGCGGTCACCCCGACCGCCGCCGCAAAAAACCACCCCGCCATGCGCGGCTTCCCCAACCCATGGATCACCCCCATGGACGAACTCTACATCATCGAAAAAACTTGGCCGAAAACGACGCCCCTCGCGACGTCCGTGAGCGAGAAAGACGGCAAGACCTACCCCGCGATCTGGACCAACGACTACTACGGCACGCGCGTGTTCGGCACCACCTATGGCCATGGCAACGCCACCTGGCACGACCCGGTCTTCCTCACCATGATCGCCCGCGGCGTGCGCTGGGCCGCCGGCCGCGATAACTAACAGAGCGGCGGTTTCCCACCGCCGGATTTTTTCCCCATGCCCCGCCTCGCCCGTCGCGACTTTCTCCGCACCACCGCGGCCACCGCGGTCGCCTGTGCCTTCGTCCGCACCACCTCCCGCGCCCAGCCGCCCGCGCCGATCCTCGGCCAAGGCGATTTCCGTTACCGCGTCGTCCCCGGCTGGGGCGTGCTCGACTCCACCACGCCCGTCAAAGACTGCCACGGCCTCGCCCGCGACCGCGCCGGCCATATCATTCTGCTCACGAATCACACGGCCAACAACGTGATCGTCTACGACCGCCAGGGCCGGCTCGTGCACAAATGGGGCACCCGCTTTCCCGGCGCCCACGGCCTCTCCCTCGTCACCGAAGGCCCCCGCGAGGTCCTCTTCATCACCGACCTCGCCACCCATCGCGTCGTCAAAACCACGCTCGACGGCACCACGCTCGACGAGTGGCGCTGGCCGGAATCGTCCGGTAAATACCAAAAGGAGAGCGAGTATCGCCCGTCGTGGACCCTCCACCTGCCCAACGGCGAGTTCTACGTCCTCGATGGCTACGGCAAAGATTACATCCTCCACTACGGCGCCGACGGAAAATTCCAGCGCATCTTCGGCGGCGCCGAGGGCGGCATCACCCACTGGGGCCCGCATGCCGGCATGATGGATCTGCTCCGCCCCGCCGCCCCCTCCCTGCTCATCGCCATGAGCGATCAGCAACACCTCCTCCGCCTCGGCCTCGACGGCCGGAAACTCGCCCAAGTCCCCCTGCCCGGCGGCAATCCCCGCCAGATCCGTCGGCACGCCCAGCACTTCTTCGTCGCCCACCTCGCCGACAACTGGCCGAAAGACCGCGCCAGCCGCGGCTTCCTCTCCGTCCTCGACGCCGAGCTGCGCGTCGTCTCCAACATCGCGGGCACGCCGCCGGTCTACGACGACACCGGCCAACTCCGGCCCATGCGCCACCAGGAGGACATTTTCCTCCACCCGCACGACCTCCTCGTCGACGACGACGGCAGCGTCTACGTCGCGCAGTTCGCCTCGAACCAGACCTACCCGATTAAACTCGAGCGCGTGTGAGGTGCCGGTTGTCGGCCCGGCCGGTGGCCGGGCGCTTGGCTCACGGCAGCCACGGATACTTCCGCGCATCCGGTTTCCGCTTCTCGCGCTGCGCCGAGTGAAATTCCTTCGCCTCCTCGCTCATATAATAGAGCAGCGTCGCATTACCCGCGAGTTCCTGGATGCCCGCCTGCCCGTCGAGCTCGGCATTGAAGCCGCTCTTCAGCAGCCGGATTGCCAGCGGACTGTGCCCGAGAATTTCGGTCGCCCACTTCACGCCTTCGGCCTCGAGCTCCGCGACCGGCACGACCTTGTTCACGAGCCCCATGTCCAGCGCCTCGGCCGCGTTATACTGCCGACAGAGATACCAGATCTCCCGCGCCTTTTTCTGCCCGACGACCCGCGCCAGATAACTGGAACCAAACCCGCCGTCGAAGCTGCCCATTTTCGGCCCCACCTGTCCGAAGATCGCGTTGTCCGCCGCCAGACTCAGGTCGCACACCACATGGAGCACGTGGCCGCCCCCGATCGCGTAACCCGCGACCAGCGCGATCACGACCTTCGGCATCGAGCGGATGAGTTTTTGCAGATCGAGCACGTTGAGCCGCGGCACGCCGTCGTCCCCGATGTAACCCGCATGCCCGCGCACGCTCTGGTCGCCTCCCGCGCAAAACGCATATTTTCCGTCGGTGTGCGGACCCGCCCCGGTGAGTAGCACGACGCCGACCGCCGGATCTTCGCGCGCGTCGCTGAACGCGTCGAACAGCTGCGTCACCGTCTCCGGCCGAAACGCATTGCGCTTCTCCGGACGGTTGATCGTGACCTTGGCGATGCCGCCGGCCTTGTGGTAGAGAATGTCGGTGTAAGTCTTGGCGACTTTCCAGTCGGGTGTCATAGCCGCAGAGCGTGTGGTTTTTGCCCCCTTTGTCCACCGGCCAGAGCAACCTTGGGCATAGCAAGCTGATTTTCCTCCGCCCTGAATACTGCTTGGAGCCGCCCCCCTGATGCTGGATGCTCCGCCCTTTCCCATGAGCAGTCCTACCACCACGCCCGTCAAAGCCGGGGCCCAAGCCGCCCTCTGCGTGGGCGCGCTCGGTGTGGTCTTCGGCGACATCGGCACCAGCCCGCTCTACGCGATGAAGGAGTGCCTCGCGCAACTCGCCCCCGCGGAACGCGCCGACGGGGTGCTCGGCATCCTGTCCCTCATGACGTGGGCCCTCATCCTCGTCGTTTGCGTCAAATACATCACGTTCGTCATGCGCGCCGACAACCGCGGCGAGGGCGGCATTTTCGCCCTGCTGGCGCTCAGCCACTCCCGGCATCAGACCGCCCACCACCCGGGCAAAATGGGGTTTACCGTGCTCGTGGTCCTCAGCGGCGCAGCCCTGCTCTACGGTGACAGCGTAATCACACCCGCCATCTCAGTCTTGAGCGCCGCCGAAGGCCTTAAGGGCTTCAGCCCCGCCTTCACGCCCTACATCACCACCATCGCCTGCGTCATCCTCGCCGGCCTGTTTTGGTTTCAACACAAGGGCTCCAAAACCATCGGCGGTATTTTCGGGCCCGTCATGGTCG
>JBIKOK010000190.1:0-12948 GCA_044358025.1 Opitutaceae bacterium
CCGGCGGAAGCCTAGACTCCGTGACAGTTCTTGAATTTCTTGCCGCTGCCGCAGGGGCAGGGTTCGTTGCGGCCGACCTTCGGCACCTCGCGCCGGATGGTGACTTTGGGCAGCTGGATTTCCGGCTCGGGCGCCGGGGCGTCCGCCGGACCGCTGCTGGTGACCGTCGTGCTGGTTTCGAAGCGCGGCGCGGGCGGCGGAGCGGCCGGCGCATCGGCGGGGCCGACGGCCAGGGCGGTGCGGCTCAGGAGCGAGAGCATGTTTTCGAACGACGCCAGATTCGACGCGCTGCGGAAGAGACCGGTGCAGATCTGCAGCCGGACGTTCGTCATCAGCTCCTCGAAATACTTGTAGGCCTCGCCCTTGTATTCCACGAGCGGGTCTTTCTGGCCGTAGCTGCGCAGGCCGATGCTCTTGCGGAGGTCCTCCATCTCGGTGAGGTGCTCCTGCCAGTGGTGGTCGATCGCGTTGATGACGACGTACCGCTCGAGGGAACCGAGCGCCTCGGGAATCTCGACGGACTCCTTGATCGCGTAGGCGTCCTTGATGCGCTGGAGCAGCTTCGCCGCGATGGCCTCGGGTTTGTCGCCCTTGACGTCGGCGAGGGTGGCGCTGATCGGGAAGTGGGAATTGAGCCAGACGACGAGGCTCTCGAGCGCGGCCTGCGTGGCGCCGAATTTTTCGCCGAAGCCGGCCGACTCGAGCCGGCCCATCAACTCCTCTTCGATCTGTTCGAAGATGATGTCTTTCGGACGGTCGGAGTGGATGGCGCCATTGCGGATGCCGTAGATGACCTCGCGCTGCTGGTTAAGCACGTCGTCGTATTGGAGCAGGCGTTTGCGCTGCGAATAGTTCTGCTGCTCGACCTTCTTTTGGGCGCTTTCGATCGAGCGGTTGAGCCACGGATGCTCGAGTTCTTCGCCCTCCTGCATCGAACCCTCCATCAGCTTGGAGGCGAGATTGCCCTGCAGGAAGAGGCGCATGAGATCGTCTTCGAGCGAAAGGTAGAACTTCGTGAGCCCCGGGTCGCCCTGGCGCGAGCAGCGGCCGCGGAGCTGGCGGTCGACGCGGCGGGATTCGTGGCGCTCGGTGCCGATGACGTAGAGGCCGCCGAGGTCGCGCACGCCCTCGCCGAGTTTGATGTCGGTGCCGCGGCCGGCCATGTTGGTGGCGATGGTCACGGCCCCGCGCTGGCCGGCGCGCGAGACGATCTCGGCCTCCTGCTGGTGGAACTTGGCGTTGAGGACGGTGTGAATCACGCCCGTGCGCTTCAACATGCGCGAGAGGAACTCCGAGGACTCGACGGTCACCGTGCCGACGAGCACGGGCTGGCCGCGTTTGTTCGCCGTCTCGATTTCCTTGACGACGGCGGTGTATTTGTCGCGGCGCGTCTTGAAAATGCAGTCGTTCTTGTCGACGCGGATGCAGGGCTTGTTGGTCGGGATGACCTGCACGCTGAGGCGGTAGATGTCGTTGAACTCCATCGCCTCGGTTTCGGCGGTGCCGGTCATGCCGGCGAGTTTCTCATAGAGCCGGAAATAATTCTGGATCGTGATGGTGGCGTAGGTGCGCGTCTCGCGCTCGATCACGACGCCTTCCTTGGCTTCGACGGCCTGGTGCAGGCCGTCGGACCAGCGGCGGCCGGGCATGACGCGGCCGGTGTTTTCGTCGACGATCATGACCTTGCCCTCTTGCACGACGTATTCGACGTCCCGCTCATAGAGCGAATAGGCGCGGAGGAGTTGCGAGATGGCGTGGATGTCCTCGGAGACGGCGGCGTAGCGGGTCTGGGCGGCGAGCTTCTTTTCTTCGCGCACCTCGGGGGTGTAGCGCCCCTCTTTTTCGATGTCGATGAACTCGGTCGCGAGGTCCGGCAGCATGAACGCGTCGGGATTGTCGGGGCGGAGGTTGGTGCGGCCGATTTCGGTGAGGTCGGCCTGGTGCTGGCGCTCGTCGATGACGTAGAGCAAGTCCTCCTTGAGCTTGTACAGCTCGTCCTTGTTCATGTCCGAATTGAGGTCGGTCTCGGTCTTGTCGAGGAGCTTGCGCCAGGCGCCGTTCTCCATGAGTCGGAGCAGCTGCTTGTTCTTCGGGTGGCCCATCTTCACCTGCAGCATCTTCTGCGTGGCGATCGCCTTGTCGTCGTCGGTGGCGGTGGGCTTTTCGAGGAGTTCGCGGGCCTCGGTGATGATCTTGATGCAGAGGCGGGTCTGGTCGTTGACGAGTTGGGCGACCGGCGGGAGCAGACGGGAGAAGGGCTGCTCGCGCTCGATGGGCGCGGGGCCGGAGATGATCAGCGGCGTGCGCGCCTCGTCGATGAGGATGGAGTCGATTTCGTCCACGATGCAGAACCAGTAGTCGCGTTGAACCTGGTCCTCTTTGCGCGTGGCCATGCCGTTGTCGCGGAGGTAATCGAAGCCGAACTCGCTGGCGGTGCCGTAGGTGATGTCGCAGCCATACATCTCGCGGCGGAGGTCCGGCGGCATCTGCTGCTGGATACAGCCGACGGTGACACCGAGGAAATTATAGATGTGGCCCATCCACTCGGAGTCGCGGCGGGCGAGGTAGTCGTTGACGGTGACGAGCTGGGTGTTCCGGCCGGTCAGGGCGTTCAGGTAGAGCGGCAGGGTGGAGACGAGGGTCTTGCCCTCGCCGGTGGCCATTTCGGAGATCTTGCCCTGATGGATGGCCATGCCGCCGATCAGCTGGACGTCGAAATGGATCATGTCCCACGAGAGCTCGTGTTCGCAAACGAGGACCTTGCGGCCACAGAGACGGCGGGCGGCGTTCTTCACCGTGGCAAAGGCCTCGGGCAAAATCGCCTCGAGGGCGGCTTTTTTGTCAGCGGCGGCGGCGATCCGGGTGCGGAACTCCCCGGTCTTGGCGCGGAGCTGGTCGTCCGTGAGCGACTGGTAGGACTGCTCAAGCTCGTTGATGCGCGCGACGACAGGGCGGCACTTCTCGAGGAATTTTTTGTAGTGTCGGCCGGAAAAGCGTTTGAGGAGAAACGAGAGCATGAAGGGACGGGAACGTAGGCCGCCCGGTGGGCTTGGCAAATGCAGAATGGGCGCCCACGGGGGACAACCGGCGCGGGGGTTGTCCGGGCCGGCGGGCACACCGGAACAGCCGGCCCGGCCGGTGGCCGGGGCGCCGCGCGACGGAACTCAGGGCGCCGGCGGCGTCGCCTCGTAGCGACTCCAGTCCTTGAGCAACGCGTGAACCACCGGCGCACCCACGCGATGGGCGGCCTCGAGGGCCGGGAGCATCCCCTGATACTCCGCGACCATGCTTTCGGCCGCGCTTTGGCCGGTGGGTGGCATCGAAAAATTGCTGCCCGTGCGCAGAATCAGCACGCGCTGGAAATTCACGCGGCCCATGGCGCCGAGCCGGGTCAGGGCGTTGGCGAGGCCGTGGTCCTCCATGTTGGACATCGCGGCGTTGCCGGCCCCTTGCGTATAGAGGGCCGTCCAGTCATCGGCCCATTTTTGCATCACCGCCCCGTGCCAATAGCGGCAGGACGCAAAGCTGTCGCCGAGCAACACGCGGGGAGCCTGCGCTGCGGCCGGGAAGCCTTTGTAGTGGGCGCGATGCGCCTTCGCCTCGGGCGAGTCGGCGAGGACCAGGTCGCGCGTGAGACCATAGGCCCATTGGACCAGGGCCGGGTTGAGGGTCCACGCCATGGGTTTCGGCGCCCAATCGGGAATCACGGGCTTTTGTTTCGGGTTCTTGTTCCCCAGGGCCATAAGGCCGTAGGGCCAGTCGGCGGGCGACTCCCGCGAATCGATTTCGTAGGCAATATCGCCGTCGATCACGTGACGCGCCCAGGCCGCACTGCCCTCCGTGGCGACGTGCGGGTTCACTCCCGCGATGCCGTTGATGATCCAGTAGGAACGCGTGAGGTCGAAACGCGGATCGAGGCCCAGCGCCATCATCTGCAGGCCCGCGCGCACGGTCGTGCCCGAGACCACGCCGTAGACCCCTTGGTCGTTGAAACGCACGGGGTGATCGAGCCCCGGCACCGTGAGCGAACCGGTCAGCTTCTCGCGTTCGGCCCAGAATTGAAACTCGCCCGGCTTGTCACCCGTATCGGCGCCAACCTCAAACGTGGCGACGACGATGACCTTGGGGCGGATCAAGTCGGCCGCCCGTGCCACGGGGGCTGCGAGCAAGGTCAAGGAAGACAGGGTTATCCAACCGCGAAGGAAGAGAGAGCGAATCATAAAGAGTACGGGTGCAGCTTGCATGCCACGGGGCTTGGCCCGGCCGCAGCTCCCCCGGAGGGTCACACCCGCGTCTTGAAATACGCGATCGTCCGCCCGAGGCCTTCTTCGAGCGGCACCTTTGGCTCCCAGCCGCCGAGGACTTTCTTCGCCAGCGTAATGTCGGGCTGACGCTGCTTCGGGTCGTCGGACGGGAGCGGCTTGTGGACGATCTTCGCTTTCCCGCCGACCAGCTTGATGGTGAGTTCCGCGAGCTCGAGCATAGTGAACTCCCCGGGGTTGCCGCAGTTCATCGGACCGACGGTTTCCGTCTGCGCCATGAAGCGCACGAAGCCCTCGATCAGATCGTCCACGTAGCAGAACGACCGCGTCTGGGAGCCGTCACCGTAGATCGTGAGATCCTGACCGCGCAACGCCTGCACGATGAAGTTGGAGACGACGCGCCCGTCGGCCTCGTGCATGCGCGGGCCGTAGGTGTTGAAGATGCGGATGACGCGGATATCGACCTTGTTCTCGCGGTGGTAGTCGAAGAAGAGCGTCTCGGCGCAGCGCTTGCCCTCGTCGTAGCAGGAGCGTTTGCCGATGGGATTCACATTCCCCCAATAGCTCTCGGGCTGCGGATGCACCTGGGGATCGCCATAGACTTCCGACGTCGAAGCCTGAAACACGCGGGCCCGCGTGCGCTTGGCGAGACCGAGGCAGTTGATCGCCCCCATCACCGAGGTCTTGATGGTTTTGATCGGGTTATACTGGTAGTGCGGCGGCGAGGCGGGACAGGCGAGATTGTAGATCTGGTCGACCTCGAACTTGAACGGATCGATCACGTCGTGGCGCACGAACTCGAAATTCACGTGCCCCAGGAGGTGCGCGATATTGAGCTTCCGGCCGGTAAAGAGGTTGTCGATCGCCACGACTTCGTGGCCGTCCTTGAGGAGGCGTTCGCAGAGATGGGAACCGAGAAAGCCGGCGCCGCCGGTGACGAGAATGCGCATGGGAACAAATGAGGTCGAGAGGCCGAGTGAGCGGCAAAGCCAACGTCTTGGCGAGAATCAGATTTCCCCCGGAATCGCCGCACTCAGCTGAGATGGCGCGATCCCGGTCCGGAGCCGCACGGTAACGTTGCCGGAGGCGACGTGCGCCCGCTTCCGCTCCATCAGCCCGGGGGGAACCACGCCGTCAGCCCCGGGTTACGGGGTTGCGCGACCGCGATAGCGCCGCGCAACGCCTCGCGTCCGACGAATCACCGTTTGACCGCGACTGGCCGAAGGTGGTTGCTGCACTCTGTGGTCGTTACCACCGTCGGCTCAGGATTCGCCAGCGCTGGATCAGGATCGGACGAGCCTTTGAGTCTCCGGCTGGAAATTCTCCAGAGCCAGCGATTCAGCGTACAAGCCGGTCATACGGACTTGAGGCCTGGCGCCCTCCAGCGGGCCGCTGCCGATTTCGCCCGTCGCCCTCCCCACCAAACCCCTCCCGAATCCGATCCCCCTGAAAATCCAGCGTCCTTCCAGCGGCGCGGCGCCGCACCACCGGTCCGCGCGCTGCGACCGACAGGTCCGAGCGTCACCCCATCGGCCGAGGGGTCGAGCCCGCCGGCTCGGCCTCACAGTTTGATCGTGCGCGGCCAGCCGGGAAACTGCGCGGCCCCGGGTTGGGTGACGTCCGCAAAGCGCGGCCAGCACTCGAAGGTGACTTCGCGCGTGGATTTCTTGAACCGGATCAGACCCCAGCCGTCGGCCCAGCCGGGTTTGCCGAGATGCGCCGTGCGCGTGGCCGCGCTGGCATATTGGGCGGTGTCGGGATTGGCGTAGGCGACCATGGTGATCTTGTTGTTGAAGCCATCGAGGTAATCGCCGGTCCAGGGGAGCGGCGACTGCGGCACCGGATGGGCGCCGGGCTTTTCGTTTTCGGGCCACCACCAGCGGCCGTAGTAGCTGTTGTCGATCGCGGGGACGACGAACGCCCACGGGCCGTCGCGGTGTTGGTCGATGCCGTGTTGGACCAGGGTGGCGATATGCTGGTCACCCGCGATGTGCACGGCGTTGGCGGCTTTGATCAGGCGGAGGGCGGCCCGCCGGCCGGATTGCGGCCAACCGTTGGAATCAAGATCGGCGTGAAGACGGCCTTTGGGTCCGCCATGCAGGTGGGCGCCGCCGCAGAAACCCGTTTGCGAGAGCACGGCGCGGAGGGCCACCCCGTCGGTGCGACGTCCCCACGCGGAAAGAAACTTCAATTGGCGCTCGCCGAGCAGTTGCAGGCCGGGCGTGTCGATGACGGCGGGATCGTAGCTGGGGTCGAGCACGTGGTCGGGCCGGGGCCCCTTCATCGGGTGGCGGCCGAGTGGGCCGGTCTTGAACTTGCGGTCTTCGATAATCGCGAAATCGACGCCGCCGACGTTGAGGCTGGTGTAGTAGACGCCGATGCCCTGTTCGACGGGTGTGGGATCGAAGGGATCGGGGAGGTTGGCCGTTTGTTGGCGCTCGACCATCTTCACATAGTCGTGGTGGAAGAAATAACCGCCGCTGTCTCCGGTGGGCGCCGTGGCGATCTTGCCGTTTTCGCCCCAGAGATTGCCCTGGCCGATGTCGTGGTCGTCGGGGATGGAAACGCAGGGGCGGCCGCGGAAGACCTCCTTGAACGCGAGGCCAAATTTCAGCCAGGCCGCCGTGTGTTCCTTGTGATCGTAGCTTTGGTCACCCGAGAAGAAAACCAGGTCGGGGTCCTGATGATTCAGGTTGCGGGTGTACTCGGGGCGGAGACCGCGGTCGCGATTGGAATTGCACGAGAGCGCGACGAGTTTGATTTCATCTTTACCGGTCGGATTTTTCCGAATCAGGCCCTCGAAGACGGCGCTTTCGCCGTGGCGCAGGCGGTATTTTTGGTCGCGGGCATCGTCCCATTTTTCGAGGCGAAACACGGTGGACCAACCCAGATCGTTGACGGAGCGACGGGCCAACTCGGTCCAGCGGCCGTCGCGTTCGACCTCGAGGCGCACCTCACGGGTTTCGGCGGGATAGAGCGGATAGAGTTGGGCGCTGAGCTTGAGCGTGCGTTCCGAGAGCGTGTAGAGCCCGAAGGCCACGACTTCGCTCCGCGGAACCTTGAGATCGATAATGGGATTGGCCGGGCGATTCCACCAGTCGTTCACGCACAGACTGTCTTCGCCTTTGAGGAAGGGGGCTTTGACCGGAGGCGCACCGTGGACGTCGGCTTGCGCGCCGGCGGCCCGAGGGCCGAGGCCCAACGCGAGACAACCCGCCAGCAAGGACCAGCGCAGACCGTAACCGAGAGAGGGAGTATTCATGAGTTTTGGGAAAGCGGTTCGAAACCAGACCATCCGCTTGAAATGGCAAGCGTGCGGACCGACGCGCGACCGGTCGCTCGAGCAGGCCGCAGCAGGCGGCGCGCGAACGAAAAAGGGTTTCCGTGATACGCCCCCCGCGGCTGGTTCGCGCGGTTGTTTTGCGATGCCGGGGCCGTGCCCGCCCAGCCCCCCTATCGTCCCCGATACGGTGATCAGCTCGCCAACCGCCCTGCGGCTCCCGCCTCGTAACGCTCGATCCACGCGCGTTGCCAAGTCCCGCAGTCGCCGGCCTCGATCTGCGCGCGCGCCGTCGCCATGAGGTCGACGTGTAAACCGAGAGTGTGCCGAGGACACAGCGTGCAGGCCAAAATCTCGCCCGACACGGTCAGGTGCCGCAAATACGCCCGCGATCACCTGCCCCCGTCTCCCCGGCGGGTCCGAGATCCGCGCTACACGCCGTATCGGTTTCCAGACGATTTTAATGCCCCGGTGCTCAGTGGCTAAGTGAACACCACGTCGGTCGGCACTCGGAGGCACGTGCTCAGTTGGGTGAGCCCGTCGCCAAACTACGCCGACAGGTTCAATCCACCCAAAGCCCATGCGCTGCTCCAAGGCGGCATCATCCAGCCGACGATCTCCACGGGGTGGAATGACCGCACGCACTTTGAGTTCTTCCAGCGGAAGCTCGACGTGGATCTCACCGACTGCACGAGCGAGGAGAACAATAATCCGTTCACGGTCTCCGGCTTTCCTTTCCACGCGCTGCTTGAAGCCACGCCCATCGGCAGTACCGCCGATCTCACTACACGCGGAGTGCCGCGTTTCATCAACGGCCGCGACCTCCAGCATCGCGTGGCGGGTGAGGCCGGGGCAGGCAGGCACCGGGAAGCTGGCCCCGCGGGTCTCGACGAACGGTTTGAATTTGATCCGCACGGGGTGAAGCGGCGGCAGGATGAATTCCGACCTCAGCGCGTTTAGCCGATAGACCAGCGGGGGTAGCCGATACGCGCGGCGAGTTTGCCGCTAAACCGAAAGAGCTCTCCGCGCCGGGCCGCGCGGGCATCGCCCCAACGTTTGCCCGCAGTTCCGGCCTTCGGCCCCGCGGACTACTCCGTGCCCAACCCCCTTGCCCTGTTTCCGTCAGCCAATGGAAAATCCGGTTTACGATCAGTGGTCACGCCCCCGCCCGCGGGTGTATCGCCGGAGCGAAGGGCGTGCTCCCGTGTTGATGCACGCGATGCAAGGTGGCGGGTGAGCTTTCGGCCAAGTTCGGCAAAATCGATCGGCTTCGAGAGGTAGTCGGCGGCACCGGCTTCCACGCACCGCTTCGTATCAGACTCGGCGGCGAAGGCGGTGAGCGAGATGACCGGAATGTCGCGGGTCTTGGGATCTGCTTTGAGCAGTCGGATGGCTTCGAGGCCGTCGATGCCGGGCATTTTTACGTCCATCAATATTAGATTGGGAAGGTGCTCCTGCGCTTGGGCGATCGCGGCTTCGCCCCTTGTGGCTTGAATCACCCGGTAGCCTTCGCCTTTCAGATACATGCACAGGATCTCCAGGTTTACCTCGTAATCATCCACCGCCAGAATGAGCGCACCGGCCGGCACCGGCTGGGCGCCGGGCAAGCCGGGATCGGCGGGAGGCGAATCGGCGGGCGGCGAATCGGCAGGCGGCGGTGGCGGAGCGGAAGGGCGGCAGATCGGCAGGCGAAAGGTAAAGGTGCTACCCCGACCCGGCGCGCTGACCACCGTCACATCGCCGTCGTGCATCTTCGCGAGCCGACGGGCAATCGGCAAACCGAGGCCCGTGCCAACGCTGTGGCCGACCTGCTCGCCCTGCTCGAACTCCAAAAATATGCGTTCGTGATCGTCGCGGTGAATACCGATTCCGGTGTCGCTCACGTGAATCTGCAATTCCGGCGGTTGCGCGGTCTCCTCGACCCGCACGGTGACCGTGCCTCCTTCGGAGGTGAACTTCACCGCATTATTGAGGAGATTGATCAGAATCTGCTTCAGGCGCAGCTCATCCCCGGCGATGAGCTCGGTCCGGTGCTGGAGCTCCACGGTGAGGTTTATTTTTTTGGCCTCGGCCGAAACCCGTATGAAATCGACCACCCCTTCCACCATGCGCGTGACGTCGACCGGGCCTTTTTCCAGCGTCAACCTACCCGCCGACGCCTTGCTCACGTCCAACAGATCATTGATCAATTTCAGCAGGTACTGGCTGCTGACCGCCACGCTCTGCAATGGCGCCCGCAGCCCTTCCTCGACCCGACCAAATTTCCCCGCCTGCAACAAGTGCAGATTTCCCATGATTACATTCAGCGGCGTGCGGAGCTCGTGGCTGACGTTGGCGAGCAGATTGCTTTTCGCTTGGTTGGCTTGCTCGGCTTTCGCCGTGGCCGCTTCCAGGCGATGCTGATAGTCTTTCGCAGCCGTCAAATCGGTGATGACTCCGATGATGCGCTCGATCTCGCCGTTGGGGCGCAAAATGGCTCGGATCGACTTCGACACCCACACTTTACCGCCCGACTTGGTTGTGTGCAGAATTTCAAAGGTCACAGGCGCTTTCGTCTCGTCGAAAGTCTCCCACTGGTGATCAAAAGCGTCACGGCCGCTGCCCGGCCCGACCACTTCTCTCATCCGCTTACCGAAAACCTCATCAATCGTGTAGCCGTAAAAATCGGAGAAGCTTTGATTGACCCATTCTATCTTTCGATCGCCTCCGGTCAGGAACATGGGGGTTTTCGCCTCCCTCGCGATTTGGTCGAGTTTTAGGACTTGGGCTCGCTGTTGGCTGAGGGCTAGGTTGGCTAACTGCAGCTCCCGGGTCCGAGCCACGACCTCGCCCTCCACCTTGTACGCGGTGGTGCGAAGACTGAGCACCAATGAGCTCAGAAAAGCCCCCGCGAGGATGATCACAAGAGAGCCGGCCATCGGCTGCAGGTGCTTGCGGGCGTCGTCTTCGAGCACACACCCCCAAACCAAGGTAAAGATGCGGTTCAAGACGACCACGGTACTCACCTGAGAGCGGATGAGGGAGGTCTCGCTGACCTTCTCCACGACATGCGAAATAACCAGGGATTCGGGTCTTATTTTCGTGCCGACATAAACCGACAATTCCGTCGGTTGTGCAATTTTTCCGAGGATATTCTCCGCCAGTCCAGCCGAGTCCAAAACGGCCGTTAGCCAGCACACGAACGCCTGGCGGCGCGCTTCGACCGTCGTGGGCGCAGCGAGGGTCTCATAAACCGGCCACAGCACCAGCATACTTGGTCTCCGCTTCGGCAGCGTCCCCGGGCCGCCACGCTCCGGCAGTGATTCCACCAAAATGGGCACCCCCCAATCCCGCGCCGTTTCCGCCGCCGCGCACTGCGGCGCGAAACCCGCCAGATCCAGCCCGGTCGGCCGATCGCCGGTGCTCCAATTCCACAGGGCGATGATCTTGTGCTCGGCCCCACCGCTGGGCGCAATCCGCCCCGTCAGATCATCCCACTCGTCCACCCGAATCCCCCGCGCGCGGCTCTGCGACCGGAATTCCGCGAGCTTTTCCGGGGCCACCGGGTAAACGACCCCCAGGCCATCCAGGCCGTCGTAGTTGCCCGTCAGTTTCAGCTCATCGACATAGTCCTTCCACTTGGCGGAGCTGATCTGCGGGTTCTCCCGCAGCAGGAAAGCGGTGGGGCGCAGCGCCTCCAAGAGATTATTCGCATACGCGTTGGCCAAATTGGTTCCCGCCACGACCACCTGCTGCAGCTGCAGATCCTGCCGCTCCCGTTCCGCCAGTTCGTTCATCCCAAATATCCGTGCAGCGATTACCGCCACACTTACGTAAATAGCTAAAGGCAGGCCCCGGAGTTTTTCGACCGAATCGGCTGCCACCACCAACGAGACCACCCCAAGTCCCCCGATAAACATCGCCAGGACCAGGCGGTTCGTTGCGGCACCGGCATTGACCAACGAGACGTCATATCGCGCGACGATAAAGATCAGCGCCGCCACGGAAAAAAAGACGGCCAGCGTGCCCATCCGCCCCCCGAACCAATACCCCGCGACGAGCGGGACCAAGAAATAGAGAAAGGCAAAACCCTTTCTCTCCGGCCACGTGACGATGACGAGTGCGACCACGGCCGTCAGCAGCAACGTGCCCAACAGCCCAAAGGTACTCCTCCGTGACGGCCACACGGGGCGCCGGACCCATTCAAGGAGGATTATGCACACCGGCCCCGCAATGATCACGCCCAGGGCATCGGCCAGAAACCACGTTAAACGTATTTCATCCGCAACGCTGTCCGGAACCGCATATGACCAGATAAGTGCGTTGGCTGCGGTCAAAGCCGACAACAGCGCCACCGTCACGGCCGCAACCGAAAGCGCCAGGCCCTCGCGCAAGACGCCGAGCCATGGCCACGAATTGCAGATCCGCCGATATAGCCACGCCGCCAACCAGGCAGATGCCGTATCACTCAACGCGACAACCAAACCCGGCGCCGCATCCAGCCCCGCCCACCCCCCGAGGAAAGACCCGCAGGCCAAACCCAGCAGATCGGCGCGCCGGCCGCTCAACGCGAGGGCGAGACCGAACCCGCTGGCGACCCAAAAAGGATGCCCAGTTTGCCCCGTGAGCCCGGCCAGCGCTCCGAGTCGGGCGAGCACAAAGAACCCAACGCAAGCGAAGGCAAAGGGACCGACTTTCCGCATAGCAGCGCTGACTCCGGATAGGGACACACCGCCATTGCCTCAACGGCGTCCACGTTTGATCAACAGAAAAGGGTTCCAAAAAATTCGCTCATCACTGGGGGGAACTCCTGAGCCATCGTCCGTCCGAAGCAAGCCAACGGGGTCAGTCGCGCGGGGCATGCCGGCAACAAAGGTCGCGCGGGTGAGGCCGCGATCTGCGCGCCTTTCCGGCACCACCGCGGGAGTTTGAGCGAGGGCGAGGCGGAGATGAATCCGCCGACATCCCGCTTGATTTCAGCAAGGGCTGTTCCCGCGGCCTCGGCCGGATATCTGAACCCTTGGATCGCCCCCCGCAGGAAGCCGAGTTCGGAGTGGGCGCAGGTCGCGCGCGCACCAGACTTTTCCTGCGCCGCCCATGCGTGGAAAGCCGCGGGGTCCATGGAGCCACACTGCCGCCACGCGAGCAGCGCATTCCCGCCGCGGAGGTAGTTTAGGGGAAATCGGCGGGCGCCGCTTTGATTTGTTCGCATGCCACCATCGGGCCGCCGACGCCGCCGCTATCGTCGAGCAACCCGGAGACCGGATGTTTTTTGATGATGATTTCTCGCCGGGCGGGTGGCGCCGCGAGCGCCCGGGTGCGCAGGAAGGCGGAGACGGTGACACGCTCGACACGGGCTTTGCCGCGAATCGCGCGCGCTTCCGCAGGCGAGACTTTGAACGGTAAGGGTGGGCATGATTAATGGGT
>JBIKOK010000191.1:0-12914 GCA_044358025.1 Opitutaceae bacterium
GTTCTGCTTCAGGTTGAGCTCGACGCCGGTGATGCGGGCATCGCCGGCGTTGAACCGGGAGTTGATGTTCCAGTCGAGGTAGCGGTCGGGGAGGCCGAGCTCGGCGAGGACTTCGGGGGTGCCGCGGAGGGAGGCGTTGCCGAAAAAGTTTTTGAGTTCCTTGAGAAAGACGCCGGCGCTGATGAGGCCGCCGTTGTCGGTGTAGAGCTCGGCCGAGAGATCGAAATTGTCGGCGCTCCAGGGACGGAGGGCGGGGTTGCGGACGTTGAGGGTACCGCGGAACTGGCCGGGCTGGAGGTCGTCGTCCTCGTCGGGGTCGGTGGCGCTGGTGTTGGCGACGGTGCGGGGGATGATGTCGGAGAAGTTGGGGCGGCCGTAGGTCTGGGCCCAGGCGGCGCGGACGAGGAGATTTTCCGAGGCGTTATAGGTGAAGTGGAGGCTCGGGTAGGTGCCGTCGTATTCGCGGTGGGTGGAGAAGGAGCGATAGGAGCGGGTGAGGAGACTCTCGGCGAGGGAGCCGGCGGCGCCGGCTTCGGGGCGGCGGAGGCGCTGGCCGGCGGCGTTGCGGACGAAGGAGCCGTCGGCGGCGCGCTGCCAGATTTTCTCGGTGTCGTTGGTGCCGCCGACGCCGTCGTCGATGGTCTTCTCGAAGCGGAGGCCGCCGAGGATGCGGAGGCGGTTGTTGAAGAGCTGGGTGTCGGCCTGGAGGTAGGCGGCCTGGACCTTTTCCTTGATGTTCTCGTTGTTGTCGATGTGGCCGTTGCGGGCCGCAGCCATCTGCGCGTCGGTCTGCTGGTAAAGGCGCGGATTCGCTTTGAAGGCTTCGTAGGTGCGGACCGGAGACATCCAGTTGATACTGGGGAAGCCGTAGCCGGTCTCGACCCCGCGGTAGACCTCCATGAGGTAGGGAGTGATCGGGGCCGTCGCGGCGGAGGCGCCGTCGGGGCCCATGAAATTCCAAGTGGGGCTGGAGATATCGGTGTCGAGCATCACGCGGCGTTCGGAGACGCCGGTCTGGATAGAGGTGGGGACCGGGAGGAACGTGAGGCGGCGGCGGAGGTTGACGTAGGCCTGGTTGGTGTAGCTGCGGTTGTTGAGGTCGGCGTTGCCGGCGGTGTTACCGCGGAGGTTGGCGGGTTCGTTCCAGTCGATGAGATTGTTGGCATTGTCGCGGACCTCAATGCGGCCGGGGCGGGCGGCGCCGGGTTCAAGATCGAGAAAGCTGATCCGGATGGGGACGCGCTGGATGGCGCTCGATTGGAAGAAGAAACCGGCGTCGAAGTAGCGGCGCTTGGTCTGGGAGCCGGAGCGGCTGACGCCGCTCTCGACGCGCCAAGTGCCATCGTCGTAGCGGTAGTTCACCGTGCTGGTGTCGGTGATCTGGTTGATGAGCTGATTGGTGCCGTTGTTATTGAGGGAGCCGCGGCCGGTGGCGCCGATGGTCTGGTCTTCGTTCCAAGCGAGCGGGGTGCCGCCGGCAAGGGACGGAGTCGTGGTGGCGCTGGCGCCGAAGGTGAAGGTGAGAGAGCCGATGCGGGTGTCGGTGCGGCTGGCGACATGGCCGACGGAGAGGACGGAGTGAGGGGTGACTTTCCAATCCGCTTTCACGCTGAGGGTGTTGCGGGTGATGTCGCGGGGGCCGTCGAGCAGGGCGAGGTTGGTGAGGACGGGGTTGGCGTAGTTGATCGGGGTGCCGGCGGGAGAGCCGGGGGGCACGATCGAAGTCCACGTCTGCAGGGTGCGGTGCTGTTCGTTGAAGATACGGGCGTTCGTGCCGGCGATGACGATGCCGAACGTCTTGGTGACGGGCCAAGTGAAGTCGAGGTTGGCGCCCGGGAGGATTTTCCAGGTGTTGCGGTCGAGGTGGGAATGGGGGGTCGCCTCGAAGTCGAGATTCTCGCTGTTGGCGACGAGATTGAGCGAGTAGCGGAGTTCGCGGCCTTTGCGTTCGAAGGCGCTCTTGCTGATGAGATTCACGGAGCCGGCCAAGGAGTCGGCGGGGTTGGCGGGCGTCGGGACTTTGGAGAGTTCGATGCGGGAGATATCGTTGAGCGCCATCGAGCGGATATCGACGGTGCGGCTAGTGCCGACCCAGATATTGGAGGCGGGGGCGCCGTCGTTGGTGATGGAGGTCATGCCGCCGCCGATGCCGCGAACGGAGATGCCGGCGACGTCGGCGAGATCGTTCTCAACCGTGACGCCGGGAAGGAATTTGATGAATTCACCGACCGAGCCGCCGAGCACGTCGCCGAGGGAGTCGGTGGACATGACGTTCTTGATGTTGGGGGCAAAGCGCTGCTCGTTGGTGGCGATGGCTGACGCGTCGGTCTCTTTGTCCTGCGAGACGACGAAGGCGTCGAGTTTCACGGTGGCGCCGTCCTGGCCGTAGCGCTTTACGCTGGTGAGATCGATGTTTTGCTCGACGGAGCCGCCGGCGGAAACGGTGACGGCGACGGTCTGGGGATCGAGGTCGGTGTAGAAGACCTCGAGGGCGGCGGGGCCGGCGGGGACGTTGGCGAAGCGGTAGGTGCCGTCGCGGTCGGTGAAGACCGTCTGGTTGGAACCCTTGAGCGTGACGCGGGCGTTGTTGAGGTAACGGCCCGTGGCGATGTTTTGCACGCGACCGCTGATCGTGCCGGCGGCTTGATTGGCCGCGGCAGGGTTGGCGGCGGCGAGGAGGGCCGGAGGCATGGGCAGGACAAGGGCGCCACAAATGGCGGCGAGCAGGCGGAACGTTTTGGTCATGGTGGTTTGGGCTAATGCGACGCGGGAAACTCTGTTTGATGAACGACGCGGCCGAGTGCAACGGGGGCCGACGGAAATTATGGCCCCATTCTGACCCGACGAACCCTCCGCCGTCTTGTCCGACAAAAAAGGGACAGCCCGCCTGCCTGCGAAGGGGGGCATCCCCATTTTATGGAAATCGGCTCAAACCCGCGGCGGGGACGCCCGTGCCCGTGGCACGGGCTTCCCAGCCCACGTCGGGCGGCGGAAGAGTGAGATGCGCCCCCTCGCCGGCGTGCAGGCTGATGTGCGTGGTGGGGGTGGTGAGGGACGCTGTCGTACCAGGCTCGTGCCGACGGCCCCTCCGCTTCTGAAAGCGCGGAAGGGCGCCGCGTCCGCTCCCTCTCCGCCAAAAAATCCCCTCCCCGTTTTCGTCGCGCCAGCACGGATGGCGATGCGTGGGCTGATCGGCTTGCCGATCAGTGCGGCGATTCCCTTCACCTGCCGGTCTTGATCCACCCCCGAGGGCCTGCCCGAAAACCAAGTCACCGCGCTGGCCCAAACTCGGGCCGGCGATTGGTGGGTGGCCGGAGGACGGATTAGCCCGACAGGATTAGGCCGATTGGGCGGCCTCAGGTTTGTCCCTGTGGGGCTGCGCGACGGGGTGAAGCGGAACCGCATCCGCACCAGGCCCGAAGATCGCTCCGGATCTAGGCCGAGCGGGACCGTGGCGGGTGGACTCTCCCGTCTGCGCGGGGCACCGATTGGAACCTTTGGGGGCGCCGAGGGCCGGGTGTCCACCGCCGTCAAGCAACGCCTCGAAGATCGCGGGGGTCGCCTGTGGTTGTCGCAGACCCGCGGCCTCGTGATCAGGCTACCGGGGCAAGCAGGCGCCGTGGGCATGGCCCCCGGCGTTGAGCCAGCGGTCCATCACGGCACTGCTCCAGGAGCGCAGCGGAAGGCGGTGGGTGTCCGGGCTCAATCAAGGTCTGCGGCCGTTTCGCGACGGACCGTTCAGCCGCTTCATCGATCTGCAGACGTGCTTTTGTCGTTGCCGGGCCGTCCACTCGCTGGCGCTCGCGGCTACGGGGCGGGGACGGGCCGACGGAGAAACCACTCGCTGGCGCTCGCGGCTACGGGGACCGGCGCTCGCGGCTAGGGGGCGGGGACGGGCCGACGGAGAAACCACGCGCTGGCGCTCGCGGCTACGGGGCGGGGACGGGCCAACGGAGAATCCACTCGCTGGCGCTCGCGGCTACGGGGACCGGCGCCCGCGGCGACGGGGGAAGTTACGGGGTCTTTTTCTCGTCGGACTTCGCGGGGGCCGGCGCCGGGGCCGCGGGGGCGGGCGGCGGGGCGGGTTCGAAGAGTTCGTCGGATTTCTGCGGGAGGCTGGTGAAGGTGTAGTCGGCGATTTGGAACGTGCGCTTTTGCATGAGCGCGTTCACGGCGGCCGCGCCATCGCTGTGGGCGATGTTCACGAAGACGGGGCCGGCGGGGATGGTTTCGAATTCGGGCGCGATCGGCTTCGCGGGCTCGGCGGGTTTGCCGTCGGCGTCTTTTTTCAGGAGATCGGCGGCGGTGCCGAGGGCGGCGAGGGGGGACTGGCCTTCGGCGGGCGGGGCGATGGGTTTGAGTTTCTTCTCCTCGGGCTTCCGGCCGAGCGCGACCCGCAGGACTTTCTTGTCGAACGTTTCGATTTTGAACAGGCGTTCGTGGGCTTTGGCGGCGACGGCGTTGGCGTCAGTGAGCTCGTTCGTGTCCGAAAAACGGATGCTGGAGAGCGAGCTGAGCAGGGCGGCGATCTTGTCGGCTTTGAGTTTCTGGCCGTCGGGCGTTTTCTCGGCGGTCCAGGGGTCTTCTTTCTTGGCGCGCGAGACGGTGACGGGGCCGCCTTCGGCGAAGGGGATTTCGATCTTCATCACATCGTCGACCTTGAGGGCGAGGAGTTCGGTGTTGGCCCAGTTTTTGGACTCGGTGTCGAGGTAGGCGCTGAGGCTGGCGAGGAAGGCTTTGGCTTCGGCGCCGTAGCGCACGTAGCGACCGCTGCCGGTGTCGGGACTCTTGCCGAGGGTGACGGTCCAGAGTTCTTTGTCGGTGGCATCGAGCAGGTCGATCTTGGTGTCCTTGAATTCGAGCAGGGCGATGCGGGCGGGACTGCTGGTGACGAGGCGATCGAGCTTCGCGTCGGTGAGGCTGCTGATGAAGGCGGCGAGTTTCGAGAAGTCGGCCGGGAAATCGTGATACGTGGCGACCTTCCAGGTGGCGTCGGGCTGACGGACCAAGGTGACGGTTTTGCCCTGGTCGGTGAGACGGAGCTTGGCGGCTTGCTCGACGACGGTGCGGTCGACGAGGGGCTGGCCCACGCGGGCGTCGGCCACGGGCGGGGGCGTGGGACGGGTCGTAAAGTAGGCGACCGCGGAGAGCGCAGCGAGAACGGCGATGGGGAGGACGATGGATTTGATTTTCATCGGGGATGAAAAAGCTGGGAGGTGAGAGCGGAGAGGGGAGAGCGGGAGCGCCGAGGACGGCGGTGCGAAACCGCCGCGCCGACCGAGGGGGGGGCGGAGACCCGGCCTTACTTCTTTCGGCGGCGGTAGAACCAGAAGCTGAAGGCGCCGACGAGAACGGGCGTGGCGAGGAGGTTCAAGGTGAGGAGTTTTTTCTCGAGGCCGTCGATGTCTTCGCGGAGGGCGCGGCGGATTTGGCGGCGTTCGCCGTTCATGGCGGCCTGTTGTTTTTGGAAATCGGCAATGGCTTTGGCCATCTCGGGCGTGGCGATGAGGCGGTTGCCCTCCGTTTTCTTGCCCTGCATTTCGGTGAGTTTTTTGTTCACTTCGGCGAGGCGGGCGTCGAGGGCGGTGAGCTGGGTTTGGAATTTCTTCTGCGCCTCGATTTCCATTGCGCGGACGACGGTGAAGGGGCGGAGGGAGGTGCCCTTGCCGCGGATGCTGATGAGGTCCTGGGAGCCGCCGAGGAACTCGAGGGTGTTGGAGGCGAGCGAGAGATTGTCGTTGTAGGGTTCGACGGCGGTCTGGCCGAAGAAGTTCATCTTGCGGAGGCTGTAGTCGTCGAAGAGCCAATCGGTGTCGGCGATGACGAAGAGGGTCGAGGTGCCCTTGGACTCGGTGAGGGCGGGGCCGGAAGCGGCGGGCGCGGGCGGGGTCGGCGGCTTCGACGGGTCGTCTTTTTTCGGCTCATCCTTCGGCGCGCCGTCGGGGAAGGCGGTCTTGAACTTGCCGGTGACGAGGGCGGCGATGGCCTTCTTGCCGGAGGGAATGATCTGCTTCGCGATGTCGTCGGGCTGGGCGAACTGCAGCATCATCGCGGGGACTTCGCCGCCGGCGGCGGAGGTTTCGATGAGGGGCTTGAAGGTGGTGGTGCTGCCGGGTTTGGCGGTGAGGCTGCCGGATTCGATGAACCAGGCGGTCTTGAGCTGGGCGGTGGGCAGGGCGGTGGCGCTGAAGTTTTCTTTGCGGAGGCTGAGCCACGTGGGCATGCGGACGACCTGATTGCCCTGGCCGCCGACGGGGAGCGGGTTGTCGTTGTCGCCCACGATATTTTGCGGGTTGTAGGCGATGCCGTAGGCGCCGAGCAGGCCGGGGAGGTCGCTGGAGACGTTGGGGGTGGGCTGGCCCATCATCTGTTGCTGCGGGTTGGCCTGGCGCTTGAAGTGTTGCGAGGCGGGGTCGACGGCGAGGAAGACGGGTTTGCCGCCGAGGATGAACTGGTCGATGGCGAACTGGAGTTTCGGCGAGACGTTTTGCGGATGGATGATGGCGAGGGATTCGAGGCCGGCGGGAAGCTCGGTGGCGGAGTCCTCGATTTTGATGATCGTGAAGGACTGCTCGAGTTCGGTGATGACCATCTGCGACGGCTGCGGCTGGCGGCGCATCATCATCATCATTTGCATCTCCTGCGGGCTGGTGCCCTGGAGCGGGAGACTGGTGAGGAGGCCGAGTTTGGGTTTGTTGATCTGCTGGACGCTGTAAACGAGTTTCGAGAGATCGTATTCGAGGAACTGTTCGCGCTGCGGAGCGAAGGCGGGGATGTTTTTCTGTTGGTCGGCCTGGGTGACCACGAGGCCGAAGAAGAACTGTTCGCCGCCCTGCTGGGAGACCTGGGCGGTGAGCCCGGCGGCCGTGGCCTTTTCCTCGTCGGGGGTGTCGGGGCGCGGAGTGATGACGTTGAGGGTGAGCTTGCCGCGACCGGCGCGGACGTATTGGCGGAGCATCTCCTGCACGCGGGTGGCGTAGTTTTTATACTGGATGGGGAGGCCGGAGGCGTCCTTGGAGAAGTAGAGGTCGATGACGACGGGTTCCTCGATCTTGCCGAGCATGGTCTTGGTGCCGGGGGAGAGGGAGTAGATGGAGTCGGCGGTCAAATCGAGGCGTGCGGGCAGCGACGACGCGAGGTAGTTGACGAGCACGAGGCCGACGAAGAGGAGGACGATGGCGAGGGCTTTGGCGCTGAGTTTCATGGGGGCGGCGCGGGACGGAAAGTTGAGAGCGAAGAGTGGAGAGCGGAGAGAGCGGAAGCGGCGGACGGCGACGGACGGCTCAGCGTTCGAGGGCGACGACGTTGAGGAAGAGAGTGAAGCCGATCAGGGAGAGGAAGAACACGACGTCCTTGGGATCGATGATGCCCTTGGTGAAGGCGTCGAAATGGGTGATGAAGCTGAAATTGGAGAGGAGGTCGACGAGCCAGACGGGGAAGATCGAGCCGAGCACTTCGGAGAAAACGCTCCAGCCGAGGAAGAGGAGGGCGAGGCAGGCGACGACGCTGATGACGAAGCTGATGACCTGGTTTTTCGTGAGGGCCGAGGTGAGGGAGCAGACGCCGAGGTAGGCGCCGGCCATCAGAATGCCGCCGAGGTAGGTGCTGGCGATGACGCCCCAGTCGGGCGAGCCGAGGTAGGCGACGGTGCCGGCGAGCGGGAGGCTGAGGAGGATCGCGAGGGTGAGGAAGGCCCAGGCGGCGAGGAATTTTCCGAGGACGGCCTCCAGCGTCGTGATGGGCAGGGTGAAAAGGAGTTCGACGGTGCCGGTGCGTTTTTCCTCGGACCAGAGGCGCATGCCGGCGGCGGGAATCAGGAAGAGGAACAGCCAGGGGTAAAACGTGAAGTAGCCCTGCATCGTGGCCTGATTGGCTTTGAAGAAGCCGCCGACGAAGAAGGCGAGGCCGATGCTGGCGACGGAGAAGACGACGAGGAAGACGTAGGCCACGGGCGAGCGGAAGTAACCGAAGAACTCGCGTTTGAAGACAGGGGAAATCTGGGTCATGGGAGAAGAGAAGTAGTGAGTAGCGGGTAGTGAGTAGTGGGTAGTCGGAATAGGCGGGGTAAAGCGTGCAGCGGAAGGACTGGGCGTGGGATGCTCGCTACCCGCTACTGGCTACTCGCTACCGACAAATTAAACGTCCGACGCGGTGAGGGTGCGGAAGATCTCGTCGAGGCGCGCGCCGGGTTGGCGGGCGTGCAGCGCCGCGGGGGTTTCGTCGGCGACCACTTTGCCCTGCGAGATGACGATCACCCGATTGCAGATCGCGTCGACTTCCTCGAGGATGTGGGTCGAGAGGATGACCGCTTTTTCGACGGCCATCGCTTTGATGAGCGAGCGGACCTCGTTCTTCTGGTTCGGGTCGAGGCCGTCGGTGGGTTCGTCGAGGACGAGCACGCCGGGATCGTGGAGGAGGGCCTGGGCGAAGCCGACGCGTTGTTTAAAACCTTTGGAGAGGGTTTCGATGGTCTGCTTGCGGACGGGGGCGAGATGGGTGAGGCCGATGGCCCGGTCGACCTGGGCGCGCTTGGCGTCGGCGGAGCGGAAGCCGCGGACCTCGGCGATGAAGCCGAGGAATTCCTCGACGGTCATTTCGGGATAGGCGGGGGCGCTTTCGGGGAGGTAGCCGAGTTTTCGTTTCACGGCGACGGGATCGACGGTGACGTCGATGCCGTCGACGGTGGCGGTGCCGGCGTCGGGGCGGAGGAAGCCGGTGATCATCTTCATCGTGGTGGACTTGCCGGCGCCGTTGGGGCCGAGGAAGCCAAGGATGTCGCCGCGGTTGACGCGGAACGAGACGCCGTCGACGGCGCGTTTGGGACCGTAGGTTTTTACGAGGCCTTTGACTTCAATCATGGGGAAAGAGGGGAGCGGAGCGGGCTGGGAAAGGGGCGTTCGAGGAATGTTCCACGAAGATCGGACGAAAGAGCCGGAACGAAAAAATAAAGAGACGCGGAGGCTTCAAGCGGAAATTTTTGAAACAGGAAGGGAGGAGGACGGGGCGGGGCGGGAGAGGTTGCGAGGTTAAACGGTGCGGTCAATCAACGGGCGGGGCGGCGGCCAACGTCCGGCAGGAAGGCGGTGAGCAGGCCGAGGAGCGGGAGGAAGGCGCAGAGTTGGAAGACGAAGGGGAGGCTGGTCTGGTCGGCGAGACGGCCGAGGGCGGCCGAGCCAATGCCGCCCATGCCGAAGGCGAAACCGAAGAAGAGCCCCGAGATGAGGCCGACGCGGTTGGGGAGAAGTTCCTGGGCGTAAACGAGGATCGCGGAGAACGCGGAGGCGAGGATGACGCCGATGACGACGCTGAGGACGGCGCACCAAAAAAGATTCGCGTGGGGCAGGAGGAGGGCGAAGGGGGCGGCGCCGAGAATGGAGACCCAAATGACGGCCTTGCGGCCGATGCGGTCGCCGACGGGACCGCCGATGATCGTGCCGGCGGCGACGGCGGCGAGGAACAGAAACAGGAGCAGTTGGGCGTGGGGGACGGAGACGTGGAAGGTCTCGATGAGGTAGAACGTGTAGTAGCTCCCGAGGCAGGCCAGGTAGAAGTATTTGGAGAAAATCAGGACGGCGAGGACGGCGAGGGTGGCGACGATGCGGCGCGGCGAGAGGGCGGGCAGGGCGGTGGCGCGGTGCGCGGTCGGGTGGCGTTGCTGGTGGGCAAGGTGGTCGCGATACCAGACGCCGACGCGGGTGAGCACCAGAAAGCCGATGAGCGGCAGGAGCGAAAACCAGGCGATGTGCGACTGGGAGCGGTGCGCGATGATGAGGGCGGCGAGGAGCGGGCCGAGGGCGCTGCCGGCGTTGCCGCCGAGCTGGAAGAGGGATTGGGCGAAACCGTGGCGGCCGCCGGAGGCGAGGCGGGCGACGCGGGAGGCTTCGGGGTGGAAAATCGAGGAGCCGAAGCCGATGAGCGCGGCGGCGGCCAACACCAGCGTGAAGGTGTGGGCCACGGCGAGCAGCAGGACACCGCCGAGGGTGAAGACCATACCCGCGGCGAGCGAGAAGGGCTGCGGCCGGCGGTCGGTGTAGAGGCCGACGAAGGGCTGCAGAATCGAGGCGGTGAGCTGGAACGCGAGGGTGATGAGGCCGACTTGGGTGAAGCTGATCCGGAGTTCGTCCTTGAGGACCGGATAGAGCGCGGGGAGGAGCGACTGGATGGTGTCGTTGAGCAGGTGGGCGCTGCTGACGGCGAAAATGACGGGCAGGACGGTGGTCGCCGCCGGGGGCGGGGCGGTCGCGGAAGGGGGGAGCGAGGCGGCGGTCGCGGGCGAACTCATGCGCCGCCGACGGGTTGCGCGCGTTCTTTCTCGGTCTTGAGGCGGAGTTGGCCGCAGGCGGCGTCGATGTCGTGGCCTTTTTCGCGGCGGAGCGTGACGGGGACGCGGGCGGCGCGAAGGACGTCGGCGAAACGCTCCTGACGGTTGTTCGACGGACGTTTCCAGGGGAGGCCGGCGACCGTGTTATACGGGATGAGATTGACGTGCGCGTGGAGGTCGCGGGCGATGTCGCGCAGTTCGCCGGCCTGATCGATGGAGTCGTTGACGTCCTCGATGAGGATGAACTCGAGGGTGACCATGCGGCCGTGTTTGGCGGTGAACTGTTCGATGGCCGGGATGAGTTTCGCGAGCGGGTAGGCCTTGTTGACGGGCATGATCTTCTCGCGGACCTCGTCGGTGGCGCCGTGGAGGGAGATGGCGAGCCGGAAGCCGAGCGGTTCGTCGGCGAGTCGCAGGATTTTGGGGACGAGGCCGCTGGTGGAAAGCGTGATGCGGCGGGCGCCGACGCCGAGGCCCCACTCGGCGTTGACGATCGTGAGCGCGAGGAGGGTCGCGTCGTAATTGGCGAGGGGCTCGCCCATGCCCATGACGACGATGTTGTCGAAGGAGGCGAGCTCCATGCGGGCGCGGGGGGTGCGGGCGTCCTCGCGGTAGCAAACCTGCAGGAGCTGGGCGACGATTTCGCCGGCGCTGAGGTCGCGCTTGAGGCCGGCGAGTCCGCTGGCGCAGAAGACGCAGCCCATGGCGCAACCGACCTGGGTGGAGATGCAGATGGTTTTGCGGGAGTGTTCGGGGCCGACGCCCTCCTGCGGCACGCGGATGATGACGGTCTCGATGAGGGATTGGTCGCCCAGTTCGAGGAGCAGTTTGTCGGTGACGTCCTCCGACTGTTTGTTGAAGACGAGGGCGGCGGGCATGAGCTCGAAGGTGTCGGCCAGCCAGGTGCGGAGCGGCTTCGAGAGGTTGGTCATGTCGTCCCAGGTGCGGACGCGTTTTTTGTAGAGCCAGTCGAGGATCTGTTTCGCCCGGAAAGCGGGCTCGCCCGCCGCGCGCAGGCGCGCGGTGAGGGAGTCGAGGGTTTCGCCGGTGAGCGGCGGCTTGGCGGGCGTGTAGGGCATGCGAGCGGAGGAGAGTAGGGCGCCGGGCGGTCGGTGCAAGCGGGGACACGGAGGCGGGCGGCGAGTTGGTGATTGAAGGCGCCGCGCGGGGAAATAGACCGGAGAGGCCCCATGAAAATCGCCGTTGCCCTGTTGGTTGCCCTGACGCCGTTCTGCACGTTTGCCGCGGACGATCCGCCGCATCCGTTTGTCGGGGTGATCGAGCGGCTGGATCCGGCGTTCGACCAGCTCGTGGCGCCGGGCGCGACGATCGAGAAGCTGGCGGAAGGTTTCCGCTGGTCGGAAGGGCCGACGTGGTATGACGGCGGCGTGGTGTTTTCCGACGTGCTCGCCAACACGGCATATCGCTGGAAGGCCGGCGCGACGGAAAAATCAACGATCGGAGCGGTGAGGGGGGCGGAGGTGTTTCTGCGGCCGAGCGGACTGATGAAAGCGACGCCGGGGTTCCGCGAGACGGGCAGCAACGGTCTGACGCGCGATGCACAGGGCCGGCTGCTCCTCGCGCAGCACGGCGAGCGACAAATCGCGCGGTGGGAGAACGGGACGTTTACGACGATCGCCGATCGCTATGAGGGAAAACGTTTCAACAGTCCGAATGACTTGGCGGTGAGGACGAGCGGAGAGATTTATTTTACCGATCCGCCGTACGGGTTGACGAAGGTCGCGGATTCGCCGTTGCGGGAACTGCCCTATGCGGGCGTGTATCGGGTGGGGACGGACGGCGTGGTCACGCTGCTGACGAAAGAGCTCAACTTTCCGAATGGCATCGGGTTTTCGCCCGACGAGAAGACGCTGTATGTCGCGGTGAGCGACGGGAAGGCGCCGCGCGTGATGGCTTACGCGGTGAAGGAAAATGGCACGCTCGGCGAAGGGCGGGTATTCTTCGATGCGCTCTCGCGGCGGAAACCCGGAGTGAAAGGCGGGTGCGACGGATTGAAAGTTGACCGCGACGGGAACGTCTGGGCGACGGGTCCGGGCGGCGTGCTGGTGATCACACCGGCGGGAAAGTTGCTGGGCGTGATCAACACTAACGAGCCGAACGGCAACTGCTGCTGGGGCGACGACGGCAGCACGCTCTACATCGCAGCGAACTATTTCTTGGTGCGCGTGAAGACGCTGACGAAGGGTGCGGGGTGGTGAAGGGGCGGGGTGGTGAAGGGGCGGGGCGGTGAAGGGGCGGGGTGGTGAAGGGGCGGGGTGGTGAAGGGGCGGGGCGGTGAAGGGGCGGGGCGGTGAAGGGGCGGGGTGGTAGCCTCCGCCAGCCACGCCAGGTCGTCCAGAGACTTGGCCCGCCCCGCCGGCGTGTCCTTCAGTCCCCCGGCGTGATCGAGCGCAGGCGTTGCCACCGGCGAGTTTGTCAAGAGTTCACACATGACGCCTTCGGCTTGACCCATCGCGAAGCGAAGGGCTTTGGGGCGTCGCTGCCGATCGCGGGCGTGGACGGATCGTTGAAGCGGCGCATGAAAGGCACGGCGGCCGAGGGCAACGTGCGGGCGAAGACGGGATCGCTGCGC
>JBIKOK010000385.1:0-3784 GCA_044358025.1 Opitutaceae bacterium
CGTCGGCATCGACCACGCGTTTTCCTTTCCGCTGCACTATTTCGAAGCTCATCGCCTTCCGCCCGACTGGCCCAGGTTCCTCGACGACTTCCAGCAGCACTGGCCAACCGACCGCGATCACATCTCGGTCGACTTCATCCGGGACGGATTGCACGGCGACGGGGCCGCGCGGCAGGGAAATTCGCGGTGGCGTCGGCTGACGGAAGTGCGGAGCCGGGCGAAGTCGGTCTTCCATTTTGATGTGCAGGGCAGCGTGGCGAAGTCCACCCATGCCGGCCTGCCCTGGCTGCGTTACCTCCGTCAACAGCTGGGCGCACGGGTGCATTTCTGGCCGTTCGACGGATGGACGCCCCCGCCCGGCCGCTCGGTGATCGTGGAGGTCTATCCGGCCCTGTGGAGCCGCGCGTATCCAGTCGAGGACCGCAACGCCCACCAACACGATGCCTACAGTGTCGCGCGCTGGATGCAGGAGAGCGACGCCGCCGGCACGTTGGTGGCGCATTTCCAACCGGCGCTGCCTCCTCCGGAACGCGCCGTGGCCGGCGTGGAAGGATGGATTCTGGGCCAAGGTTGAATCGCCCACCACCGTCCCGGGTTCTGCCGCCGGGCCCACGCTGCGCGCTGATTCAGCCAAGCCTCTTGTCTGCTCTGTGGCCTCGGTGGGCTGGGCTCCGTGCCCTCGGTGAAATGCATGGGATCAAGTTGGGTGTGAAACATACGGGTGCGCCTGTCGCCCGCGCGGCCTGTCGCCCGCCTTCCGTGTGTTCCATGGGCTTCCATGATGATCGGCCCGCTCCGCCCTCCGCTTTCCGCCCTCGCCGCCGCCCGCCCCACGACCTTTTCCCGACGATTCCCCGAATCGCTGGTTGCCTAACCCCCTATCGCCCGCTGCTCTCACGCGATGCGGCCCTTCCAGCTTGCCATCACTCGCGGGCACACCGCGAGGGCCCTCGCTCGGTGCGGCATTGTTGCCGCTCTCAGCCCCGCCCGCGTCAACGCCCCTCGCACCCCGACCGGGCAACCCGCTTTCCCTCCCGCCCCGTCCCGATGAACAAAAAATCCCTCACGGAGACGGATATTCGGACCAAGTTCATAACCCCTGCCATCCTCGGCGCCGCCGGCGAGAAGTGGAACGTGATGACCCAGGTCCGCGAGGAGGTTTATTTCACCAAGGGTCGCGTCATCGTGCGCGGGAAGACCGTCAAGCGCGGCGAGGCCAAAAAAGCCGACTACCTCCTCGATTATAAGCCCAACCTCACCCTCGCCATCGTCGAAGCCAAGGACAACACCCACGCTGTCGGCGCCGGCCTGCAACAGGCCCTCGACTACGCCGAGACGCTCGACGTCCCGTTCGTCTATAGTTCCAACGGCGACGCCTTCCTCGAGCATGACCGCACCGTCAAACATGGCGCCGTCACCCGCGAGATTCCGCTCGATCAGTTCCCCTCCGCCGCCGAGCTCTGGGCCCGCTACTGCGCCGCCAAAGGCTACTCCGCCGACCAGACCGTCGTTGCCACCCAGGACTACTACGACGACGGCTCCAAGAAATCTCCCCGCTACTACCAGCTCATCGCCATCAATCGCACCGTCGACGCCATCGCGCGTGGCGTGAACCGCATCCTCCTCGTGATGGCCACCGGCACGGGCAAGACTTACACCGCCTTTCAGATCATCTGGCGCCTCTGGAAATCCGGCACCAAGAAGCGCATTCTCTTCCTCGTCGACCGCAACATCCTCGCCGACCAGACCAAGACCAACGATTTCAAACCGTTCGGTCAGGCGATGACGAAGATCACCAACCGCACCGTCGACAAAGCCTTCGAGATCTACCTCTGCCTCTACCAAGCCGTCACCGGCACCGAAGCGGAGCAAAACATCTACACCCAGTTCTCGCCCGATTTCTTCGATCTGATTGTCGTCGATGAGTGTCACCGCGGCAGCGCTGCCGATGACGCCGCGTGGCGCAAGGTCCTCGAATATTTTTCCTCCGCCACGCAGATCGGCCTCACGGCCACGCCGAAGGAGACCAAGGAAATCTCCAACATCGAATACTTCGGCGACCCGCTCTACACCTACTCGCTCCGCCAAGGCATCTCCGATGGCTTCCTCGCCCCCTACAAAGTCGTCCGCATCGGCTTCGACCGCGACCTCGACGGCTGGCGCCCCGAAGCCGGCCAGACCGACAAACACGGCCAAGTCATCGCGGACCGCGAATACAACGCCATCGACTACGACCGGAGCCTTATCCTTGAAAAGCGCACGACCCTCGTCGCCGCCAAGGTCACCGAGTTCCTGAAGGCCACCAACAGGTTCGCGAAGACCATCCTCTTCTGCGAGAACATCGATCACGCCGAGCGCATGCGCCAGGCCATGGTCAACGCCAACCCCGACCTCGCCGCCGCCAATGCGAAATACATCATGCGCATCACGGGCGACAACGACGAGGGCAAGGCCCAGCTCGACAACTTTATCGACCCCGAGTCCACCTATCCCGTGATCGCGTGCACCTCCCGGCTCATGAGCACCGGCGTCGATGCCCAGACCTGCCACCTCATCGTGCTCGACCGCCGCATCGCCTCGATGACCGAGTTCAAGCAGATCATCGGCCGCGGCACGCGCATCAACGAGGACTACGGCAAACTCTACTTTACAATCATGGATTTCCGGCAGGCCACCGCGCTCTTTGCCGATCCGGATTTCGACGGCGACCCCGTGCAGATTTACGAGCCCGCCCCTGACGAGACCCCCGTCCCGCCCGACGACTACCCCGAACCCGGTGACGAGACCTCCCCCGGCGGCCTCATCCACGAACCGCCCGGCGGTTTCGATGAACCGGAGCCCGGCCCCGCCCGCACCAAATACTACGTCAACAATGTCGAGGTCCGCGTCGCCACGGAGCGCGTCCAGTATCTCGACGCCCATGGCAAACTCATCACCGAGTCCCTCAAAGATTACTCCCGCAAGACCGTCCGCCAGGCCTACGCCTCCCTCGACGATTTCCTCACCGCGTGGCACGACGCCGACAAGAAGCTCGCGATTCTGGAAGAGCTCGCCGCGCAGGGCGTCTTCCTCGACGAACTCGCCGAGCAGGTCGGCCGCGACTACGATGCGTTCGATCTCATCTGCCACGTCGCCTTCGACGCCCCGCCGCTCACGCGGAAGGAGCGCGCTGAAAAAGTGAAGAAGCACCACGTCTTCGCCCAATACGGCGCCAAGTCCCGCGCCGTGCTCGACGCCCTGCTGCAGAAATACGCCGACAGTGGGCTGAAGAGCGTGGAGTCGCTTGAAATCCTGAAGGTCGATCCGCTCACGGCCTTCGGCACGCCGATTGAAATCGTCGGGATCTTCGGCGGCAAACTCGCCTACCTTGCCGCTATCGCTGAACTCGAATCCGCAATCTACAACGCAGCATGAGCATTCACCCCCATAGGACACCAATCCTCAACCGCTACACGAGCCTGCCGGTGCTGCTCGACATCCTCCTCAACAAACACCTCGTCTTGCTCAGTCCAGAAGAATGGGTGGAAAAGAACGACTCTCATTATCTCGAGAGATACAAGGAAGACAAAAAACTAAAAACGCTTGTCGCTCTTTGTTTCTCCAAGAAGCACGAGACTTTTCATCACTGGAAGGTCTTCTCCAGCGGCTCCAGTGGGGTTTGCATCGAGTTCGATAGGGACTCTTTGCTCAATCCGATCAAGGATTTGACCGGGTTCCGTGTCGGTGACGTGGAATATCGTTGGATCAAGGAAGTAAAGCGTCCTCGGCCACCGCTGCAGCAATG
>JBIKOK010000192.1:0-12873 GCA_044358025.1 Opitutaceae bacterium
CGGCAGCGACCTTGGCAATGTCTTCCCGCGTCGCGTTCACGCACGGGATCCCCAGCGTGGTGGAATTACCGAAGAAAATCTCCGCGAAATTTTCGGCCACAACCGCGCGGAAACCCGCCTTGTGGATCGCCTGCGGCGCGTGTTCCCGGGAGGAACCGCAACCAAAATTTGCCCCGGAGAACAGAATCTGGGCGCCTTGGTGCTCGGGTTTGTCGAGCGGATGGCCCGTCGGCACGCCCTCCGGCGTGTGGCGCACGTCGTAAAATAGAAATTCGCCGAGCCCGTCGAACACCACGCACTTCATGAAGCGCGCAGGGATGATGCGGTCGGTGTCGATGTCGTTGCCGGGGACGTAAACGCCGCGACCGGAGACGGAGGTGATTTTTGCGAGAGCCATGACGGAAAAGTTTAAGTGAGAAGTTTAGGGGAGAGGGCGTGGGCCGGAAGTAAGGCGAGGTCCGCTTTTCGGATCCTAAACTTCACCGTCCGACTTCAACGGTCTTTGCTATCAGTTGACCGCGAAAACTTCCCGGGCATCCGCGACTGCGCCGGTCACTGCCGCCGCGGCGACCATGACCGGACTCATCAACACGGTGCGGCCCGTGATAGAGCCTTGGCGGCCCTTGAAATTACGGTTCGAAGACGATGCACACAGCTCATCGCCGATGAGCTTGTCGGGATTCATCGCCAGGCACATCGAGCAACCCGCCGCGCGCCATTCAAAGCCCGCCTCGGCCAGAATCTTGTCGAGGCCGAGTTTTTCGCACTGGAGCGCGACGATCTGCGAACCCGGCACGGCGATCGCCCGCACGCCCGGTGCGACTTTGCGGCCCTTGATGTATTTGGCGACCTCCTGGAAATCCGAGAGGCGGCCGTTGGTGCAGGAACCGAGAAACGCCACGTTGATCTTCGTGCCCTTGATCGGCGCGCCGGCGGGCAGCTTCATGTAAGCGAGCGCCTCGATGATGCCGGCCCGTTCGTCGTCCGAGGTGGCCTTCGCGGGATCGGGAATGTTCTCGGTGATCGCAACGCCCTGGCCCGGATTGATGCCCCACGTGACGGTCGGCGCGATGTCCGCGGCGTCGATCTTGACGACGTCGTCGTATCGGCAGCCCGGGTCGCTCGCGAAGCTCTGCCAGTTCGCCACCTCGGCGTCCCACTGCGCGCCCTTCGGCGAATAAGGACGGCCCTTCAAATAGGCGAAGGTCGTCTCGTCGGGATTGACGTAGCCGGCACGCGCCCCGCCCTCGATGGACATGTTGCACACCGTCATGCGCTCTTCCATCGAGAAGGCGTCGAACACCGAACCGGCATACTCGTAGGCGAAACCCGTGCCGCCGTTCACCCCGAGCAGGCGGATGATGTGCAGAATGACGTCCTTGGCGTAGACGCCCGCGCGCAGCTTACCGTTCACCTCGATGCGGCGGACCTTCAGCGCGCCGAGCGCCATCGTCTGCGTCGCGAGCACGTCGCGCACCTGACTCGTGCCGATGCCAAACGCGATCGCACCAAACGCCCCGTGCGTGCTCGTATGCGAATCGCCGCAGGCGATCGTCGTGCCGGGCTGGGTGATGCCCTGCTCGGGCCCGACGATGTGTACGATCCCCTGCTTGCCGCTCGCGCGGTCGAAAAACGTGACGCCAAACTGCGCGCAGTTCTTGCGCAATTCATCCATCATCGCCTGCGCGAGCGGATCCTTGTACGGCTCGACCAGCTCGTTGGTCGGGACGATGTGGTCCACCGTCGCAAACGTGCGGTGCGGCATGAGCACCTGCAGCCCGAGATCGCGCAACATCCCGAAGGCCTGCGGGCTCGTCACTTCGTGGATGAGGTGCGTCCCGATGAGGAGCTGGGTCTGGCCGTTGGCCAGCGTGCGGACCGCGTGGGCGTCCCAGACTTTTTCGAAGAGTGATTTGGGTGTCATGGAGAGAGAGGTCGGACGAAGTGGTGGGATCGGGCTTTATTCCCGACAAGTGCCCCGAAATCTACCAGATTCTTGCCATAACCGGTAAATACTTATTTAGGCCTCTGTGATGCCGCGCGAGTATCAGTTCCCTTTTGAATTGCGCCACCTCGTTTACTTCCGCGAGGTCGCCCGCCAGCTCCATTTCCGCAAGGCCGCTGAGATCCTCGCCGTCGCCCAGCCCGCCCTGAGCCGGGCCATCGCCCAACTGGAGACGGCGCTCGACGCCGATCTGCTCAATCGCACGCGCCGCGGCGTCGAGCTCACCCCGGCCGGCCGGCTTCTCCTCGAACGCCTCGAACCCATCCTCCGCTCGGTCGCGGCCATTCCCACCGACCTCCGGACCCTCGCTGGCGGCGAGGTCGGCCACGTGCGCGTCGCTTTCACCGGCCTCGCTATGGCCACCGTGCTGCCGCCCATTATTCGCGAGTTTCACCGCCTCCATCCCCGCATCCGCCTCGAACTCACCGAGTCCCCCACGTCCGCGCAACTCGCCGCGCTCCAATCCGGCGACATCGCGTGCGGCTTCTTCCACCCGGATGCACCCACGCCCGGCGTGCGCACTCGCGTCCTGCTCCGCGAGTTCAACGGCGTCCTGCTCCCGTCCACACACGCCCTCGCCCAATCCGCCCCCGGAGTCCGCCCTGCCGCCCGCGGCTCTTCCACCGCAACGTCACGCCTGCAAGCAGTGCGCCGTGCGCCGCGCGCCCTTCGACTGCGCGACCTCGCCGACACGCCGTTCGTCCTTTTCCCCCGCACCCACAACCCCGGGTTCTACGACCGCATCCTCGCCGCTTTTTCCAGCGCTGGCATCGCGCCGCGCATCGCCGAGGAAGTCTGGCCGCGCGCCAACGGCATCGGTCTCGTCCGCGCCGGCCTTGGCGCGACGTTTATGACTCCGTCCGAGGCGCAACACCTCCCGTCCGAGGTCACCTTCCTCCCACTCACCGGTCCCGCCCCCGAGAGCCGCCTCGTCCTCGGCTGGCGCCAGTCCGTCACCCCCGACCCGGCCCTCGCCGCTTTCCTCGCGGTCGCCGGCGCCGCCGCTCCCGACCTTGGCCCAACGGCGGCGCCCACCCCTGCGTAAACGTGCGTCGCCCCCCGCCCCGGCGTTGACTCGGCCTCCGGCCCTTCGGCTAGTTCACCCATCGCGCCGTGCGTGTCCCCTCCCGCTGGTTCGCCTCCGTCGTGCTCGCCGTCGCGACCGCCCTGCCCGCCTGCGCGGCCGACGACGAACGCGGTCGGCTGCGTCTCCCCTGTTTCGGCCGCCTCGAACACAAAGCCCCTGCGCTCTTCCACGCCCCGTTCAGCAGCCCCGCGGGCCTCTACTACGCCGGCAACCAACTCGCCCCGATGGCATAGGACGGCCGCACCCGGCGTATCCTGAAAATCCCTCTCACCTACACCCGCGCGCTCGCCCCCGGCCCCGGCGGAGATCTCTCCGTCGGCGATGCAGACAAACTCGGCGGCGTTCCGCGCCCCGGCAGCGGCGACCCCGAGTTTCGTTCGCTGCTTGAGCGTGTGCCGGGCAACGCCCAACGTTTCGGGCAGGTCCGCAAGACCGGTGAAAACGACAACGGAGTCGGATCCGCGCAACTCACTGCCGACCTCGCCGCCCTCGGCGCCTTCGCCTACACCGCCCCACCTCGCGCGACGCCGCCGTGTCCGCCGGCCTCACCACCCGCAACAACTCCGCGCGCGTGACCGGCGTCGGCGCCCTCCCGGCCGCCACTTCGAAAGATGCGGCCCTCCTCGTTTCGCTCCCGCCCGGACGCTACCCGTTCGAAGCCGGCGGCGTAACGCGACCACCGGCGTCGCCCTCGTGGAAGTTTCCGAAGTCCCCTGATTGATTTCCTGCGCGCTAACGGCTGTCCGGCGAGGCGCCCCGCGGACGCCGCGCCGGGCCTACTTCACGCTCTTCAGCTCCTTCAAAAGCTTCGCGAGTTCCTTCTCCAGTTGGCTGTCGGGTTCGACCTTCAGCGTCCGCCGCGCGCGCTCCACGGCGCGCACCGCCTCGGCGGGTTGCTGCAATTGCAGCATGTGCTCCGCGAATACGATCACCACCTGGTCAAAGAAACCGATGCCCGCGCCGCGGCCGGACGTATCCAACAAGGTGTTGTAGGCCTTCACCTGCTCCGGCAGCGTCTGCGTGGCGAAGGCGCGCAGCAGCGTGTCGCGCGCCTGTTGCACGCTGAGATCGCCCCGCTTGCTCCTGTTGTTTTTGGCGATGCGGCTCACCTCGGCCGCCGCCAGACTGGTTTCGCCGCGCGCCCGCAGACTGTCCGCCGTGCGGTTGACATAGCGCGCTTCCAAATCCGGATGACGCTGAAACGCGATCGCCGCCTCACGCATCACCGATTCCACGGTCTTCGCGTCGCGGCCCGATTTCTGCCCGGCAGCGATCAACGTGTCCCACGCGGGCTGGTTGCGCCGCTCGAAGTTCACCGCCTTGCGCGCGGCGGCCGCCGCGGCCGCTACATCGCCGGCCGCGAGATAGTCCGCCGCAAAATCCGCGTGCACCCGGGACTGGCGAAACGACGGTAGGTCGCGAAAACGTTCGGAGAGAAACCCCAGTTCATGATCCGACAGCTCGCGCCACGTCTGCGGATCGCGGGCGTGGCCGGTCACGAACCGCTGCTCCGCATACCGGCCCGCGTCGAGCTGCCACTTCTGGTTGCCGTCGAGAAAACCAAACCACGCGTGGCGCCCGTCGTTGCCCGCACCATAGAACAGCAGCGTCGGCACACCCCGTGATTTGCCCACCTGCGTCGCAAAATAGGCCTGATCACAACAGATGCCGCCCGCAGCCAGAATATCCGAGAGCCTGTAGGTCTTCCCCATCCAGTTCGGATTGTTGTTCGCGACGCGGTCCGTGCGGTAGCGCACCATCGTATAGGCCCGCGCAAGTTGGTTGAGCGGATAGTCGGAAACCTGCGCCACCCACTCCAGTTCGTTGAACGGCGCGGCCGCATCGACGACGAACTTCAGCTCGCCGGCGCGCAACCGCGTCAGCCGGTGGTAGCCGTGTCCGAGTTGGTCCTGCTTGGTCCACCACGCAAACGCCGCGCCGGGCGCCGGGAGTTTCCGCGGCAGCGCCGCCGTCGACACCTGCCCGTGCGGCCAGTCCGGCGGCGGCGGCACATCGAAGACCACCGCGATGGCCAACGCCAGATTCGCATAGGTCCGGAACCGGACGGGATCGGTGCGGTAAAGTCCGTCGAGGATCTGGAACACCGCCGGCACATAATCCACGGGCGAAAGCTGCTCGAAAAATTCGTTCGAAAACGCCGGATTGCCGAGGAGCCACGCCTGGAGTTCCGGCGCGAGCGCGAGCCCCAGAGGACGGTTGGGCGCGGTGAAGCTTTGCGGCATGTTGGGGTGCGCCACCTTCGCGTCCTCGACCGCCCGGATCCACCGCGGCACGAAACTCGCCTCGGACTCCCCGAACAAGGCCGCCCAACGATAAACGTGATACCAGGCCTCCGCCGGAGCGAGCTTGTCGCGTTGATACGCGAGCAACGCGGCGGCGCGCAGCGCGGCGACTTGCGGCGCCCAACCGCTCACCTTGGCGGCCGTTTGCAGCCCCGCCAGTCGGGTCGCGGTCGGCGCCTGAAGCGCCTCGGCCTCCGCAATCGACGCCGGTTGCGCAGCGACTCGGAGCACGAGCGCCAGACCGACGACGAGGATTTGGGGCAGAAACGTCATCGGGGGATCAGGTTACTTGGGACCGGGCCGGCCGGCGTCCGCAATCCCCAACTTTGGGCGGCGCGCGCCGCGTTCCCATGAAAAACCCCGGCCCGTTTTATTCGGGGCCGGGGTTTTCATGGGGCGGCGGTTGGCCGCTGTTTTAGGGCGCCACGCCGGTATCGGCGGTGGGCGTCTTCTGTTTAAAAACCAGTTTGTCGCCTTCGCGATCGACGACGCACGGCTCACCGTCCTTGACCTCGCCGCGCAGCAACGCCTCGGCAAGAGGATCCTCGAGGAAGTGCTCGACGGCCCGGCGCAGCGGACGCGCACCGTATTTCTCGTCGTAACCCTTTTCGATGAGGAGGTCCTTCGCCCCCTGCGTGAACTCGAGCGCGATTTTCCGCTCGCTGAGCCGCTTCGCAAACTGCGCCGTCTCGAGTTCGACGATCTTGATCAGGTCGTTCTTGTCGAGCGGACGGAAGAAGATGATGTCCGAAATCCGGTTCAGGAACTCGGGCTTGAACACCCGTTTCGCCTCCTCAAGCACCTTCTCGCGCATCTTCTCCGCGTCGTTGAAACTCGAGGCCGCGGCGGCGAAGCCCATCGAGGTCTGGCGCTGCAGGAGCTGCGCCCCGACGTTCGACGTCATGATGATAATCGTATTGCGGAAATCCACGGTGCGGCCGAGCGAGTCGGTCAGACGTCCGTCCTCCATGATCTGCAACAGCAGCTGCAGCGCGTCCGGATGCGCCTTCTCGATTTCGTCGAACAAAATCACGGCATAGGGCTTGCGGCGCACCGCCTCGGTGAGCTGGCCGCCCTCCTCATACCCGACATAGCCGGGAGGCGAGCCCACGAGACGCGAGACGGCGAACTTCTCCATGTATTCGCTCATGTCGATCTGGATGAGCGCGTCCTGGTTGCCGAACATCTGCGCAGCGAGCTGCTTCGCCAGCATCGTCTTGCCGACGCCGGTCGGGCCGACGAAGAGGAACGAGCCGATCGGACGACGCGGATCCTTGAGGTCGGCACGCGAACGGCGCAGAGCGCGGGCGACCGACGTCGACGCGATGTCCTGGCCGATGACGGCCTTCTGGAGCTCCAACTCCATTGAAAGGAGTTTTTCGTTCTCCTTCTTTTCCAAACGCGAAAGCGGGATGCCCGTCCAATCGGCGACGACCTGCATCATGAGGTCTTCGTCGATGGCCACGCGCTTTTCGTCACGGGACTTCTTCCACTCCTCGGTGACCTGCTCCTGCTTCGCGCGGAGCTGTTTCTCCTGATCGCGGAATTTGGCGGCTTCCTCGAAATGCTGCTCGGCGATGGCCTTTTCCTTTTGGGCGCAGACGGCCTCGATCTCCTTCGTGAGGGCTTCGACATTGGGCGGACGGACGAGGGCGCCGATGCGCGCCCGCGAGCCGGCCTCGTCCATCACGTCGATGGCCTTGTCGGGCAGGAAACGGCCCGTGATGTAGCGGTCCGAGAGCTTGGCCGCAGCTTCGATCGACTTGTCGCTAAACGTCGCCTTGTGGTGGTCCTCATACTTTGAACGAATGCCCTTGAGGATGAGCACGGTGTCGTCGACCGAAGGCGCTTCAACCTTCACGGACTGGAAGCGGCGGTCGAGCGCGGAGTCTTTTTCGATATACTTGCGGTATTCGTTCAGCGTCGTCGCGCCGACACACTGCAACTCCCCGCGCGACAGCGCGGGCTTGAAGATGTTGGACGCGTCCATCGCGCCCTCGGCGGCCCCGGCGCCGACGATGGTGTGCATCTCGTCGATGAAGATGATGACGTTCTTTGCGCGCTTGATTTCGTCCATCACGGCCTTGATGCGCTCCTCGAACTGGCCGCGGTATTTGGTTCCGGCCACCATGAGGGCAAGATCAAGCGTGATGACTTTCTTGTCCGCCAGAATCTCCGGCACGAGGCCGGCGGCGATTTCCTGGGCGAGGCCCTCGACGATGGCCGTCTTGCCGACGCCCGCTTCGCCGATCAGCACGGGATTGTTCTTCGTGCGGCGGCAGAGAATCTGGATCACGCGGCGGATCTCGTTTTTGCGACCGATGACGGGATCCATCTCGCCCTTGCGCGCGAGCTCGGTGAGGTCGCGGCCGAAAGCCTTCAACGCGGGCGTCTTCACTTCCTTCTTGTCCTCGGGCTGGGCGCCGGAACGCGGCGAACCACCCGCGGCGGCCTCTTCACCGGGCGTCTCGCCGGGTGACTGGCCACCGGAGAACTGCGGATCGAGTTCGCGGAGAATTTCGTTGCGCGTCCGCTCGATGTCGATGTCGAGCGACTTGAGCACGCGGGCGGCGACGCCCTCGCCCTCCCGCAGGAGCCCGAGCAGAATATGCTCGGTGCCGACGTAGGAATGGTTGAGCGTCTTCGCTTCCTTGCCGGCGAGCGCGAGGACTTTCTTCACACGCGGCGTATAAGGAATGCTGCTCTGCGTCTTCGTCTCCTGCCCCGTGCCGACCTGCTTCTCGACGGCGTTGCGGACGGTCTCGAGGTCGAGCCCCATCTTTTGGAGGACGCTCACGGCGACACCCTGCCCCAGCTTGATCAGCCCGAGGAGAATGTGCTCGGTGCCGACGTAGTTGTGGTGGAAGCGGTCGGCTTCCTTGCGGGCGAGCGCGAGCACCTGCTGCGCGCGCGGCGTGAAATTGTTCATCGGTTCCTGGGACATAATGAAGGGTCTGAGGGCGACTTAGTTTTTGCCGTTGGTGCTGAAAGTAAAATCGGGGCGGACGAAATTGGCAAACTCCGAACGCAGACGGGTGGCCCGCAGAAGGTCGCGCTGGCCGGGCTCGAATTCGCCTTTCTGCGCGTGCTGGAGATGGCCGGGCTGCGCCTCGATGAGGAGCCGGTCGATCACGCAGCGGCTCGCGTCGGGAAACACCGACAGATCGATGCCGAGCCGGATGAGCGAAAGCAGATTCATCGCCTCGCCCGAGCTGAGGACGTGGGAATTCTGCAGGATACCGAACGCCCGGCCGATCTTGTCGAACAGTTTGGCCGCGTCCGCCTCGAGCAATTTTTCGCGCGCGTTCAGTTCGTGCTCGATGATCGACTGCAGCACGCTGTGCAGCCGCTTGATAATCTCCTCCTCAGACTCGCCGAGCGTGGTTTGGTTGGAAATCTGGAAAATGCTGCCGCTGGCATCGGAGCCCTCGCCGAAGAGCCCGCGGACGACCATGCCGAGCTGGTTGACCGCGCGGACCACCTTCTCCATCTGGTTCGAAATCACGAGCGCCGGCAGATGCATCATCGCAGAGGCGCGCATCGCGGTGCCGAGATTCGTCGGGCAGGCGGTGAGGTAGCCCAGCGTCGGGGTGAACGCGTAGTCGAGGTGTTCCTCGAGCGCGCTGTCGAGCTCGTTGATCGCAGTCCACGCCTTCTTGAGCTGGAAGCCGGAGCGGAGCACCTGGATGCGGAGGTGGTCCTCCTCGTTCACCATCACGGAAAACGCCTGGTCCTTGCTGATGATTACGCCGGCGCCGCTCTTGGCCCCGCTGAGTTCGCGGCTGATCAGGTGGCGCTCGACGAGAATCTGTTTTTCCAACTCGGTGAGTTCGCCCACGGTGATGTTGAGCGAGCGCTTCATTGGCGAGGTCGCGGCCACCGCGTCGCGGCAGACGGCGAGGATCTCATCGCGCTGCGCGGGTTTCGCCCAACCGGGAAAGGACCGGCCGGCGATATTCCGCGCGAGACGGATGCGCGTCATCAGCACGATCGCGGTCTTGTTGCTCGCGGCGTCGGTCAGCTCCGACGGGGTGTCGATGAGCGAAGCGATGGTCATGGGCTCAGCGCGCGGGCTTCGGGTTGGACGGGACGGTTTGTTTGACTTGGCTGATTTCATCGCGGGCACGGGCGGCGTCTTCGTAACGCTCGGATTTGATCGCCTCGGTGAGGTCGAGTTCGAGTTTGGTGAGGCGGTCGTAGAGGGATTTGCGCGCGAGGGCGCACTGCGGAATCTTCCCGGTGTGGGTCGTGCCCTTGTGCATGTTGTCGAGCATCGGCTCGACAAGGGTCTTGAACGCCTCGTAGCACGAGGGGCAGCCGAACCGGCCGTGTTTCTTGAAATCGTTCTGCGTGAAGCCGCACTGCTCGCAGCGCACGCCCGCCATCGAGGGCTCGGGATTCAACGAGGCTTTGAGGAGCAGATCGGCGAGCGAAAAGCCGCTCGGGTCGGTCACGCCCTTGGCCTGCGCACAGCTCTCACACAGATCCACTTTGTGAACCTTGTTGTTCACGATTTGGGTGAGGTGGACGGTGGCGGGTTTCGCGCAGAGGTCGCATTTGAGCGGGTTGGCCATGAAAGGGATTAGTTGATTCTGCAGGCACCATGCCACGGACGTGCTCGCTGGCAAGTGCGCGCGCACCAATCGCCGCAGCGCGCCGCGCCGGCGCGGCGCACTGTGCCAAAGGTGCAATCGTGACGCGCCCGGAAAACTTGCGCGCGGATCCCGGCGGTCGCCGTGAGCCGCCCGCCGGACGCGCTGCCGGTCGCTCCAATCAGATCCGTTCGCCTTCGACGAGCACGCGGCGGCGGAACGACGCGAGCACCCGGTGCGTAATCGGGCCCGGCTTGCCGGCCCCAATCTCGCGCCCGTCGAGCTTCGCCACCGGAATGACCTCGGCCCCGGTACCCGTCAGGAAACACTCGTCCGCACACCAAATGTCGTAGCGGGTCATGTTGACCTCCTGGATCGGCACGCCGATTTCCTGCGCAATATCGAAGATCGTCCCGCGGGTGATGCCCTTGAGGGCGCCCTGCGACGCCGACGGGGTATAGATCACCCCTTTGTGGATCGTGAACACATTGTCCGCCGTGCACTCGGCGACATAGCCTTGGTCGTTCAACATGATCGCCTCGAGGGCCCCAAACTGCTTCGCCTCGATCTTGCCGAGGATGTTGTTCATGTAGTTCAGCGACTTGATCGCCGGCGGCAACGCCGCGGGATTGATGCGGCGCGTGGGCACCGTGACGATGGCGAGGCCATTCTCGTAATGCTCCTTCGGATAAAGCGAAATCTTGCTCGCGATGATGAAGACCGTCGGCTTCGGGCAGGACCACGGCGCGAGGCCGAGGTCGCCGACGCCACGGGTGACGACGAGGCGGATGTAGGCGTCGGTCAGGCCGTTTTGGCGGCACGTCTCGGCCGTCGCCCACGCCAGTTCCTTCCGCGACAGGGGCAGGGTCAGGAGGATGGCCTTGGCCGAATACTCCAGCCGCTCAAGGTGCTCATCGAGCCGGAAAATATTCCCGCCATACAGGCGGATGCCTTCGAACACGCCGTCGCCGTAAAGCAGGCCATGGTCAAACACGGACACCTTGGCGTCGGCGTCGTCGACGAACTTGCCATCGAGATAGATCTTCATCGGGGCCGAGCCTAGGGGCGCGGAAAAAGTTTTGTCGAGCCCCGCGCGGGGAAAATCTGCTTGTGCTCGCGATTTTTCGCCGAAACTCTCGGCGTGTTTTCGCGTCTTTCCATCTCCCCTCTCCACTTCTCATGCGCAAATCACCCCGTTCGTCCACGTCAGCCTTCACGCTGATCGAGTTGCTCACCGTCATCGCGATCATCGGCATCTTGGCCGCGATCATCATTCCGACGGTCGGCGCCGTCCGTGAAAAAGCCCAGCGTGCCGTCGACGGCAACAACCTCCGCGAGATCGTGAAGGCGGCCCAGATCTACGCCGGCGACAATCAGGACAAGTTGCCCGACCCGCAGCAGATCAGCAACGCCGTCCTCACCGCGCCCTCGCTGGCGTGGAAGTGGCCCGGGATCCTCGCCAAGAACAATATTCTCACCGACCCCTCCTTCTACTTCGCCAAGAACGACCCGGTGTTCAGCGGCACCTACCCGACGTTTATTATCAACCCGAGCGCCGCCCGCAATTCCCTCCATACCACCTTCACCACCAGCCGTTCCCCCTCGTGGGAGTTCGTCGGCGGGGTAAAAATGAGCGACGCGGCCACCAGCCCCCTGGCCTACACCCGCGGCCTCCAGACCAACGGCACGTGGAGCGCCACCAGCGGAGTCTACAAGGATAGCGGCGGTTACATCGCGTTCCTCGGCGGCAACGTGACCTTCTACCCGAACACCACGCAGGTTTTCACGACCAATAACGCGGCGAGCACGAGCGGGACGAAACCCACCGATATCCGGCAAGGGATTCCCTTCAACGCCGCGGCCACCAACAGCAGCGCGCGCGTCTACGGCATCCCGCCCTCCACCGGCGCCGGTGGCATGATCGGCACCGCCAACGGCACCCTGGCCACCCGCGGGCCCTGATCGCCCTGCCGCCCCGCCCGTTTCCTCTCTGGCCCGGCCGCCTGTGCGGCCGGGCTTTTTATTTCCCGCTTCCCCCAGCTCGCCCCGCCCTGCAGTCTCCCCAGACCGTTCCATGACGCCCGCCACCCCATCCGCGCACGCTGCCCCCACCACCTATGTGGTGGGCCACAAGAACCCCGACGCCGACGCCATCTGCTCGGCCATCGCCTACGCCGCCCTCAAGCAGGCCCGCGGCGAACGCGGCTACATCGCGGCCCGGTGCGGCAACTCCAACGCCCGCATCGACACCATTCTCGCCCGCTTCCGCACCCCGCTGCCGTACTATCTGAGCGACGTCTCGCCGCGCGTGCGCGATCTCATGGCGTCCGACGTCGTGTCCGTGTCCGAGCAAGCCACCTGCGCCGAGGCCCTCGAGCTGCTCGACCGCCACCACGTCCGCGTCCTCCCCGTCACCGCGTCGCGCAAGGGCATCCCCGGCGTCGTCGGCGTCGTCTCGCTCGCCGCACTCGGCGGCGTCTTCATCCCGCGGGTCAACGAGCCGCGCGCCATGCGTCAGGTGCACACCTCGCTCGCCAACATCACCCGCGCTCTCCGCGGCCGCGCCCTCCACCTGGTCGGCGAGAAAAAGATCGAACAGCTCTACGTCCGCCTCGGCACGATGGACATCTCCTCGTTCTGGAGCGTCTCCATCCGCGAAAATATCCCCGCCAGCCAGGCCATCGTCATCGTCGGCGACCGCCACGACATCCAGCGCCGCTCCATCGAACTCGGCATCCGCGCCCTCGTCATTTCCAGCAACCTCGAACCCGACGACGAGACCGTCGAGTTCGCCAAGGCCCGCGGCGTCAGCGTCATCGTCAGCCCCTACGATTCCGCCACAACGTCGTGGGTCGTCCGCACGGCCTCCAGCATCGAACGCGTCAT
>JBIKOK010000193.1:0-12767 GCA_044358025.1 Opitutaceae bacterium
CTCCGCGCGCGGCTATGCCCGCCACGCCCTTCGCCGCCCGCGGAGCGGCCGGCCCACCTCGGGCGGAGCTTGCAGATGCCCGATTTGGGGTTTGCGAGCCTTCACGGCGCGGCGCGGACCACGAAGCGATAGGTGCCGGCGGCGACTTCGACCTTGAGCGCGTTGTCGGCGGTAGCGAAGGAGCGGATGCCCGCGATCGTGGTGGCGAGCGGCGCCCCACCCTCGCTCGTGCGCTCGGCCGTCGCGGCGGGCAGGAAGACGCTCGCCGTGGTGTTGGCCGGAACGGTGACGTCGAGGGTAAAGGTGCCGCCACCGAGCGTCCACGCGCTCGCGATGCGGCCGTTGATGGAATCGTAGTGGGCCTTGACGGCGTGGATCGGCGTCTGATCGGGATTGCTGCCGGGTGTCGGCGGACGCGGGCGGATGAGGATGTGGCGATAGCCGGCGCCTTGGCTGTCGATGCCGGCCAGCACGCGGTAAGCCCACTCCATCACCGCGCCAAAGGCGTAGTGGCTGAAACTGTTCATCGCGGAGTTCTGTTTGCCGTTGGCGCCGTTGAACCCGTGCTCGGTCGTGTAGCTGTCCCAGCGCTCCCAGACCGTGTTGGCGCCGTTCGAAACCTCGTAGCCCCAGCTCGGGAACTTGCGGCTTTGAAAGAGGCGCACGGCGAGATCGTGCTGGCCGCTGCCGGTGAGGGCCGGGAGCAACGACTTCGTGCCGAGGAAACCGGTCGCCATGCGGTGATCGTTCTTCGCGATCTTCGCGACCAAGGTGGCGGTCGCGGTGGCGAGATGCTTCTCCGGAATGAGACCCACCGAGAGTGCGAGCACATAGGCCGACTGGGTGTCGATCGTGAGGGCGCCGTCCGGCGTGCGGTACGTCTTGGTGAAGGCGGCCTGCGACTTGGCGCGGCGCTTTCGGTAGGTGGCGGCCTCGAGGGGCCGACCGATCGCGTCGGCCATTTCGGCCATCTGCGTGCAGACCAGCACATGGTAACACGTGTCGATGAACTCGACCGGCGTCGTTTCATTGACGTTCAGCCAGTCGCCCCAGGGATTGCCGAGACTGGTGCCGAGGCCCTCCGGCGTCGTGCTCGCATGGCGCCACTCCATGAAACGCGTCATGGAATTCCAGTGACGCTCCACCATGCGGGTGTCGCCGTAGGTTTTCCAGATGGTCCAGGGGCAGATGATGCCGGCATCGGTCCAGCCCGTGCCAAACGTCTTGCCCGCGCTCCCGTGCGCCATGGGATAGGGCGCATAGTCCGGGTAGGCCCCGAAGCTGCGCTGCGACTCCTCCACATCGTCCATCCACTTCGTGAAGAATCCCGCGACATCGGCGTTGAAGCTCGCCGTGCGCACGTAGGCCTGCGCGTCGCCCATCCAGCCGAGGCGCTCGTCGCGCTGCGGACAGTCCGTGGGAATCTCGACGAAGTTGGCGCGCTGGGTCCACTGGGCGTTGCGGCCAAATTGCGTGAGCACGGGATCGCTGCATTCGAAACTCCCGGTGAGCGGCGTGTCGTTGTGCAGCACGAGGCCCGTGATCATCTCCGGCGCGGGCTTGGCGGTCAGGCCGGTAACCTCGACGTATTGGAAGCCATGATAGGTGAAGCGCGGCGACCACGTCTCGCCGGCCGGATCGCCGCGGAGCGTGTAGAAATCGGTGGCGCGGGCCTTGCGGAGATTCTCCGTCATGATCGTACCGTCCTTGTTGATCATCTCGCCGAAGCGGAGACGCAGTTGGGTGCCGGCCGCGCCTTTGACTTTGAGCCGCACGATACCCGCGAAATTTTGCCCGAGGTCGAAGACGTAGGCGCCGGGCTTCGGCTCGGTCAGCGTCTTCGTGGGCAACTCCTGCGTGACGCGGATCGGCGGGGCGGAGTAGGCCTGCATCTTCGGCGGAGCGACAAAGGAGAGATCCATGTCGCGCTCGCCGGCGGCGTCGGAGTAAACGGCTTTCGTGCGGGGATTCGCCGCGGCGGCGATGGCGGGTGACCACGCTTTCGCGTCGTAACCGGGGGCCGACCAGTTGCCCAACTCGGCGCGGGCGTCGTAGGCCTCGCCCATGAGCAGATCCGCTTCGCGCGTGGGCCCGCGATCCGTCACGCGCCACGTCGCGTCGGTCGCGACGGTCTCGTGCGTGCCGTCGGTGTAGTCGATTTCGAGCTGGGCGCGGAGCGCGGGCGTCTTGCCGTAGAAATAGCGACCGACCTTGTTCGGACCGTAGCCGACGAGCAGCCCATAGCCGACGTAACCGGAATACCAACCTTCGGCGACGACGGCCCCGAGGGCGTTGGCGCCGCCCGTGCGCACCAGCGCGGTCACGTCGTGGCTGCGATAATAGGCGCGTTGCAGATAGTCGGACCAGCCGGGTTGGAAAAACGCGTCGCCGACCCGCTGGCCGTTGCAATAGAGATCGTAGATGCCGAGCGCAGACGCGTAGACCACGGCACGCTTCACGGTTTTCGCCGCGGTGAACTCTTTCCGATAGTGGCGCGGCGCGGGGAGAAGCAGGGTCTTGCGGTCGGCGTGCAGCGGCGTGTCGTCGCGATACGCAATCCACTCGCCGCGCCAGTCGGTCGGCTGCAAGAGGCCCATCGACCAGCGCGCGGGGGCGCTCCAACCAGACGGGTTCCCGGCCTCGTCCCAAATTTGCACCTGCCAAAAACACTCGGCGCGCGACGTCAGCGCCCGGCCGGCGTAAGCGACTTGATTGGTGGCCTGGCCGGTGACGCGGCCGCTGTCCCAAAGATCGCCCTCGCCCGCGCCCAGTTTCGCGGCGGACGAGGCGACGCGGATGTGCCACGCGGTCTGTGCGGCGCCGCGACGGGTGGACGCGAGCGTCCACGAGAGGCGCGGGGCGGCGGCTTCGACGTTGTCGGGCGCGACCAGATACTCCGTACGCAGGGCGGTCAGGGCAATCGAGGAGCCCGTGGTCTGGGCCGAGAGGCGGCCGGGCACCGCGAGGAGCAGGGCCAGCAGACCGGAGACGAAGACGGATGGGGAAAACATGGGGAATCGCGCTGGCTTATTTGGCGGACGCGGGCGGGACGGGCGGCAGGGTTTTCAGGAGGAAGTTCCGATACTCGACCTTCATCGGCGGACCGACGTGGACCTGCACCCCGATCAGGCCGGCGGCGGCGCGGGCGACCGGATCTTCGTCGATGACCACGCTCATGACGTGGCCGTTCACCAAGTGCGTGAAAACGTTGCCGCGGATGATGAGGTGGACCTGGTTCCAGTCGTCTTTCTTCACGAAAGTAGCGAGCGGGTCCTTCTCCCCGAGGGTGCCGATGATCGCGCGCTTGGACCCTGCGGTGGCGCGGACGATTTGCCCGCGCACCGCGAGGAACGTCCGGCCGCGCTCCTCATAATTATTGCCCGTATGGCGGTTGGCGCCGTCGATGTCGCACTGGTAGCCCTGCAACGCGAAGGCGGGCGCGGGGATTTCGACGCTGCGATAGTTGATACCGCTGTTGCCGGAGGCGGTGATGCGATACTCGACCTTTAACTCGAAGTCGGCGGGCGCCCCACCCCGCCAGATCGCGAAGGTGTTCGCCTTCAGGAGCGTCTCGGGTGTGACAAAGCCCACCAGCAGGCCGTCCTGGACGCGCCAATACTTCGGGTCGGCGTCCCACCCGGTCAGGGTCTTGCCGTCGAAGATCGGCACGAAGCCGGCAGTGTCGGCCCCGGCGGGCTCGGGATAGCTCTGCGCGGCCCGGGCCGGCGCGACGAAAAAGACGAGCGCGGCGACGAGGCCGCAAGCGAAGGTGGAGGAAGCGGTGGGGATTGATTTCATGGGAAATTATTGTTGCACGACGACGATGCCGGCAGGCGCGTCGATCTTCGATTTCACGGTGCCGTCCGCCTGGCGCTCGTGGCGCACGTGGATGGGTCCGAGCGGCGTGGGATAAGCGCCCTCGGCCCATCTGAGACGGCCGAGCTGCGGGACGATACGGACCCGCTTGAAGCCGGGCTCGAGCGGCGTGATGCCGAGGACATTTTCGCTCAGCCACGCCGTGGGTCCGCTCGCCCAGCCATGGCAGAGACTGTGCCGGAAACCGATGTAACAATACGCGCCGTACCCGCCGTGCACGTCCTTCTTGCCCGGGGGAACGAGTTCATCGATGCGCGCGGCGTCCTTTGTCCAATCTAGATCGAAGTCCTCCCAGAACGTCGTCGCGCCGAGATCGAGCATCGCGCCCCAGTAGGTGGAAATGAAGTCGAGCGCCGTGTTCGTTGCGCCGGCTTTCGCGAGCGCTTGCAGGACGTAGAAACCGTAGAAGGTGGAGATGTTCCTGGCGCCGCCGACCTTGAGGACGTCGTCCGCCGTTTTCTTCGCATCGGTCATGCCGGCCAGCGCGAGGAGTGCGGCGCCGGATTTGGAGGCATTGACGGCGGGGACGACCTGGCGGCCGCGCGCGGCCGCGGCGGCACAGAGCGCGGCGGTCGGCGCGTCGTCGAGGACCTTCATCAGGCGCGCGCCGGATTCGAGCGTCATCACGAGGAGGCCCTGGAGCCCGGCGGTGACGCCCTGCTGGTTGGGCGAACTCGGCCAATCGAGGAAGCGCAGGCCGTCGATCTTCTCCCGGCCGTCGGGACCGATGAGCGCGGCGAGTTTTTTGAGGAGCGCCGCAAGGTAGGGTTTCTGCGCGGCGAGATAGGCGCGGTCGCCGTGGTGCATCCACCATTGCTCGTGGATGAGTACCCACCACATCGAATAGGAACTGATGCCGTTCATCCATTCGGTGACCGGCGTGATGTCACGCGTGAGGTCGAGGCTGCGCGGGACGACGTCGTTGAACCCGAAGACGGCGTTGATCGTGGAGACCTCGGGATGCATGTCGCCGATCCACACGAGGCGGTCGCGCTTCACGCCGTCCCAGAGATATTCCTGCATGTTGAGGTGCACGGTGTAGGCGCCCACTTTCCAGATTTGGTTGAGACGCTCGTCATCGCACCGGAACGAGCCCACCTGCGGCACATCACGAATCAAGAGCACGGCCCGCACCTCGCTGATCTGGGCGGACTCTTGCGAGTCGACGTTGTCGATGCGGACGAACCGGAAACCGCTGGGCCCGACCGTGATTTTGCCCAACCACGGGAGGCGGACGGTCTGGTCGCGCACCGCGTGATCGTTCTGGGCGTTGGCGTCACCGCCGAGTTCCGCCATCGCTTCGGCGACGGATTCGCCAAAACGGATGCGCACGAGCGGCAGATTTTTATCCTTCGTGATCGGCGTGAAGATCTCGATGTTCCCGGTAAGCTCCGTGCCGAAATCGAGTAAAATGCCGCCGCCGGTCGCGCCGTTGGTCGCCGGTGCGAGCACGCAAGGCGGCTGGGGATTTTTCAGGACGGCCTGGCCAAGTTTTGGACCGAGGAGATCCTGCGCGTGCGTGGTGCCGGCCGCACTCGTCCACACGACGCGCGTCGGCGGCATGAACCACGCGCTCAGCGGACTGGCCTGGGGCGTCGCCGCGGTGCCGGCCGGCAAAATGGGGGCCGCCCCGGCGCTCGCGACGACGAGCGGGAGGAACATAGCGAGGCGGGCAAGGCGGAGGAGAGCGGGGTGAATCAGCATGGGAACAAGGCGGCGAGGGGGCGAAGGGACTCAGGCCGGGCAAGTCCTCCGGCTCGAGCAGAAAACGGTCACGGTCAGGGGCCGCCGGACTGCCCGCGCAGCCAGGTGACGAGACCGATGATGAGGGTGGAGCGGATCAGGGTGGCGGAGAACGTCGCGACCCTCATGCCCTTCGAGAAATTGAACTCGGTGATGGCCTTTTTCTTCTCCGCCTCGGGCACCTCCCGCTCTTTCGGCCGACCCGCCCGCGCCGCAACCGCGATGCCGAAGACGCAGACGCCGACGCCGACGAGCGTGATCACGCTCGGCGTCGAGGACGCGATCTGCGCGATCGTCTCGGGGACCGGAACCGCGGGGATGAACGCCTCGAACAGCGGCGGTAACAGCGTACCGACGGCGGCCCAATATCCGAGGGCCACGCCCATGCCGAGCGACCTGCCGCGGTAGCGCATCATCAGCCCGAAAGTCAGGCCGCTGACGCCCCGCAACGCGCCGAAGAAATAAGTCCACCCGAGTGTCGACGCCGTTTGCTGCCCGAGCACGCCCAACAGGTCGTTGGTCACGCACCGCGCCAACGCCCACGGTAGGTTGATCCACGAAACGAACCCGCCGACGAGTAAGCAGGTTTCTCAGGAGCATTTTTTTACGCCCCGGGAGAGGACGTGAAAACTGCCGGAGGCCAGGCCCCCGATCCGGTGGAAGACGACGCCGAGAAAGGGGGGGACCATCTGCGTGCTGGCCGGATAAAAAGGCGCGGTGTCGTTCAGCGTTTGCTCAGAACCGTCTTCTCATAGCGCTTCACCTCGGCCAACCAGGCCTCGCCGACGGGAACCCCCTGCTGGATGCAGTAGTAGTCCCACACCGCGCCAAACGGCAGGGTCTTGGCCTCCTCGAGCAACGCGAGCCGCGTGGTGTAATCCCCCTCGCGCTCGGCCGCCTTGAGCCGGTCGATCGGGGCGACGAGCGCGAGCAACAGCGCCTTGCCCATATTGCGCGTGCCGATGACCCACGCGGCGACGCGGTTGATACTGGCGTCAAAGTAATCCAAGCCGATGCGCACGCGGTCGGTGTAGCCGCCCCACACGATCTCCTGGGCAATGGCCTGCAGTTCATCGGTGAGCGTGACCACGTGATCGCTGTCCCAGCGCACGCCGCGGCTGACGTGCAGCGCGATTTCGGGCATGAATTGCAACACCGACGAAATTTTGTCGGCGATGCCCTCCGTCGGGTGATAGTGCCCCGCGTCCAACGTGAGCAGTTTGTTCCGGCTCACCGCATAGGAGAGGTAGAACTCATGGGAGCCCACCACGTAGCTCTCCGAGCCGAGACCGAACAGCTTCGGTTCGACCGCGTCGACGTTGAGCTTCGGGTCGATGCGTTTCACAAAAATCGCATCGAGCGACTCCGCGAGGCGGGCCCGCGGGGCGCGGCGATCGGCCGGCGTGTCTTTCATGCCGTCGGGAATCCAGAGATTGGTCAGACAGGTTTTCCCGAGCGCCTTGCCGATGGCCGCACCGATCTCGCGGGAACGGATACCGTGCTCGATCCAAAATTGGCGGATCGCTTTGTCCTGATGCGACAGCGTGCAGCCGCCCTTGACCAACGGATGGGAAAAATAGGTCGGATTAAAATCCAGGCCGATGCCGCGTTGCTTCGCCCAGGCGATCCAGCCTTTGAACTGCTCGGCCCCCAACGCGTCGCGATCCACCTTCTTGCCGTCCAACTCCGCGTAGGACGCGTGGAGATTCATCCGGCGCGTGCCGGGAATGAGCGCGCTCGCCTGCTCGAAGTCTGCGCGGAGTTCCTGCGCCGTGCGGGCCTTGCCCGGATAGTTTCCGGTCACCGCCAGGCCGTCGCCCAGTGCGCCGCCGCCGTGCTCGAAGCCGCCGACATCGTCGCCCTGCCAACAGTGCATGGACACGGGGATCTTCGCGGCGGTTTTGAGGGCCCGCTCGGTATCGACGCCGAGTGCGGCGTAACGTTCTTTGGCCAGTTGGTAGGCTTTTTCGACGGAGTTTGATTTCATGAAGGAGGAACTGGGGGCAGTCGGGATTCCCGGGCGCCGGGGGCACGCCGGTTTTCTGGTCGGACCGCCGCGGGAGAAAGCCCGCGGGAGGAATCCGCGAACGCAACAGATTTCTCCTTGAGTACAACCTGAAACAAGAATCGTTTCCTGCCCTCAGTCTTACCCCGCACCCCGGCTCGATCCAGTCCGACCCAACCCCGTTCCGCCCCGCCCGCACCCCGCTGATGCAAAAATCCCCGTTCCGCCTCCTCGCCCTCGTGGGTTGCGCGTTGGGCGCATTCTCCGGCAGCGCTCCTGCCGCCGCGCCCGCGGCGAAGCCCAATATCCTCGTCATCATCTCCGACGACCAGGGCTGGGAAGACTACGGCTTCATGGGGCATCCGCACCTCGCCACGCCGGCCCTCGACCAACTCGCCGCGCAATCGCTTACCTTTGCTCGCGGTTACTCCCCCGTGCCACTTTGCCGGCCGTCGCTGTGTAGCATCGCCACCGGCCTGTATCCGCACCAGCACGGCGTGACCGGCAACGACCCCACCCTCCCCGATGCCGGCGTCAACGCCCAGACCGGCCGCGCCAATCCGAAGTACGCGCGCTATTACACTACGATCATCGAGAACTTTCGCTCGCGCCCCAACTTCATCCGCGATCTGACCTCGCGCGGCTACCGCTCGCTCGAAACCGGCAAGTGGTGGGAGGGCGATCCCGTCCAGACCGCCGGCTTCACCTCGGCCATGACGGTCGGCACCGGCAAAGGCGACCGGCATGGCGGCGCCGGACTCGAGATCGGCCGCCAAGGCCTCGCCCCGATTACGCAGTTTATCGAACAATCCGGCCCGCAGCCTTGGCTCGTGTGGTATGCCCCGATGCTGCCGCATGCCCCGCACACCCCACCCGCCGAACTGCTCGCGAAGTACCTGAAGGTGGCCCCGAGCGAACCCGTCGCCCGCTACTGGGCCAGCGTCGAGTGGTTCGACCGCACCTGCGGCGAACTGCTCGCCTATTTGGAGCAGAAAAAACTCCGCGAAAACACCGTCGTGCTCTACGCCACCGACAACGGTTGGATCCAGCATCCGCAGCAGGCCAACCGCCCCGCGCCGCGCTCGAAGCTCACGCCCTACGAAGGTGGCCACCGCACGCCGATCATGATCTCGTGGCCCGGCCATGTCGCGCCGCGCATGGACCGCGAACACTTGGCGAGTACGATCGATTTTTGGCCGACGCTCGCCGCCCTGCTCAAGACGCCGGCGCCCGCTTCGCTCCCCGGCCTCAATCTCACCGATGCCACTGCCGTCGCCCGCCGCACCAGCCTTTTTGGCGAGCACTACGCCCACAATATCGCCGACGTCGATGCCCCGACGCGCAGCCTCGAACACCGGTGGATCATCGCCGGCTGGCACAAACTCATCGTGCCGGATGCCCGCAACCGCCCCAAGGCAACGCCCGAGCTCTATGACCTGCAGTCCGACCCCGGGGAGAAAACCGACCTCGCAGCCCAACGGCCCGAACGCGTGCGGGAATTGAGGCTGCAACTCGACACGTGGTGGACCCCGCCGGGCACGGCCCAGGCTTCGCCCGCGCCGGCCGCTCCGCGATGAATCCCCGCCTGCTCGTCGCGCTGGCCCTGGCGATTTTCCCGCCGGCCGCCGCGCCCGCCGCCACCGGAAACATCGGCCCGCGGGGCGAAGACCTCCTGACCCTCGACAACGGCACCGTCAAAGTCGGTCTCGACCGGGCGAAGGGCGCCGCGATCACCTGGCTCTCGTGGACCGCGTATCCGAAAAACCTGGTGAACTCGGCGGACCCCGGCCGCCTCATCCAGCAGTCCTATTATGCCGGCCTCCGCCTCGACCGCCGGGCCGAGGGCCAGAGCAAGTCATGGAGCCCGTGGTCGTGGAATCCCATTCAGGGCGGTGGCGTCGCCTCGTGGGCGCGCGTCACGGAGTTCAAGCGCCTCGACCCCTCCACGCTCTACGGCGAAACCATCCCTAACCTCTGGGACATGCCCAACGAGCCCGCCGCCGCGCTCATGCGCCAGTGGACCGGCTTCGAGCCCGGCATGCCCGACGTCGTGCTCGTGCGGTGCGAATTCATCGCCCAACGCACCGACGGCGACCGCTGGGGTCCCGCGAAACTTTCGCCGCAGGAAATCCCCGCCTGTTACTTCACGCGCAATTTCAGCACGGTGAAAAGTTATCTGGGCGACGGGCAGTGGCGCCCCGAAACGCAGCCGCCCGGTCCGCCGTGGGGCCGCACCCAACCTCCGCGCAACATCATGGCGGTGTTCGCGCCCTCCGGCCAAGGCGTCGCCCTCTTCAGTCCCACGGCGACGCAGCCCTGGAACTTCGGCCCGCATGGCGGTGGCGCCAGCGACGATCCCTCCGCCGGCCCGTGCATGCACGTCGCGCCCATCGACCGGGTAAATCTCGGCCCGAAATCCACGTATCGCTACCGCTACTGGCTCGTCGTCGGCACCGAAGCGCAACTCGGCGCGCGACTCGACGAGCTGCTGAAAAAATATTCCGATGAACGCGCCTCGCTCTCGAATCCCTAGCCCCGTTCCCCATCTGAAATGCGCCGTCCTCGTCGCCACGCTCCTGGGCGCGGGCCTCGCCGGGTGCGCTCTGGCTCCCTCCGGCCGTGATGCGCCGCTCACCCCGGCATCGGCCATCAATCCCGGCACACCCTGGCCCGCCACCGACGCCCTCGACCGCACCTTGCCCACCGGTACGCAATCGCCCGGCCTCCGCCCGAATCGCACCGTCGGCATTTTCTATTTCCTCTGGCACGAGCGGGCCATCAGCGACCCCGCCTTCAACATCGCCCGCATTCTGGCCAAGGATCCGGACATCCTGCGCAAGCCCGACTCGCCGCTCTGGGGCCCGGCGCGCACCCAGTATTACTGGGGCGAGCCGCTCTATGGCTATTACAACTCAATGGACCCGTGGGTGCTCCGGCGGCATGCCACGCTCCTCGCCGACGCCGGCATCGACACCGTCATTTTCGACACCACCAACCGCAAAACCTACCGCGAGGTTTACCTGAAAATCGGCGAAGTCTGGTCGCAGATTCGCCGCGAAGGCGGCCGCACCCCGCAATTCTGTTTTATGGTCAACACCAAGGCCGGCGAGACCGCGGATGAACTCTTCAAAGACCTCTACCAACCCGGCCTCTACTCCGATCTCTGGTTCCGCTGGCAGGACAAGCCGCTCCTGATCTGCGATCCAACGATGGCCAGCTCCGCGGTGAAGGAATTTTTCACGCTGCGCAAAGCCCACTGGCCGTTCACGCAGGTCAATACCCAAAACGCCTGGCATTGGGAAGCCACCTACCCGCAGGTCTACAGCTACGACACCGATCCGAAAGCCGCTGAACAGGTCAACGTTTCCGTCGCCCAAAACCTCCGCATCTCCGATGGCAAAGTCGTCAATATGAGCGACGGCGACGCGCGCGGCCGCAGCTTTCACGCCGGCCGTCGCGACGCCGCGCCCGGTGCCGTCACCCAGGGCCACAATTTCGCCGAACAACTCCGCCGCGCCCGGGAACTCGATCCGCCGTTCCTGATGATCACCGGCTGGAACGAGTGGACCGCCGGCAAGTTCAGCCGTCCCGGCAAGCCAGTCGTCTTCGTCGATCAATTCGACCAGGAGAACAGCCGCGACATCGAGCCCGTCACCGGACTCCACCACGATCACTACTACTATCAACTGGTCGACGGTGTCCGTCGTTACAAAGGCTACCCCGCCCTGCCCGCGGCCTCGGCCCCGAAGACCATCCCCGCCACCGGCGGTTTCTCGCCCTGGCGCGAGGTCGCCCCCGCGTTCACCGATCACGCCTTCGACGACGATCAGCGTGACTTCGGCCAAGGCGCCCGCCACTACGTTCGCACCAGCGGCCGCAACGACCTCACCGTCATGAAGGTCGCCCGTGATGCGACGCATGTCTATTTTTACGCCCACACCCGCCGCCCGCTCACCCCGTCGGCCGACGCAAACTGGATGCTCCTCCTCCTCGACACCGACCAAAAACGGAGCACCGGCTGGGAAGGCTATGACTACATCGTGAACCGTTCCCGCGACGGCTTGGCGACGTGGCTCGAGCGTAATACCGGCGGCTGGACGTGGGAGAAAGTTGCCAAAATTCAAGTCACCGTTTCGGGCCACGAACTCATGTTCGCCCTCCCGCGCACCGCCCTCGGCCTGCCCGCCGGCGACTCCGTCACCCTTGATTTCAAATGGTGGGACAACCCGCAAAAGCCCGGCGACATCATGGACGTCTACCTCAGTGGCGACGCCGCGCCCGACGGGCGTTTCAACTTCCGCTACTCGACCGCCCCGCTTGCCCCATGAAGAAAGCACTGCCCGCACTCCTCGCGCTCCTCGTCGGCCCGCCCGTTTCGGCGCTCTTCGCCGCCGACCCGAAGCCCAATATCATCTTCATCCTCGTCGACGATCAGCGCAACACCTCGCTCGGTTGCGCCGGCCATCCGCAGATCAAGACCCCCGTGATCGACCGTCTCGCGGCGCGCGGCGTGCGCTTCGAAAACGCCTTCACGCAGACGCCCATCTGCATGGCGAGTCGCGCGAACATCTTCACCGGTCTGACCACCACCACCCACGGCTACCACGGCACGCCCAGCACGCCCGTGCGCAAAGAAGATTTGGCCACCAGCTTCCCCACGCTCCTCCGCCAATCCGGTTACCAGACCGGTTTCTATGGCAAACAACACGTCCGGTGGGCCGAGGGCATTAACGGCATGACCACGATGTTCGACGACCACGAGGTCCTGCATCGCAATCCCTACCTGAAAAAAATGCCCGACGGCACGATGCGCCATGTCGACGAAATCATCGGCGACCGATCGGTGTCCTTCGTCTCGGCGCAATCGGCGGCGAAACCGTTTTTCCTCTACCTGAGTTTCAACATCTCGCACGCCGAGGACAACGACCGCCGCCCGGGGCACCATTACCAGTGGCCGGCCGCCGAAGACGGTCTCTTCGAGGACATCGAGCCGCTCCGCCCCGCTCTCGCCGACCCGAAATACTACGACGCCACACCGGAATTCCTGAAAACCACGATCAACCGCACACGCTTTTTCTGGGCCTACGACACGCCGGAAAAATACCGCGTCAACGTCCGCGCCATCTATCGCATGCTCGCCGGC
>JBIKOK010000386.1:0-3748 GCA_044358025.1 Opitutaceae bacterium
GGAGCGCGCTGACCTCAACGCGCTTCGTCAAACTCAGCGCCGCCTCCGAGGTGGAGCGCGTTGACCTCAACGTCGCTTCGTCAAACTCTGACCCGCCTCCGTGGCGCTTCGTCAAACTCTGCGCCGCCTCCGAGGTGGAGCGCGTTGACCTCAACGCCGCTTCGTCAAACTCTGCGCCGCCTCCGAGGTGGAGCGCGTTGACCCCAACGCGCTTCGTCAAACTCTGACCCTCCTCCGAGGTGGAGCGCGTTGACCTCAACGCGCTTCGTCAAACTCTGCGCCGCCTCCGAGGTGGAGCGCGTTGACCTCAACGCCGCTTCGTCAAACTCTGACCCGCCTCCGAGGTGGAGCGCGTTGACCTCAACGCGCTTTCGCCTCCTCGCTCACCGTCCCTAATTTTATCCGTGTCATCCGCGTAATCCGCGGTCAAAAAACTCCGCCTCCGTTGCTGTCTCCGTAGCCTCCGCTGCCGCCCTCTCGTCCACCGCCCGCCCCCCATGCCCGACCGGTCGCTGCTCGTCACTCTCGCCGTCTTCCTCGGGCAGTGCCTCGTCTTTTCCGGCGCCGGCGTCGCCGCGCAACTCTGGCGCCGCCGCCTCACCGGCCGCGGCTCCACCGCCCTCGAAGCCGTCCTCCTCGGCGCCCTCGCCCCCTGCGCCCTCGGCTACCTCGCCTTCGCCGCCTACGTCGCCCACCCGCTCCTCGGCCGCACCTTTAGCTGGCTCTCGGTCACCACCGTCCTCGCCACCCTCGCCCACGCCTACCTCCTCCCCCTCCTCCGCCTCTCCCCGTCTCCTCCTCTCTCCGTCTCCCCCTCTCCCCGTCTTCACCACCGCCTCCTCGTCCTCCCCGCCCTCGCCGGCCTCTTCTACCTCTCCGTCCTTTTCATCTTCCCGCTCGGCAACGTCACGCCCACGGCCGGCCAGCGCTTCCACCCGAACCTGCCCGGCGACAATTTCATTCCAACGATCTTCGCCGAGCGCCTCCACTCCGGCGTTTCACCCCAAGCCCCCGGCGGTGACCGGCTGAGCCGCGACCGCCCCTCGCTCCAATCCGGCCTCGCCCTCGTCACCCTCCCCGCCTTCCGCGCCCTCGACATCGGCTACCACAAAGCCTGCGCCACCGCCGGCGTCTGGTTTCAACTCCTCTGGATTCCCGCCCTCTGGGTCTTCCTCCGCTGGCTCGGCCTCACCGAACGCGACGCGCACGCCGCCACCGCCGCCCTCGTCTTCACCGGCTTCCTGCTCTTCAACTCGGTCTTCGTGTGGCCGAAACTCGCCGGCGCCGCCCTCGTCCTCCTCGCCTTCTGCACGTTCTTCGCCCCCGAGTCCGCCCTCGACCCGCGCCACCGCTGGCTCGCCGGCGGTGCCCTCGCCGCCTTCGGCTCCCTCGCCCACGGCGGCGTCCTCTTCTCCCTCCTCGCCCTCGCTCCGCTCGTCCTCCTCCTCGCGTTTTTCGGCCGGAAAATCCCGCCGGCGGACCGTGCGCTCCGCGCGCGGTTCTCCCGGTTCCCGCTCCCTTGGCGCGACCTCCTCCTCGCCGCTGTCGCCTTCACCGTCCTCGCCCTCCCGTGGTTCGCCTACCAACGCCTCTACGAACCGCCCGGCAACCGGCTCATCCCATGGCACCTTGCCGACCCGATCCCGCCCGATGACCGCGGCGGCCGCGAAACCGTCACCATCCACGACCGCGCCCTCGGCTGGGAAAAAGCCCTCGCCACCCGCCGCGACAACCTCCGCCTCCTCTTCCTCGGCGAATGGCAAAATCTCCTCACGACCCGCGACCGCGCCGCCATCGCCGGCCGCCGCAGCGAAGAAATCGTCCACCCCTTCCGCTCCCCCGCGGCCTGGATTCTCGGCGCCGCCGCGCTGCCGTTCCTGCTCGTCCTCCACTTCAAAGCTCTCCGCCCATCGTCCGCCGCTCTCCGTCCCCCGTCCCCTGTCCTCCGTCGTCCGTCCTCCGTCGTCCGTCCTCCGTTCCCGCTCCCCCGCCACGCCCTCACCCTCGCCTGGCTCGTCCTCACGCTCGCTCTCGGGCTGGCGCTCATACTCCACCCGTTCGGCCCCCTGCTCCACCCGGGCGCCTCCGTCGTCCCGCTCCTCCTCCTCGGCCTCCTCACCGCCTGGACGCTCCTCCTCTCGCGCCGCCTCTTCGTCGCCCTCGCCCTCCTCCAGCTCGCCCTCTTCACGCTCACGTGGATGCCCCCGAACCTCCCCGTCACCGCCCTGCCCCAACCCTTCGCCATCGCCGCCGCCGGCCTCTCCGCCCTCCTCATTTTCACCCTCGGCGCCACCGCCCTCCGCCGCCCCCCTCCCCCCTTCTCCCCTTCTCTCCGTCTCTGCTTCGGCCCCCGCCTCCGCGCCTGGTTCCGCGATCCCCACCTCACCCCCGCCGTCCTCGTCGTCCTGGCCGTCGCCCTCTTCCTCCGCAAACCCTCCGCGCTCCTCGTCCCCCAACTCTACGCCGAAGACGGCACCATCTTCCTCGCCCAAAACGATCTCGTCGGCCTCCGCGCCTTCCTCGAGCCCTACATGGGCTACCTCCACTCCCTCCCGCGCCTCATCGCCTGGATCGCCTCCCGCCTCCTCGACCCCGCCTGGTGGCCCGCATTCTACAACGTCACGTCCTTTGCGATCTGGCTCGCCGTCATCGCCCGCACGTTTTCGCCGCGCCTGCCGCTCCCACCCGCCCTGCGCCCCTGGCTCGCCCTCGCGTTTTTCCTCGGCCCCCAATCCGGCGAAGTGCTCTTCAGCATCACCAACCTCCAATGGGTCGTCGCCTTCCTCCTCATCCAACAGGCCTTCATCGCCGCGCCCACCACCCCCGCCCAACGCCTCACCGACCTCGCCCTCGTGGCCCTCCTCGGTCTCACCGGCCCTTTCATCCTCGCCCTCGGCCCCCTCCTCGCCTGGCGCTGGTGGCGCGACCGTCCCGCTCTCCGCCTTCAACTGGCCTCCTTCAACGTCCAACAGCTCGCCATCGCGAGCGCCTGCGCCGCCGTCCAAGCCTACTTCATTTTCCGCACCGGCCCCCACTTCACCTTCCCGCCATTCGACGCCTCCCAGTTCTGCTCCGTCGTCGGCCAACACCTCCTCGTCTGGCCCGTCCTCGGCGACCACCTCGCCCGCCACCTCTCGCCCGTTCTCCTCACCCTCCTCGGCATCCTCCCCGTCCTCGCCCTCCTCCTCTGGTCGCTCCGCCCCCACCCACGCCGACTCCTCCGCGCCCAACTCGTCGCCGCCTTCGTTCTCATGATGGCCGCCGGCGTGTATCGGGCCCGCCCCGATACGTGGAACCTCGACAACCTCGTCTTCGGCGACCGCTACTTCTACCTCCCCCGCGTCCTCCTCGCCTGGCTGCTCATCCTCGAACTCGACGCCGTCCAACGCCCCGTCCGCTGGCTCGCCCGCGCCCTCCTGCTCGCCGCCGCCCTCGTCCACCTCAAGGGCTACAGCGTCCCCGCCGGCCCCGACTACCGGTGGACCGAACACGTCGACCCCGTCCGCCGCGGCGTCCCCGCCAACCTCCCCACCCTCCCCGAGGGCTGGACCCTCGAATACCGCGGCCGCCCCACCCCCAAATAATCCCTTTCAAAACCCCCTCATCTCCGCCCTCCTCTCCCGCGCACCGCTCGTCTTTTTCCCGCCTCGTCTCGTCGTCCGCTCCGTCCCTTTCATCCGCTCCGGCCCGCCCGACCCTCGCCCCCTCGCCCCCCGCGCACTCTCGCTCCCCCTCGTCCACCCCCCTT
>JBIKOK010000387.1:0-3746 GCA_044358025.1 Opitutaceae bacterium
GAATCACCACCTCGGCGCCCGCGAGCAGTCGGGCCTCGAAGGCGTGGGCAGCGGTGGCACTCTTACTGATAGGGGACGGGATTTTCAGGGGGGGGCGAATCCGGGAGGCGCATCGTGGGATTGGGATGAGTTAGACGTAAATGAATCGATTTTGAGATGGCGACGGAGACGCATAATGCTTGGGACTTGGGGCGGGGAACGGCTGCGACGGAAAGGGGAATTGCCGGCGCGAATCGAGGAGCGGCTTGCCGTTTGGGGGCAAGCTGCGCGGGGTGGGGGTGGGGTGGACCCAGACCTCCGAATTGCTCGGAGTCAAGGAGCGAGCGTTTTTAGAACCCCGTTTTTAGAATTGTGGTAAAATCCTAACGGGGTCGCAACCCATTGCGCGGACGCGCCGCCAATGACACCCCATACGGCCTTCGGGATCAGACTGCTAGACGGGCTTAGAATGTGCCCGGGTAAGGACGATGGATCGCTTGCCTCGCGGAAAGAACCGCTCACCTGCATGCACGATCTGCGGCGATATTCCGGCCTCGCGCACGGTGTTGCTTTTGTCACGGCAAAAACCCGATTTTGGGGTGAGGGCGGATAGGAAACTGGATTTTTAGGGTAGCGGATCCGGAAGGGGTTTTGGTGCCGGGCATCAATCACGGATTCCGCGGCACGACGTTCCCTGCGCCCACGTTCCTCGTCGTCGGCATCACCGTGATGTTCTTCGGTTGGTTACCGCTGTATCTGCCCGAACTTTTGCCCACGCGGGTGCGGGCGACCGGGCAGGGCTTGGCTTTCAATGCCGGCCGCATTCTGGCGGCCGTCGGCGCGCTGCAGATGGGCGTTATGATGCAGGCCTTAAACGGCAGCTACGCGCAGGCGGGCGCGGTGATCTCTCTAGTTTACGGGTGGGGCTCGTGCTGTCTGGTTCGTGACCGAGACGACGGGCAAACCGCTGCGGGCGTAACGCGAGCGGGCGTTCTGCCGGAGTCGGGCGGTTAGCCTCCGCCCGCCCCCGGACTCCGCGCCCGCGCCGTCTACCCCCAGGCGACTTCAAACCGGAACGGATTGCCCTCGGGATTCGGCGGTCAATAGTTGCGGAAAGGTCCGCGGGGTTCGGCGCTCTGCATTTCGGCCTGCCAGCGGGCAAACCGGGCCTTGAGCTCGGCGAGTTTCGCGGGCTTTTCCACAGCGAGGTTCTTTGTTTCGCTGGGATCGGCCGCCAGATCGTAGAGTTCTTCTTTTGCCGGCACTTCGCCGCGTTTGCCGCGAGGCGTATACGAGACCCACTTGAACGAACCCACGCGCACAGCCTGATACGCGTCAGGCCAATCCCAGAACATCTCGCGGCGCGGCGACGGTTGCCGGCCTTGCAGCACGGGCAGCGCGTCGAACCCGTCGTAGATCACGCCGGTCGGCAGGAGGGCTCCGCCGGCGGCGGCGAGCGTGGGCAGGATCTCCAGTGCGGTCAAAAACTCAGAGGTCGTCCGGCCTGCGGGCAGTTTTCCCGGCCAACGGGCGAGCAGGGGCACCCGCAGGCCGCCTTCGAAGACTGAGGCTTTGCCGCCGCGGAGGCGAAGGTCGTCGATTCGGGCGCCGGTGCGGCCGTTGTCCGAGTGGAAGAGCACAAGCGTATCGCGGTCGAGACCGAGTTCGGCCAGAGTGGCGAAGACCTCACCTATGGCTTCATCCATCGCGGAAATCATCGCGGCATACTTGGTGTCCCGGCTTTCGGGGTCGCGGTCCGGGTAGTATTTGCTGAGGTAGGAGGCGGGCACCTGCAGCGGGTCTTTTTCGAGATTGGAGGCGATGTGCGGCGCATTGAACGGCAGGTAAAGAAAGAACGGCTTCGCGCGGTTCCGGCGGATGAATGAAACGGCTTCGCGGCGGAAAAGGTCGGTCGCGTAGGTGCCCTTGTCGGAGAGCGAGAGTCCGTTGCCGCGGAACATCGACGGGGCGCCATAACGCTCGTGCGTAAAGTAATCGATGCCGTTGTTGCCGTGGCCGACGAACTCGTCGAAGCCGCGCTGCAGGGGCAGGAAGCGGCGCGCCTGGCCCATATCCCACTTGCCGAAGACGGCGTTGGTGTAGCCGACGGTGCGCAGCACGTCGCCGAACGTGAGTTCGCGGACGTCGAGCCCGAGCGTCATCTCGGACGACATAGCGTATTCGGATCTCGTATACCGATGGCCGTAGTTGACCATGTCGTTGCGTATCATTTCGAAGGTTCCGTTGCGCTGCGGGTAACGGCCGGTGATGAGGCCGCTGCGCGAAGGCGTGCAGACGGAGGCGGTGACGTAGAACTGCGTCGCGCGCACGCCTTCGGTCGCCATGCGGTCGAGGTGTGGGGTGACGAACTGCTTCGAGCCGTAGGCGCCGAGGTCGAAACCTTGGTCGTCGCTGACGATCAGAATCAGGTTGGGGCGGCGAGGCTCGGTGGCGGCGGCGAGGGAGGCTAATACAAAGCAGACGAGGCCGAAGCGGATAAGGTCGTTGCGCATAGTTTTCGAAGAGCCGAGCCGCGGAGCCGCGACCGGCGGTGAAAGGGGAGGCGGGGAATCTAACCGGGGTGAGGTTCGCTGGGCAAGGGCGGGGCGGACCGCTCACGGTGCCGGGGACGGCGGGGTGGTTCCGGAAACCGGCAACTCTCGGATCCACTCGCGCAGCTCGCGGACGAAGACTTCGTCCACGCGGTCGTTGCCGAGCGGCGGCATGCGTTTGCCGATGATATTTTCGCTCACCCGCCGGTAGAGTTCGGAGCGGGAGGGGTCGTTCGGCGCGATCACGAAGTGGCGGTCGTCGGGGCGATGACCGAGCACGATGCCGCCGAGGATGCCCTGATTCTCGAGCGGCATGTTGATGTTGGCGCTCCACGCCGAGTGAATTGCGGTGGCACCGTGGCAGTGCGCGCAATTGGCGTCGAGGTAAGAGCGCACGCGGTGTTCGGCCGAGGCTCCGGTGTCGGCGAGGCCGGCGAGGGCCGGGAGGCGCCCGAGGTCGCGCTCGGCGGGAGGGACGGAGAGCAGGCCGAGACCAGCCCAGGTGCGGATCTGGTTGTCGGCGCGTTCCGGGCCATAGAGGAAATCACGGTTGAGCTGACGGGTCCTGACCCCGAGCACGTGGCCGGCGCCGGGCGTGTGGCATTGCAGGCAGTCCTTGGGGCTCGGATACACCCAGAGCACGCGCACGCGTTCGTTTTTTTCGCCCCGGGTTTCGAGCGTCTCGCTGACATCGTCGGTCGCGATGAGGTCTGCCTCCTTGCCGTCGGCGCGCCAGCGGTAGGTAACGCCGTAGGCGGAACCGTCGGTCATGGTGATCAGGAAACGCGTTTCAAGGCGGCGGACCTGCGACGGTTCGGCCGGCTTGGGCAGCCAGTCGATGTGCTCGACCGCGACCGTGCCGGGCGGGAACGACCAGCGGTCAGTGGCATGGAAACCGATCGCCGAGCCGGTCGGCACGGCAATCCAGCGTCGGGCCCGCGCGCCGTTGAGCCATTGCGGGACGTTGACGTCGTAGGGCAGCAAGTCGGCGGAAGGCTTCAGCGCCGCCAGATCGGCGAATGCGCCGGTCTGCGAAAGGAACAGGGGCAAGTTGCCCTCGGTCGGTTTTGTTTCTGCGAGCCGCTCGATCTTCGTCTTGAGGCCGTGCCGCAGCACGTAGAGTTCGTTCCGGTGGTCGAGGCCGAAAGATGTAATTCCCCCGACCCCGCCGTGGTAGTTGCGGAAGCCGTCGCCGGTCGCCAGATGGTCGGCATC
>JBIKOK010000041.1:0-41026 GCA_044358025.1 Opitutaceae bacterium
GCAAAAAAGCCGTTCATGGTTTTTCCCTCGGTGGTTCCAGCGGGAGGGTTGGGCGGGGCGGGGGAGCGGCCGTGCCCGGGAGGCCGTCGTGGCGCAGCGGCCACGACGGCACCGGGCGGGTTGACTCAGGTGACTTTGATTTCCACGGACTTGGCGGAAGCGGATTTGATATCCTTCGGCAGGTGGACCTTCAGCATGCCGTCTTTGAATTCCGCGGCGACCTTGTCGCCCAACGTGGCGGCCGGAAGGGTGAAGCTGCGCACGAAGCTGCCATATTCGCTTTCGATGCGGTGATAGCGTTTGTTCTTTTCTTCCTTCTCGATCTTGCGCTCGCCCGAGATCGTGAGCACGCCGTCGTCGACGGTGACCTTGACGTCTTCGCGTTTCATACCGGGCAGTTCGGCCTTGATGAGGAATTCCTTGTCATCTTCGACGATATCCACGCGGGGCGACCATTCGGAGACAGTGAGCGCTTCTTCCTGTCCGTCTTTGATGCGGAACGGATCTAGGTTCCACAGCGAGGCGAGGCGATGTTGCGCCTGCTCGAATTCTTTCAGCGGGTTCCAACGGGTGATTTGCGTATTCATGGTAATGACCTTTCGGTTGTTTTCTTCGGCCTTGGCCGACGCGGGAAGGTACCCTCACGCGGCGGGGATGCTCCGCATGCATTGGCGTTTCTTCGGCAATTTTTGACGGCGCGGCGCCGCCGCGACCGGACGGCGGCGCGAAGCGGCGGCTACGGCGCTTCACGCTGGATCTTCACCATCACCTGGAAGAGGCCGTCGGCGATTTCGTTGTCGTGGCGCGGAAGAATGATCAGGGCGCCGTGCGGTTCCCAGCCGGCGCGGATCAGTTCGTTGATCGTGCGCTCGAAGCGCTCGACGTTCACCTCTTCGACGATTTTGTATGCGAGGAATTTCATGAGCCGGGTCGGCGGCCCGGAGCCGGGATTGGTCCCGGGCCGACCGGTGGGGAGAAGACCACGGCGAGGCAGCCGGTGCAATCCGCGACCTGCGCCCCGCCACAATCCGCGGAGGGAAAACCAAAAAGCGCGGAGTGAATCGGGCGCAAGTGTGCGAACAATTCGACCGTGCAGGAACGCGATGCCGGCCGGCCGGCCGGAACAACCATGAACCTCGTCCTCCTCGGTCCCTCCGGTGTCGGCAAGGGAACGCACGCCGACGGTCTCGCGGCGCGTTACCACCTCCGCCACCTCGCGACGGGCGACTTGTTTCGGCAAACCGTGCGCGACCGCACGGCGCTCGGCCTGGTGGCGAAGAAATACCTGAACCAGGGCGAACTCGTGCCGGACGAGGTCGTGGACGCGATGATCGAGGAATGGGCCGACCGACTGCCGGCGGACCAAGCGGCGCTGTTCGACGGGTTTCCGCGCACATTGGACCAGGTTCGTTTTTTGGATGATTTACTGACGCGGCTCCGGCGGAACCTGGATGCGGTCATCTATCTGCGGGTGGACGACGAGGACGTCGTCGAGCGGTTGAGCGGGCGGGAGATCTGTCGGAATTGCCAGGCGCCGTATCACCGGCAGGCCCGCCCGCCCCGCACGCCCGGACGGTGTGACCGGTGCGGCGGCGAACTGGAACGTCGCCTGGATGACGATGCGGCGGCGGCGAAGACCCGGCTGGCGCTGTTTCACCGCGTCACCGAACCCGTGCTGGCGGACTATGCGGCGCGGGCGAAACTCATCGTGATCGCGGGGAGCGGCTCAATCGCGGCGGTGGGGAACCGGCTGGTGGCGGCCCTCGACGATTTGGCGGCCGGCTGCGTTCATTTTACCGCGCCCGAGGAGCTTGGTCGCGGGATGCGGGCGCCCCACGCCGGGCCGATGCCGGCACCGGCGTGGTCACCGCGACTCGATTTGGTCCTGCTCGGCGGGCCCGGTTCCGGCAAGGGCACCCAGGCGGAGCGGCTGAGCGCGCGACTCCACCTTCCGCACATCGCCACCGGCGACCTGTTTCGCGATCATCTCCGGCGGGCCACCACGCTGGGCACGCTCGCGAAAACCTACATGGACCGCGGCGAACTCGTGCCCGATGAGGTGACCGACGGGATGGTCGAGCAGCGCTTGGCGGAGCCGGACGTCGCCGACGGCTTCGTGCTCGACGGCTTCCCGCGCACGCTGCCGCAGGCCCACGCCCTAGCCGACATGATGGCGCGCCTCCGCCGCGCGGTGGGCGGTGTCATTGCGATCAAGGTCGCCGATGGTTCGATCATCGAGCGCCTGGCCGGCCGGCTCATTTGCCGCCGCTGCCAGTCGCCGTATCACGCGCAGTTTCATCCTCCCCGTCAGGCCGGGCGGTGCGACCACTGCGGCGGCGAACTCTACCAGCGGGCGGATGACAATCCGGAGACAGTGCGCGCGCGGCTGGTGACCTTCCACCGGCAGACGGAGCCGCTCATGGCCTTTTATCGTGCGGCCGGTCTGCTGCACGAAATCAACGGGGAAGGCGACATTGCGCGGGTCGCCGAGCAGTGTCTCCTGACGGTCCGGAAAATCGCCCAACGCCCGGACCTCGGCGCGCTGGTCACGACGACCGCCTGAAGACGAAAGGACGCCCATGTTCGAAACCGCGGAACTCAACCAATCCCTGTCGGCGCAGCGCTACGACGCGGCACTGCCCGCCTTGCGGGCGAAACTGCTGCAGGCGCATTTCGACCTGCGCACCCAGAAATTTCCCGTGCTCGTGATTGTGTCCGGCGCCGACGGGGCGGGGAAAGGCGAATTGGTCCACCGGCTCAACGAGTGGCTCGATCCGCGCGGAGTGGAGACGCATGCGTTTTGGGAGACGAGTGACGAGGAGCGCGAGCGTCCGCCCTACTGGCGTTTCTGGCGCGCCCTGCCGGGCCGCGGCCGCATCGGGATTTTTTTCGGGTCGTGGTATACGGCGCCGATCATCCGGCGCGTCTTCGGGGAGACGAAGCTGCGGCAGCTGGACGTCGCGCTGGACCGGATTGTCGCGCTGGAGCAGATGCTGGCCGACGACGGCGCGGAGATCGTGAAGTTCTGGCTGCACCTGCCCAAGCAGGCGCAGAAGAAGCGGCTGAAGAAACTCGAGGCGGCGGGGCGGATTGCGCCCGATGACTGGAAGCATTTCAAACTCTACGACCGGTTCACGAAAGTGTCGGAGCGGGCGTTGCGGCACACCGACACGGGGGCGGCCCCCTGGCACGTGATCGAGGCGACCGACCGGCGCTTCCGGGAGTTTACCGCAGGCAGCATTCTGCTGGAAGCGCTGCAGCGCCGGCTGACGGCCGCCGCGGAGACGGCTCGCCCGCGCGTTCTGCAGACGACGGTGGCGGTGCGTGCGCCCGTGCAGAAGGCTTCGATTCTGGACCATCTTGACGTATCGGGGAAACTGACGGAGGCGGAGTATGGGCGGCAGCTGGAGAAGCAGCAGTCCGCCCTGACCAAGCTCGCGTGGGCGGCGCGGGAGAAGAAAATTTCGACGGTGATGGTTTTCGAGGGCTGGGACGCTGCCGGCAAGGGCAGCGCGATCCGGCGCGTCACGCAGGCGATGGATCCGCGCCTCTACCACGTCGTGGGCATCGCCGCGCCGACCGACGAGGAACGGGCACACCATTATTTGTGGCGCTTCTGGCGCCATCTGCCGCGCGCGGGCTTCACGACGATTTTTGACCGCTCGTGGTATGGCCGGGTGTTGGTGGAGCGGGTCGAGAAATTCGCCCGCACCGACGAATGGAACCGGGCGTATCACGAAATCAACGGCTTTGAGGAGCAGTTGGTCGAGCACGGCGTCGTGGTGGACAAGTTTTGGTTGCACATCACTCCGCAGGAGCAACTGCGACGGTTCAAGGAACGGCAGACCGTCGATTACAAACGTTACAAGATCACCGACGAGGACTGGCGGAACCGGAAACAGTGGGACGACTACAATCGCGCCGTCGACGAGATGGTGGCGCGGTGCAGCACGGAATACGCGCCGTGGACGCTGGTCGCAGCGAACGACAAGCGATCCGCGCGGGTGCAGATCCTCAAAACGGTGGTCGAGCGGCTGCGCGCGGCGCTCTGAACGGTCGGCCGTGCCGTCCGTCGTGCCCATGACCGCCGCGTCCGCCACCGCCCCGCAGGAGCAGACCGGTCGGCTCGCCGGCGATCTGTGGGGCGGATTTGCGGCCATGTTGGTCGCCCTGCCGGCGGCCATGGCGTATGGCATCGCGGTCTATGGTGTGCTTGGTCCGGGTTATGTCTCGGCCGGAGTGCGCGCCGGAATCGTGGGCGCCGCCGTCATCGGTTTGCTCGCGCCGCTGCTGGGGGGCGCCCCGCGTCTGATCTCGGCGCCGTGCGCGCCGGCGGCGGCGGTGCTGGCGGCGTTGGCCGCGGAGCTGCTCGGCGGGCAGCCGTCAGGCGCCGCGGCGCAGGATCCGGCGCGCATCGTGGTGTTGCTGGTGCTGGTGGCGGCGGTCGCCGGCGGCCTGCAGCTTGCCTATGGGACCCTACGGGTCGGACGGTTGATCAAATATATCCCCTATCCGGTGGTGTCGGGGTATCTGAGCGGGGTGGCCGTTTTGATCTTCTCGAGCCAGGTGCCGAAATTTCTGGGCTTGCCGGCCGAGTGGGCGACGTGGGCGGGCGTGATCTCGCCGGGGCGCTGGCAGGCCGCAGCGTTGGTGGTCGGGTGTGGCGCGATCGCCGGAATGGTCGCTGCGCCTTTGGTCACGAAAGCGGTGCCGGCGGTCATCGTGGGTCTGGCCGGGGGGCTGGCGGCCTATGCGGCCTGCGGGTGGTTTGATCCGGCACTCCGCCAGTTGGACGGGAATCCGCTGGTGATCGGAGCAATCAATGACGGCGGCGGTGGCCTGGGGGTGGCCGTGAGCGCGCAATGGTCGGGGCTGCGCAGCGTGGGCTGGGCCGACCTGAAATTGGTTTGGATGCCCGCGTTGACCCTCTCGGTGCTGCTTTCGGTGGATACGTTGAAAACCTGTGTCGTGCTCGATGCGCTCACGCTTGGGCGGCACAACTCGAACCGCGAACTGATCGGCCAGGGCGCGGGTAACCTGGCGTCGGCGTTGCTCGGGGGGATGCCGGGCGCCGGCACGATGGGCGCGACGTTGGTGAACCGGGAGAGCGGCGGCACGACGCGGTGGTCCGGAGCCGTGGAAGGCGCGCTCGTGGTGGCCGTGTTTCTCGCGCTCGGCCGGTGGCTCGCGTGGGTGCCGATTCCGGCGCTCGCCGGATTGCTCATGGTCGTCGCGTTTCGGATGTTCGATTGGCGGAATTTCGCGCTCTTGCGCCAACGGTCAACGATCCTGGATTTTGCCGTCATCGCCGCGGTGGTCGGGGTGGCGGTGAAGATGAACCTGATCGCGGCGGCGGGCGTCGGCCTGGGGCTCGCGATTTTGCTGTTTATCCGCGAACAGATCCGGGGCTCGGTGATTCGCCGCAAAGTTTCCGGCAGCCAGTTCCCGTCGAAGCAGCACCGGTTGCCCGCCGAGCAGGCCGTCCTGGAGCGCCGCGGAGAGCAGACGACGATTTGCGAACTGCAGGGCAGTTTGTTTTTCGGGACGACGGACCAGTTGCTGACGGAGCTGGAGGACGATTTGAAGCGGTGCCGTTACCTTGTGCTCGACTGGCGGCGGGTGCGCTCGGTCGATTTCACGGCGGCGCACCTGTTGGAGCGGTTCGAGGCGATGCTGAAAGAGCGGAACGGTTATCTGTTGTTCAGCCGGCTGCCCAAGGCGTTGTCGAAAGGCCAGGACCTGCACCGCTATTTTGAGCAGGTCGGCGTCATGAAGGAGCAGGTGCGTCTGTTTGAAACGCTCGACGATGCGGTGCAGTGGGTGGAGGACCGGCTGTTGGCGGAAGAATTGCCGGGCGACCGGGAGACGGAGGCGCCGCTCGGCCTCGGCGAGTTTGAGGTGACGCGACCGTTGGCGGACGGCGCCGGGCGGGCCGCGCTCGAGGCGTGGGTCGAAGCGCGGTCGCTGGCGGCGGGCGAGGTGGTTTTTCGGGCGGGTGCGCGGGCGGACGAGCTGTATCTGATCCGGCGGGGAATTGTCCGGATCGTGCTGCCGCTGGCGGATGACAGTCACCACAATCTGGCGGCGTTCGGGCGCGGGAATTTTTTCGGCGAGCTGGCGTTTCTCGACGGGGGCGTGCGCTCCGCCGACGCCCTCGCGACGACGGCGACGGATCTGTTTGTCCTGTCGCGGGCGCGTTTCGACCAAATGGCGCAGGCGAATCCGGAGGTCGGCATGCGGGTTTTCGCGGAGCTGGCCCGCGCCATCGCCCTGCGCCTGCGGCGTTCGGACGCGGAGATTCGCGCGCTCTACGATGCGTAGCCGGTGCGCCGGCGGGAACGGGAACAAAGATCCGCCGCAAGAAAACCAAATTATGCAGAGTGGGATCGCGGCCGCGGCGTAGGTTTCGCGCGTGCTCGAAAACCCTCTCGCATGAAAGGAAGGCTCCCATGAAAACACGGCAGATTGGATCGATCGTTCTCGGCGTGCTGGCGGCGCTGTGGCTGGCCGGGTGCTCGACGCCGGCCACGCGAATCAAAGCGAATCCGGAAGCGTTTGCGCGGCTGACCCCGCAGCAACAGGCGCTGGTGCAGGCCGGACAGATCACGCTCGGCTTCGATCAGGAGGCCGTGAAGCTGGCGCTCGGCGATCCCGACCGTGTGGCCGTCCGCACGGACGCCGACGGCGAAACGATCATCTGGCACTACGCGACCTATGAGTCGAACGGACGCATGCTGTTCACCGGGTACTATCACACGGGACGCCATTGGTGGCGCTGGGGCGCGGCGTATCCTTACTATCTGGATTTCCCGGACCGGCGGGTGCGCGACCGCTTCCGGGTCGACTTCAAGCGCGGAGTGGTGTCGGCCATCACCGAAGACCGCTCGTCCTAGCGGCCCCGGCGCGAACCGAATTTCAACCTCAACGAAAGGATCTGCCATGCCCCGATGTGAAGTCTGCGGAAACGACTACGACAAGGCCTTCGAGATCCGTCGCAACGGAGTGGGCCATGTCTTCGATTGCTTTGAATGTGCGATTCACGCGCTGGCGCCGACCTGCCAGCACTGCGGCTGTCGCGTCATCGGTCACGGTTTGGAAATTTCCGGCCGCACCTTCTGCTGTGCGCACTGTGCCGAAGCCGAAGGCGTGCACGGTTTCACCGACCGGATCGTCGAGGTGGTCGGGCATGTCTGACGGCCCACCGCCGGGCGGCAGCGTCACCCTGAAAATCAAAACCCGCGTCCGACTCGGACCGGTGGCTGCCGGAGCCGGTCGGGCGCCGGAACGCGGGGCCTCCTTGGATCAAGCTCACTACGGCAAGCCAGGAACTTTATGAAAACCATGCTCCCTGTTTCCCGATTCTTGCGGTGGACGGCGATCGGTGCCGTCGCCGGCGCAGTGGCGATCGCCCCGCAGGCCTCCCCGGTGCCGAAGCTCAATCTGAAAGAGGCGCCGCTCGCGCGTGAGACCAAGCTCGCCACGAGCTTCGCGCCCGTGGCGAAGGGAGCCGCCCGCAGCGTGGTGAACGTTTACACGACGCGGCGGCTGCGCGACACCCTCAATCCGTTCTTCGACGAGTCGATCTGGCGCGACCTGTTCGGCGGGAAAGACTGGGGGGCGTTGGTTCCGCGCGAACGCCGCACCCGGAGCCTCGGCTCCGGGGTGCTGGTGAGCGCCGACGGCTACATTCTGACCAACAATCACGTGGTCGAGGGGGCCGACGGGATTCAGGTGGTGTTGGCTGACGGCAAGGAATACGCGGCCAAACTCATCGGCGCGGATGAGCCGACCGACGTGGCGATCCTGCGGATCGAGGCCTCCGATCTCCCCGCCATTGTCATTACCGACAGCGAACGGGTGGAGGTGGGGGACGCCGTGCTCGCGATCGGCAATCCCTTCGGGGTCGGCCAGACGGTCACGGTCGGGCACGTCAGCGGACTGGGCCGCGGCGGGATGGGCATCGTCGATTACGAGGATTTCATCCAGACCGACGCATCCATCAATCCGGGGAATTCCGGCGGGGCGCTCGTCGACGCGGAGGGGCGTCTGATCGGAATCAATACGGCGATGCTCAGCGGCACGGGCCGCAACCAGGGCATCGGGTTCGCCGTGCCCATCAACCTCGCCCGCTCGGTGATGGAGCGCATCATCAAGGACGGGAAGGTGACCCGCGGTTATCTCGGCGTGATGGTGCAGCCGGTGACAGAGGACTTGGCGAAGGAATTCAAGCTGCCGCGGGCGACGGGCGCGCTGGTCGCGGAGGTGGCACGCGGTTCTCCGGCCGCCGACGCCGGCGTGAAAGAAGGCGATATCATCCTCGAGTTCGACGGCAAGAAAGTCAGTGACAGCCGTCACCTCCGGCTGATGGTGGCGCAAACCGCGCCGGATACGACGGTGACGCTTATGCTTTCGCGGGACGGCAAGGAACAGACGCTGACGGTGAAGCTGGAGGAGCTCCGGCGCACCGGCATGAACCGCTCCGGGGAGGCCGAGGACCGCCGGTCGGCGCGGGAGCTGGACGATTTGTTCGACGGGGTTTCGGTCGGAGATCTCGATGCGCGGACGCGGCGCGAGTTCGATATTCCGTTGAGCGTGCGCGGGGCCGTCGTGATGGCCGTCGATGCGTACTCGGCGGCGGCGCTCGCCGGGCTGCGCACCGGGGATGTGATCATGGAGATCGATCGTCGGACGGTGCGGAATGCGGACGAGGCGATCGAGCAGAGCCGGCGGCGGGCCGGCCAGCGGGTGTTGCTGCGGGTGTGGAGCAAGGGCAGCAGCCATTATGTGATCGTCCGTTCGAGCGCCCACGGAGACTAGGCCGTCATCGCCATGAAAACACACACCGAAAAGAGCGGCCGGAAACGGCGCGGCACCGGCGCGGCCTGGGCCCAACCGACCGCGCGCAACACCCAACCACGGCGGTCCGCGGTGCGGATACCCGTGGAGCGCGAGATTTTGCTGGCCGGCGATTTGACGCTGCCCGCGGGCGCGCCGGGGGTCGTGCTCTTCGCCCACGGGAGCGGCAGCAGCCGCCAAAGTCCGCGCAACCAGTTTGTCGCGCGGCAGATTCAGGAGGCGGGGGTGGGCACGCTGTTGTTCGATTTGCTCACGCCGGACGAGGAAGCGATGGACGCCTACGACGGACACCTGCGGTTTGACATCGCGCTGCTGGCGGGCCGGCTGGTGGCGGCGACGCGGTGGCTGCTCGCAGAGCCGGACACGCAGGGGTTGGGGATCGGCTATTTCGGGGCGAGCACGGGCGGCGGGGCCGCGCTGGTGGCGGCGGCGGAATTAGGGGCGACGATTGACGCGGTGGTGTCGCGCGGCGGCCGACCCGATTTGGCGGGCCCGGATCTGCCCCGCGTGGTGGCGCCGACGTTGCTCATCGTCGGCGAGCAGGACGAAGCGGTGCTGGAACTGAATCAAGCGGCCTACAACCGCCTCCAGTGTGAGAAGCACCTCGCGATTGTGCCCCGGGCGACGCACCTGTTCGAGGAGGAGGGGGCTTTGGAAAACGTGGCGTCCCTCGCCGCCGCGTGGTTCCGGCGCCATCTGCAAGCAAAGTGACGTTTCGCGCGACCATCCACGAACCCCCATGAAAACGCGATTTCAGGATCGGACCGAGGCCGGCAAGATTCTCGCCGGACTGCTCGGGCATTACGCCCACCGCGCGGACGTGCTGGTGCTCGCCTTGCCGCGTGGCGGCGTCCCCGTGGCCTTCGAGGTCGCGCAGGCCCTCCACGCCCCGCTCGACGTGTTCGTGGTGCGCAAACTCGGCGTGCCCGGCCACGAAGAACTGGCCATGGGCGCGATCGCGAGCGGCGGCGTGCAGGTGTTGAACGACGACGTGGTCGCCCAGCTCGGCATTTCCGCGGCCGCGATCGAGGCGGTCGCGGTCCGCGAACGGCGGGAATTGCAGCGGCGCGAACGCCTGTATCGCAACCAACGCGCCGCGCCCGGGGTGCGCGGGCGCACGGTCATTCTGGTGGACGACGGCATCGCCACCGGGGCGACGATGCGCGCCGCGATCCGGGCGCTCCAGCAACTCCAGGTCGGCCGGATCGTGGTGGCGGCGCCCACGATGGCTTGGTCCACCGCGCAGGCCATGCGGACGGAAGCGGACGAATGTGTCGCGGTGATGACGCCCACCGAGTTCTACGGGGTCGGCCAGTGGTATGAGGATTTTTCCCAGACGACCGACGAGGAGGTGCGGGACCTGCTTGACCTGGCCGGCCGGCCGGCAACCGCCTGCTGAGCAACACCGGCACGGTTGCGGATCCGGCGCGGCGGTGGGACCGGGCTCACGGGGCTTCGCACGGTTCGCGGGTGACCCACTGAGCATGCCCCTGATAGTGCTCTTCGCACTCGCGCTCGCGTCCGCGGACGATGCGCTGGCCCTTGAGACCGCCGAACTCGGAGGTGATGACGGTGGTTTGGTGTTCGCCGTCGGCGCCGTCGTAGTAGAGCAGGACCCAATCGTTGGTTTTCCGCACGGCGTGGGCGTGGGCGGTGTTGGAGAACAGCGCGGTGTAGTGGCGCGGGCCGCGGCTCGTGTGCAGGACGGGAAGCCAGGCCTCGCGCGTTGGGTTGAAACGGAGCGGCGCGATTTTTTTCAGCTGATCGGCCGCCGCGGCGGCCCGATATTCGCGGTCGACGTCGAGCAATTCCGTTACACTGGGCGGAGCGGCGGGCACGGGCGGGCCGGATGACGGCCGGGTGCGGCCCAGGCGGTGGGCGAGGGAATCGCGGATGCCGGCGAGGCGCTTGGCGCCGAGGCCGGCGATGATTTCCAGGCGGCCGTCATGCGCCGCCGTTTCCAAGTCGACCAGACTGTCGATGCCCAGATTCTCGTGCAGTTTGCGGGCGAGCGTCCGGCCGATGCCCGGGACGGACTCGAGCAGCAGCAGCGGATCGTGTTCGCCGCGCAGGCGATCGAGCAGGGCGAGGCGCCCGTGGAGGAGCAGATCGCGAATCGCGCGGGCGATGCTCTCACCGACACCGGGCAGGGCTTCGAGCCCGGCGAGGCCGTCGCGGGCGAAGATTTCCGAGACAGGCTGGGCGAGGCCCCGGACCGTGGTCGCAGCGTGGCGATAGGCTTCGACGCGAAAGCGGTTCGCGCCCTGTTCGGCCAAAATGGCCGCGACCTCGTTGAGGCGACCGGCGATGGTTTGATTGAGGGAGACAGCCATGGGATTGAGCGGTGGGCGGACGATACGCGAGGCCCGGCAAATCCATCGCGGCAGACACTACGCGCGATGACGGAATCGGCTGCGCAGTTGTTGGCGAAAATGGGGCGTCCGTTGCCTGCCCGGGGAAAAGGCCGGCGATCGGTTGGGGGCGAAGGGCGCTGGCGTGAACCAAATCAGCGCACGGATTCACAAAATTTGCGGAGCCGGGGGGACGGGGCCGGAGTATCAGGGGGGCGACCGTTTTTTCGAAGCCATGAACGCCGACCGGTCGATTGCGTATTTCTCGATGGAGATCGCGGTGGACCCCGCGATGCCGACGTATGCGGGCGGGTTGGGGGTTCTCGCCGGCGATACGTTGCGCTCCTGTGCCGATCTGGGGGTGCCGCTCATGGCGGTGACTTTGCTGCATCGCAAAGGCTACCTCACGCAGAGCTTCGATCCGACGGGCTGGCAGCGCGAGGGCGAGACGGATTGGCCGGTGGAACGTTATCTCACGGAGCTGCCGCAGCGCGCGGTGGTGCTGATCGAACAGCGTACGGTGACGTTGCGGGCGTGGCGGTATGAAGTCACCGGCGTATCCGGGGGCACGGTCCCCGTTTTTTTTCTCGATGCCGACCTGCCCGAAAACTCCGCGTGGGACCGCACGCTCACCCACTACCTCTATGGCGGCGATGCCTATTATCGGATTTGTCAGGAGGTGATTTTGGGGATCGGCGGAGTCCGGATGATCCGCGCGCTGGGCTACGACAACGTCCAGCGGTTCCATCTGAACGAAGGGCACGCGAGCCTGCTGACACTGGAACTGCTCAACGAGGACGCGAAGCGGAACGGGCGGCAGTCGATCAACGGCGCCGACATCGAGGCGGTGAAGGCGCGGTGTATCTTTACGACGCACACGCCCGTGGCGGCCGGGCACGACCAGTTCGCGATGGACCTCGTCGGGCGCATTTTCAGCCGGCGGCGCGGATTCCTGGACGGGTGCGATGTGTTTTGCGCGGAGTTGGTTCGGCGGGTCGTGCAGATGGAGCAACCGGACGGCGACCTCGCGGGGATTTTTGTGGCGCAAAACACGCTGAACCTGACGCAACTCGCGCTCAACCTCAGCCACTACGTCAACGGCGTGGCGATGCGGCACGCGGAGGTGTCGCGGCGCCTGTTCGGGAAATATCAGATCGACGCGATTTCGAACGGCGTGCATGCCGCCACGTGGACGGCGCCGGCGTTTCAGGCGTTGTTCGATGCGCACATCCCGGGGTGGCGCGTGGATAATTTCAGTCTGCGCTACGCGTTGAGCATACCGTCGCATGAATTGTGGGCCGCGCACCTGACGGCCAAGGAGGCGTTTTTTGCGTTCGTCGGCGAGCGCACCGGGGTCCGGCTCGATCCGCTGGTGCTCACGCTGGGTTTTGCCCGGCGCTTCACGCCCTACAAGCGGGCGGAGTTGCTCCTGGCCGATCCGGGGCGACTCGAGGCCATCGCCGGCCGGGGCGGCGGGGTGCAGGTGGTTTTCGCCGGCAAGGCCCATCCCAACGACTTCGGCGGCAAGGAAATCATCCAACGCATTCTGCGCCTGCGCGAGACGTTGCGCGGAAAAATCACGCTCGTTTATTTGGAGAACTACGATCTGCGCGTCGCTCGGCAGATGGTCGCGGGCGTGGACGTGTGGCTGAACACGCCGCTGCCGCCGATGGAGGCGTCCGGCACAAGCGGGATGAAAGCGGCGCTAAACGGCGTGCCGAGCCTCAGCGTGCTCGACGGTTGGTGGCTGGAGGGGTGCATCGAAGGGGTCACCGGGTGGGCGGTGGGGGGCGACCAAGGGAGTGCGGGCGGAAACGGCGACCGCACGGCGCAGGACGCGGCGTCGCTGTATGACCAACTGGAGCACGCCGTCGTGCCCCTGTTCTATCGCGACCGGGCGCGGTTCATCGACGTGATGCGCCAGGCGATCGCCCTGAACGGCTCGTTTTTCAATACGCAACGCATGGTCGAGCAGTATGTGCTCAAGGCCTACGCGGGCTGAGGACCGCGCTGACTCGGCGGCGAGGATCCGTTTGAAGGCGGCGATTTCGCCGCCGCTGATTCCAATTCGCGATCAAGTTGTGACTAGTATCACGTAACACATTTAATTTCGTATTGATGAAAACCGGTAAGCAGGCCAAAGCTTCGGCATGGCCAACCGATATAAAGTCACTCTGACGAAGACAGAACGAGCGCAGCTCACCGAGTTGACGCGCAGCGGGAAATCCACGGCGGCGAAGTTTATCCACGCCCGGGCGTTGTTGTTGTGCGATGCAGGTGAGTGGGGTGAGCCGTGGAAGGTGGCGGATGCGGCGGAAGCGCTGGGGATAACGGCGCGGACCGTCGAGCATCTCAAGCAGCGCTTTGTGGAGGAGGGACTGGAGGCGGCGCTGGCGCGCAAGCCGCCGCGCAAACCAAGGGCGTCCACCTTTGACGGAGAGTTTGACGCACGCCTCACCGCCTTGGCGTGCTCGCAAGCACCGGCCGGATACCAGCGATGGACGGTGCGGCTGCTGGCCGACAAACTCGTCGAACTGAAGATCGTGGACACCATCTCGACGATGAGCGTGCAGCGGTCGCTAAAAAAAACGAACTGCGTCCTCACCTGAGCAAATACTGGAAGATCCCACCCGACGGAGACGCGGCCTTTGTCGCCGCGATGGAGGACGTGCTGGCAGTTTATCGTCTGGCGCACGACCCGCGCTTTCCGGTCATCTGCATGGACGAGTCGAGCAAACAGTTGATCGGCGAAGTGCGCGCACCGATTCCCGCCGCCCCCGGTCACGGGCAGATCGTCGATCACGAATACGTGCGCCACGGTGTCGCCACGCTGTTTGTGGAAGTCGAGCCGCTGGCCGGACGCCGCCATGTCGAGGTGACCGAACGCCGCACCCGGCAGGACTGGGCTCACTTTATCAAAGCCATGCTCGACGAGCGCTACCCGGCCGCGCTCAAGGTGCGTCTGGTCATGGACAATCTCAACACCCACGACTTGGCCTCGCTCTACGAGACCTTTCCGCCCGCCGAGGCCCGTCGCTTGGCCGAACGCCTGGAAATCCATCACACGCCCAAGCACGGCAGTTGGCTGAACATCGCCGAGATCGAACTGAGCGCACTCAGCAGCCAGTGTCTGTCCCGCCGTCTCCCGGACCTCGGCACCATGCGTCGTGAAGTTTCCGCTTGGCTGAAACACCGCAACACGCGCGGCGCCCCCATCCACTGGCGCTTCACCACCGACGACGCCCGGATCAAGCTCCTCAGACTTTATCCGAAACTATAGCTGTTACGGGATACTAGCGGTGCGCGGATGACCGTGAGGGTTCCACTAGCGGTGCCGCTGTAGTCTTCAGTGTCCGACAAGTTGACCCAAGTGACCGCTCCTGCCGTGCGTCTTTGCCACCGGTAGGTCGGCAGTGGGTTACCGCGGGCCGAGACGCTGAAGATCGCATTGTTCCCCGCGGCCACCGTCAGGCTCTGCGGCAGAATCTGGAACTGAGGGACCGAGGGCAGGTTCGTCCTTATGTTGTGGTTCCCATTGTCGGCCACATAGCGAGTGCCGTCGCGGCCAACAGCGATTGCCCGTGGCGAGTTGAAGCGCGCGTCCGAACCTGTTCCGTCGGCACTGCCGAGGGTGCGAGGCATTCCTGCGAGGGTCACGACTGCGCCGGTGCGGTCGATTTTGCGAACGGTACCAAGGTCGCCAACGAAGACGTTTCCTCCACCATCGACGGCCACGCTGGACGGGCGCATGAAGCGCGCAAGATTGCCCGTCCCGTCAACCGTCCCAAGCCCCCCTGCCAAGCCTGCAAACGTGCTGACTACCCCGGAAGCGGAGATCTTGCGGATGACGGAATTGAAGGTGTCCGCAATATAGACTTCCCCGGTTGCGGCGACGGTGATGCCATTGGGATAGTTAAAACGGGCAACGCTCCCCAAACCGTCTGCTGAGCCGGGATTTCCGGCTAAGCCGGCTATAGTCGATACAACTCCATCAGAGGTTACCTTCCGAATCGTATGATTCCCGGTATCGGCCACGTACACATTCCCTCGATTGTCGACCGCAAGAGCCGCGGGAGAGCTAAACCGCGCGTTCGACCCCGAACCATCGCGGCTTCCAGTGCTTCCAGGCAATCCGGCCAGCGTCGAAACTGTGCCGGTTGGATCAATCTTTCTTATTACGCCATTGCTCGCTTCCGCTACAAACACGTTACGCGCATTGTCTACGGCGATTCCGCACGGCTGGGCAAACCTCGCGCCGCCGGCAACCCCATCCGCAAATCCGCTGGCTCCAACGCTGCCGGCATAGGTTGTGACTACTCCACTTGGCGTAATCTTCCGAATGGTGTGATTTCCAAGATCGGCGACAAAGACGTTACCACTATCATCAACCGAAATGCCTGAAGGAACATTGAACCGAGCGTCGGTTGCCACTCCATCGGAGCTCCCTGAACTTCCAGCCATACCGGCCATAGTTGTGAATGAGGCAGATTGCCCAAATACACCGATTATGGCGCCGGCGAGAAAACCACCCACGCCGAACCTAAAAAAAATGGGCAACAAGGCGCACAGCTGACTGATCCTGCGCGTATTCTCTTTGAGGGGCCACTCAACTGAGATTTTCCACTTCCCAAAGGTTGCCCCGATTCGACCCTCAACTTTTGAGCCGTCGCCGCGCGTCGAGTTCTTCATATGCCTTTTAGCATAAGCGGGAGCACGGCAGCGGGGTCACTCTTTTTCCGCCGAAAGGCCCCTAGCCCCGATGCGTTTTTGTACGGAAAGCGGAAATCCCCTTCCACTCACACCGTTTGACGGCTCCCGGCGACGACAGGAGGCGTGGGTTGGGTGACCAAGTGTCGGCAAACGAGGCTGAATTTATTTACATTCTTGATTGAGCCATGGACCTACTAACTTGGAAAGCCATGGCTGAGAAACTAGACACAGCCCTCAAGGGCTACACCTTTGGCAAAAGCTTGACGATGCGCCCCAAACCCCGGACTTGGACGCCTGGCAGGCCTTCAAGACTGAACGGGGTCTGTGCCGCGAACGCGCCGCAAGTGAGTTGGGCAAGCTGAAAGCCGATCTGCTGCGAGACCAAATCGCCCACGCCCGCGCCCGAAACCGGCGCGAAGCCGGCGACGTAATCGACCGCGAAGTCGTCGAGGTCATGCTCGTGACCCTCGGTCAGAAACTCGACCTGCTCGTCCGCTTCAAGGTTGAGGTCGAGCTGGGGTCGCGCGTCGCCGGCAAGAGCGCAGCAGAGGCGAACATTGAGGGCGGGGAAAGGCTCCAGGAGATCCGCGAGGTGATCAACGGTAACATCGCGAAGTTCGAGGGCGAGGCGCTGGCGCAGTCGCGGGAGGCAGATGCGGAAGCCTGACCGACGCCGACAAGCTCCTCGCCCACCTGCGGATCCCGCAGCCCGACCGCGCACAGATCTACGATTGGGCGCGGAACCAGAACGGAACTTACTGAGACGCGCGCGCCTACTTCGACACGGGATTCGTCTCCGCGGACGCGGGGTTTTGCGTGGCCCGTGTGGATACAAAATAAGCGATGCCGCATCCAAGTACCGCGCACATGACTATCGCAAACCAGATTGAGCCATTGGATGCGTCGTTTGACGATATTGAATATTGGCTCGAATTGGGGCTTTTGGCTCCAAATCGCGGGGCTGCTGCTTCGGCCCCTTGCTTGATTCGCGTGAGAAAAGTTGGACCAATTCCAAACCTGACGCGCGCCGGATCGCCCTGAAGGCCGTCGTCTTCGACCTCCTGCTTGAATAGCTCCCATGCTCGTTTCCGATCAGCGTCCTCAGAGTAGAATGTGTCCATCCATTCGGCAATCTCGCGAGGGCCCTCGCCGGCAAGCCGCTCGCGACCCCAGAATCGCATGACCATCTGCTGACGGGGGCTGATGGGTTTGTTTCCAAGCAACTCTCCAATTAGTTCTGATGCCTCGCCCTTTGTTGCTGACGGAGAGATCGAGCCACGAAGTGACTTGATAAACGACAGCTGTGGGCCGGTCATCGGGTCGTCGTGCCAAGTTTTGCGGGCTTGAAACGTCAAATCGTCCGCCGTATCCGCTTTCATCTTCAGTAAATCGTCACGCGATATTTTTGGCGGCAGTTCGGGCGGTGGCTCGGCTTGGATTCTGGCTTCTTTTGAAAGACTACGTGCCGTGACCGGCAGAATCCTTTCAATGGCAAGGTGAAGGTCGAGTCGGTCGGAATCGGAAACGGAGCCATCTTCAATTATTCCGTCGATTACCTCCCTAAGAAAACTGATGGCCGGTAGGTCTGAGTCGCCGTGTGCTTGAGTCCACACGTGCAATCGAAGAACTTCATCTTCCGAAATTTTCCCGTCCGCCACAATTTCGTTTAACAGCGTCAGGAGGGTTGCCCCGCTTTCCTCTTGTAACTGTTTTTTCGTCAGTGAGAGGCGACGTGTTTTTGGCTGGTCGGGTTGCATGGGGAAGGGTTTCTTTGGTATACGCCAACTGGGAGCACACAGAATTAATTACCGACAGCGAGGACATCTTGTGTGGCGGCGATCACGATATTCGATTAAATGTTCGGTGGTCGGTGTCACCAGCCGTCGTTTGATGCGATGAATGCCGGGGAAGCAGAACCAAAGTACAACCAAACGACAACCAGAGGCGTTCCTCATAGGTAAATAGCCGGTAATCACTAGGGTGCGGTCGGCGGTCTCGAAACGATAACCAAAGACGTGTTTCCCCGTGCCGGGCGGGACGGCGAACGCCTTCACGGTCACGTTGGCGTCGCGGTAGGCCACGCCGGGGGTGATCGCGTGGACGTTGACGCGCCAGCCGGTTTTGTTGGAGGGCTCGCCGCCGTCGAGGCGCCTCTCAATGTCCTCTTGCCAGTGGGGCGGTGGGGGCCAGACGGGCGGTGGCGGCGTGCGTTGACCGCGGGGCGGTCGGCTGTTGGTCTGCGCGGACTTCGCCCCCCTCCGCATGATCTTACGTCGCATGGTATCGCCCGGTCTGGTCCGTCTGCTCGGAGTGGGCGCCTGCGTGCTGGCGGTCCTCGCCGGTTGTGCGGGCCCCGCCGTGCCACCCGCCGCGGTCGAGGGGCGGGCGCCCGAATCGGCGGCGGCCGGACCCGCGGACGCGCGCCCGGTCGATCCGGCGCGCGCGCAAAACGTGTTCGTGATGCTGTCCGGCGGGGTAAGTCCGAGTGAGAACAACTATTCGCAATACCTGCAGGCGAAGGCCGTGACCACGTTCCTGGAGCGCACCTATCCGCGCGACGCGGTCTGGACGTTTTTCGGGGCGGGCAATGTCGAGGGCCGGCTCCCGGTGCTCGGCGACGTGCGGCGCAGCGCCGAGCGGGGCGGCCGCACGTGGGACACGTGGCTGCCCGGCGCGATCAGCCGCAACCGGCCGGCGAAGCGCGAGGTCGTCTTGCGGGCCTTCCGCGACGAGATTCTTCCGCGCGTGCGCGACGGGGGCACGGTTTTTCTGTTCGTCGGCGACCACGGCTCCCAGCGTGAATCGGGCGACCGAGAGAGTATCATCGAACTGTGGACGCTCGCCCCGGATGCCACGAACGGGCGCGGCTGGCAGAGCGAGGACGGCGAAGTGCTCGGCGTGTCCGATCTGCGGAAGGTCCTCGCCGAGGGTCTGGGCCGCGGGCGCGTCGTGTTTTGCATGACGCAGTGTCACAGCGGGGGCTTCCACCACCTGGCGGTGCCGCGCGAGGTGACGGCGAATCCGCGGTGGTTCACGCGGGTGCCGGGTTGGTGGAAACCGGCGGCGGCCAAGGGCGCGCCCGCCGACGTACGTGCGGCGGGTTTTACGGCGACCGACGAACTCACTGTCGCGGCGGGGTGCGAGCCGGATCCCGATCCGGAGCGGTGGGCGGGCTACGAGCGGTTCATGCCGGAGCAACTGTTCGGCCTCGATCTGTTCACGCTGCAACCGGCGGGCCCGCAGCGCGCCTCGTTCTACGAGGCCCACGTCGCGGCCACGCTCGTCGACCGCACGATCGACAAGCCTTATTCTACCTCCGAACAATATCTCGAACGCTGGGCCCACCTGATCGAGACGCGGCTCGCGCCGGAAGCGAATCTGAGCGAGGCAGTGAAGCGGCAGGTGGTGGCGTATCAGCGCTCGGTGGACGGAGAGGGGGCGCCACCGGGCGATGGGGCGTGGCGCGAACGCCAGGAACTGTTCGCGCGGTTCACGCGCCGGCTGGTCGAGCAGAATCCTGCGGTGAAGGATCTGCTCCTCACCGGCACGCGCCGGCAGCTGGACGCCGCGATCACGCCCGCCCGCCGGGGCGGGCGCGGACCGGTCCAGCCCGCGCCCGCAGCCGCGCCCGCCGCCCAGCCGACGACGGCGGCGGCACCCGCAGCCGCGCCGGCCCAGGGCGGTGGGCGGGGGCGGGGCCGAAACGCACCGTCGCCCGAAGTGTTGAAGCTGTGGAACGAGGCGGTGCGTCCGGCGTGGAAGGCGGCGGTGCTCGCGGACCGGGTGGCCGCGTTGCCGGCGGGGGCGCGGGGGTTCGAAAAATACCTTCTGGCGCAGGAGGCGAAGGGGAAGGATTTTCTCTTCGCGAACGCGCGGGCGCTGCCCGACGAAGTTTACTGGCAGTCGGGCTACGCGGAGCCGGCGACGCTGGACCGGGCGAAGGCCGAGGCCGTGGTGGAGTGGGGCGCGGAGCGCCGGAGCCAGATTCTGGCGTGGGCGAGGGCGTCCGATCAGCCGGCCGTGCGCGCGGCGGCCGAGGACATCACGAAGCGGCAGGCCGCGAATCGGCGGTCCGGGGGCGCGGTGTCCGCGGAGACTTCGCCGCCGGCGGCGGCGGCGGCCGGCCCGGCGCCGGTGACCCGCAAAACGGCGGCGGAGCGGGTGCTGTTTTACCGGCGCACGCTGGCGGCGTGGGCCTTTTTGCTCGCGCTGGACGAGCGCCCGGCGCTGGCCCGAATCGCGGAACTGACCGCGCTGGAGCGCACCCCCTTGCCGCGGCCGATGAAGTGAACGGGAGGGGGGCGCCGGGCAGGGTGGCCCGCTGGCGAAATAGAAAGAGAATTCTTTAGTAGGTTTTCGGGGTTCGGGTGTTTAATCCATAGGCCCGTCGAGTGACGGTACGATCGCTGCAACGTGTCACCGCAAAATTCAGATTCTGTCCGCTGGTTCGCCGAGGAAGTGCTGCCGCATGAAGCGGCGTTGCGTGCCTGGCTGCGGGCGCGTTTCCCCGTGGTGACGGATGCGGACGATCTCGTGCAGGACGCCTACGCGCGGCTCATGCAGGCTCATGCGACGGGGCCGATCGCGTGCCCACGGGCCTTTCTTTTCGTGACGGCGCGCAACCTCGCGCTGAACCACCTGCGGCATCAGCGCATCGAACGGCCGGAGGGCGCGGCGGAGATTGATGCGTTGTCCGTGGCAGACGAACGCGTCGGCATTCCGGAGGCGCTCGCGCACGCGGAGGAATTTCAAATCTTGATCCGGGCGATCGAGTCGCTGCCGGAGCGTTGTCGCCAGGTCGTCACGTTGCGAAAAATCTACGGGCTGTCCCAAAAAGAAGCGGCCGAGCGTCTCGGCATTTCGGAGCATACGGTTGAAGCTCAGGGGAGCATCGGTTTGCAGAAATGCATCGAATATTTTCGTCGTCACGGCCACGCGCCGCGTTCCCGCCCATGAATCCCGAATCGACCGCACCACGTACTCGCGAGGAAATCGAGCGCGCCGCCGCCCAGTGGGTGCTGCGGCGAGACCGTGGGCTCACGGCGGCGGAGCAGGACGAGTTGTCGCAGTGGCTCGCGGCCGACTCGCGTCACGGCGAGGCGCTGGCGTTGCAGCGGTGGGGCTGGGACGAACTCGACCGGCTTGCGGGTTTGCAGACCTCGCTTGGGGCCGTGCCGGATCCGGACTTGTTTGCGCCCCGGGCGAAGGCACGGGCGCGGCGCGGGTGGTGGCTCGCGGCGGCGTCTTCGCTGGGGGCGGCGGCGGTGGCCGCGCTGCTGCTTGCAGTGCGCTCGCCCCAGGTCTTGCCGGAGAACGCGCTCCCGCTCGCGGCGGTTTCGACGGCGCTGGCGGCGCCCTGTGAACGCCTGACCCTGGAGGACGGATCGGTGGTGGAGCTGAACCGCGGGGCGAGTGTCGAGGTGGCGTATTCGGCGACCGAACGACGCGTGCGGCTCGTGCGCGGCGAGGCTAACTTTACGGTGGCGAAGAATCCCGCGCGGCCGTTTGTGGTGAACGCGGGCGGTGTCGATGTGCGCGCGGTCGGCACGGTGTTCAACGTGCGGCTGGCAGGTGCGGCGGTCGAAGTCGTCGTTTCGGAGGGCCGCGTGAAATTGGAACCTCCGCCAGTGGGCACGGTAGCGCGTGAAGCCACGGTGCTCTCGGTTGGCGAGAGTGCGGTGGTGTCGTTGGGGGCTTCCGCGCTCGTGCCCCAGGTAACCGCGCTTGCGGAGCCGGAGCTGGCGGCCCGCCTCGCGTGGCGGCCGCGGCTGTTGGATTTCACGGACGCGCCGCTGGCGGAAATCGTGACGGAGTTTAACCGACGCAATCCGGCGCAGCTTGCCGTGGGCGATCCGGCGCTGGGGGCGATGCGACTGAGCGCGGCGTTTCGCTCGGACAACGTCGAGGGCTTCGTCCGCCTGATGGAATCGGATTTCGGGATGCGGGCCGAGTGGCGGAGCGAGCGCGAAATCGTGCTGCGGCGGGCGAGGTGACGGAGCGCAAGGTCGGCAATAATCTTTTTAGCGGAAACCGCCGCGTCGCGGTTTGTAGTCACGGACCCTCCTTTTTACCCTATGACCCGCTTTCTCCGTTCATCGCTCGGCTTGCATCGAAAGTTCCGTGTTTTCCTTTGGGGGCCGTTGCTTGTGCTCACCGTGATCGCGGCCGAGACCAAACGGGCGTTCGATGTGCCGGCCGGTCCAGCCGCTCAGACTCTCAAACAATTCGCCGCTCAATCCGACCGGGAGATTGTGTTTATCGCAAGCGAGGTCGCCGGCACCGAGACCACCGCGGTCCACGGCCATTTTATCCCGCGCGAGGCGCTTGGCCTCATGCTGAGCAAAACCGGCTTCGTCGTTTCAGTTGATCCCGAGACTGGCGCTTTTGCGGTGAGAAAGCCGGGTGAATTCCCAAAAGAAGACGGGGCGGGGTTGCCGACCGTGACCCGCCCCGAACGGACCGGAACGATTGAGGGGCGGGTCCTCAACACCAATCAGGAATTCTTGGAACGTGCGCTGGTGGCGGTCGCGGGCACGGCGCAGCAAACCTTGACCGACAGCGTGGGCTTCTTTCGCCTGAGTGGCGTCCCGCCGGGGCCCGCGGAGATCCGGGTGTTCCACACTGGCATGCCGCAGCAGCAGCGGACAGTGGTGGTGATCCCCGAGGAGACGGTCCATGCCGATTTCACCTTGGCCAACTCCGCGGTCGCCAAGAAGCCCGCCGGGGATACCGTTGTCCTTGAGGCGATGGAAGTTTCCGTGTCCCGGGAAATGGCCGGTTCGGCGATTGCCATCAATCAGAGGCGCTTCGCTCCGAACCAGATCAATGTCGTCTCGACAGATGAGTATGGCACGATCCCGGATGGCAGCGTGGGGGAGTTCCTGAAGTACGTGCCAGGCGTGAATATTGATTACACGGGCGGTGTCGCTAACACGATATCACTTGATGGTGCACCAGCGGCCAACGTTCCAGTTACGTTCAACGGCTTCAATCTGGCCACGACGGCGTCGGGCGATCCAAGTGTCCGCCAAAACGAACTGCTCCAGGTTTCCATCAACAACATCTCCCGCGTTGAAATCCTGCTGTCACCCACGCCGGAGTCTCCGGGTTCGGCTTTGGCCGGTTCGGTTAATTTCGTGCCGCGGAGTGCGTTCGAGCGGGTGCGTCCACAGCTGACGTACAACGTTTACGCGTCCATGCGCGACAAAGAGCGCGAGCTGCGCAAGACGCCTGGCCCGCGCAAGAACGACACTTTAAAAATCCAGCCGGGATTCGACCTGGCCTACATCCGGCCGGTGAATGAACGCTTCGGCTTCACCGTCTCGGCGGGATATGGAAACCAATATACTGCGGAGGAGCGAGCCACCACCCAATGGCGAGGCGTGGGCGCCGCCACCAACCCCACCGGCGGATTGCCGGACACCACGCCCGACCGGCCGTACCTAACAGGCTATCAGATGAACGACCAGATCAAGTTCAATGGTCGTTCGTCCGCCGGGGTTTCTTTCGACTACCGGTTCGGAGCCTATGACCGGGTGTCGCTCGGCATCACCTACGGATCCTTCAGCAGCGAGTGGACGTTCAACTCCCTCGCTTTCCAGCTCAATCAGGTCAACGACGGCTTCACCCTCAGCAGCGTGCAGTCCCGGCCCGGGCAGAGCGAGGTGAGCCAAAGCCAGACCGTCCGGGAGCGCGAGGGCTACACCTACACCCCGACCTTGACGTACCGCCACAACGGCCCCACCTGGCGGGCCGAATCGGGCCTCGCGGTGTCGTCTTCGCACAACACGTTCTACGAGTCTGACCGGGGCGTTTTTGGCGGCATCACCCTGCGGCGCACCAATGTGACCACCGCCTTCAAAGATATCTTCTATCTCCGGCCGGGAGTGATCACGGTGACCGACGCGACAACGGGCGCGGCGGTCGATCCTTACACCCTTTCTAGTTATGTGATAACCTCGGCGGCTTCGAGGCCGGTATCAACAGCCATCGACCTGCAGCGGACGGCCTATACAAATCTGGCGCGGACGTTCTCCCTGTTGAACGTGCCGTTCACGGTGAAGGCCGGCCTCGACGTGCGGGACCAGGTGCGCGATGCCAGCGGAGGACAAAACACCTACTCCTTCGTGGGGGCGGACGGGCGTGGCTCCACCACGCCGACTGCGGCGGGCAGCGATGATGGCGCAAGCGTGATCTTGGATCCCGTGCTTTCGCAAAGAACCCAGCCCTTCGGGTTTCCCAAAGTACAATGGCCCAGCGCCGACGGGCTTTGGTCGCTTTATCAAAAGAATCCCGGGTACCTGACGGCGAACCAGAACGCCTACTATCGAAGCGAGGTCGCCAATTCCCGCCGCGCGAATGAAACGATCAGCTCCGGCTTCGTGCGAGTCGACGCGTCCGGCTGGGGAAATCGATTGCGGTTGGTGGGGGGCGTCCGCGCCGAGCAAACCAACCTCCGGGCAGAGGGCGCGCTCGCTGATCCGACGCTCAATTACCTGCGGGATAGCGCCGGAAATTTCGTCCCGCGCCGTGACGCCAGTGGCAAGATATTGACGGATGCCAGCGGCCAGCCCCTTCCCTCCCTGATTGTTCCCACCACCGATGCGCTTGGCGTCTCAAAGCTGACCTACCTCCCGCGCGGTTACCGCGTCCGAAAAGAGTATCTGCGTTTCTTCCCGAGCCTGAACGCCACGTTCGCCGTCCGGGAAAACGTCCTGATCAAGGCGGCTTTTTATGAGTCCATCGGCCGGCCTGCGTTCAGTCAGTACTCCGGCGGACTCACCCTTCCGGATACGGAAGTTGCGCCCAGTTCGTCGAACCGCGTGGTGGTGAACAACGCGAACATCAAGCCGTGGACGGCGCGCACCTTTAAGGCCCGGGTGGAATATTACTTTCAAAACGGCGCGAGCGAGGTCTCCGCGGGATTGTTTCACCGCGAGTACAAAAACTTCTTTGGTGGCATTGTCTTTCCCGCCACCAAATCGTTCCTGCAGACCTATGGCATCGAATCCAGCGAGTACCTGGATTATGATGTCCAAACCAACTACAACCTCGACGGTCAGGTGCGCTCGGAAGGTGCCGAGGTGGGGGGGAGACAGAGCCTGACGTTTCTACCGCCGTGGTTCGGCACCGTGCAGGTGCGCGGCAATGTCAGCGTGCTGCGGTTCTCCGGGCCGGCCGCCGCGAATTTCGCCAATTTTGTGCCCAAGACGATCAACGCGATGATCTACGTGAAGAAGCCGTCGTATGGTGCGCGGGTCGGCTGGAACTACACCTCGCGCCGGCGCGCGGCCGCGGTCACGGGGCGGGGCATCGAGGCAGGGACCTTCAACTGGACGGCACCGCGCCTCTACTGCGACGTCGAGCTGCAGTATTTCCTCACCCGGAATCTGACGTTGTATGCGACGTCGCGCAACGTACAGGACAAGCCGCAGGACGGAGAAACGTTCGGTCCCAATACTCCGGAGGTGGCCCGCTTCCGCACTCGCTCCGGGTTCGGGTCGACTTGGGCTTTGGGCGTTCAAGGTCGCTTCTGAAAGATTTTTATGTCGATCCATAAACCAACTCCCACCCGCGCAATCCGCCCGGCCAGTTGCAGCGCATGGCTCCTGTTCTTGGTCTGTGCGTGCAGCGCGTTTGCGGCGCCCGCGTCGCCGGCTTCGGACGCGATCGCCCGAATCCAAAATCTACTCTGCTTCTGGGATTTCCAGGAAGGCTCGAACGGACATTTGCAGAGTCGCGGGAAGTACGCCTACACGCTGCAGGAAAAGAACGGCGCCATCGAACAGGTCGGCGGGGGAATCTTCGGTCCCTCCAGCTTGCAGGTGAAGAAGGGCCAGTGGTTGATGATCCCTCGGCGCGACTGCCCGGGATTAGACCTCCACGGCAGCCAATCCGTCACGATCATTGCTTGGGTTCAGCGACAGAACGACGGTATCTGGCAATACATCGCCGGCATGTGGAACGAACGGGATGCGAAGCGGCAGTACGCCTTGTTCACGTGCGGCCACATGCAGAGTGATTACACGACGCTGCAGCGGACCCCCGTTCGCTATCGCGCTCATGGCTACGTCTCGGACGTCGGCGGTGCGACGGCGGACCGTCCCTACTGCTTTTCCTATGGGACGGGCAAAACCACGCTCGAGAAGAACCGATGGTACATGCTTGCGTTCACTTTCGACCAGGAGGCGATCCGCGTTTACTGCGACGGCGTGCTGGACGAGAACGCGAACGCGAATCCGTTTCGATGGTCCAAGCCGATCTTCGACGGCGGCAGCGACGGTTCCGATTTTACCGTCGCTCAACGTGCCCTCCCGAAGTGGCCGGGGTATCCTGTGGTTGAAGCTCCGACCCATGGCGAGGGTTTTGGCGGACTCCTCGGCGGCCTCGCCGTGTTTGATCGCAGCCTCACGGCCGAGGAGATGATGAATATTTATCGGCTGACCATGCCCGCCCGCTGACGCGGTGGTAAAAAGGAACAAGGTAATCGTCACGGCGACGACATCGTTCACCCCACCGATGTCCCCCGCCCGCTCGCTTTGCGCCATGCTATACCTCTCAAGCTCACCTTTCATTCCTCGGTAGCGCGGCGGGCATCGGAGTCACTGGCATTGCCGGTGCCGAACCTGTTGCCCGGCTCGCCCTCCGTTGCCTGAGCAACTCGCGTGGAAGGATATCGAGATATTTGGCCATCTGGGTGCCGCCACGTGGGAAGATGTCCAGCACGGTGAACTTACGGTGCCGCTTTCGGCGCTGAATCCAAAGCATCTCGATCCGGACCAGTGGGGTGAGGTCGCCGTCGCGACGGGCGCAAAGCAGATTGTCTTTGTCGCGAAGCATGACGGTGTTGCCTGCTGGTGCCAGCCAGGAGGTGTCTTGCCGGAGGGATCGGCTATCCGGCGAAGTCTTGGCAGGGATACTCTCCACGCGGAGTGCTCAGCATCAGCCCATCGTGTCCACCACCGGCGAGGACAAAACCGGGGGTGTTCGTGGCGCACGAATTTTTTGTCTACGGACCGCAACTGTTGATCGCCGTGGCCGCAGCGGATTTCGCGACCAAGGCGGCCGCTGCGAGTGCGGTGGGGCTTACGGGCCTGTTTGGCTACCTCGGTGCGTCGGTGTGCGGCGTGGCGACGGGGATGCTCGCCGACCGTTATGGTTGGGACGGCGTGTTGTGGTTCTACGGAGTGTCGGCCGTGATCGGCGCGGGTTTGCTGGCGACGACGTGGCGGCCGCGAACGCCGGAGCGGTAAGGTGGCGGGCCGTGTCGGGTCTATGGTGTCGGAGGCTCTGCGAAGAGTTTCGTGGAATAGTAGCGCTCGGCGCGGTCGCAGAGAATGGTGACGACCTTGGCGGTGGGCGGGAGGTCGCCGCGGTGCGGAGGAGGGTCTCGTCGTCGAAGCTGACACAGTGGCGGCCGGGGACGCCGAGCTGCGCGAGGGTGCTCTTGCCGCATTGCCGCGGGCCGAGGAGTGCGACGACGGGGGGGGGCGCCAACGCCTCGGTGAGGTGGGTATGCAGCGGGCGGAGCTAGAGTTTGGCGGACGCGCCCACTGGCGAGATTAGGCTGCGTCTGATTGCGGGATTAAGGAGCTGGCGTGCGCAGGGCGGCGGTGGGGAAACCGCCGGCCCGTCAGACAGCAAGCGGTCGGTCAACGAGCGATGGGCGTGGGGTGCGCGGCGGGCGGGGAGAGTGTCATCGCGAGGGGGCGTCGTGGGGCCGCTTGCCTCGGGCGGGATGGGTCGCACGCTGGGGCTTTATGAACACACGGATTTTCGGTCGGACGGGACGCAGCGTTGGCGAAGTCGGGCTCGGCACCTGGCAGCTCGGTGCGGGGTGGGGCGACGTCACGGACGAGGCGGCGTTGGCGACGTTGCGGGCGGCGTGGGACGCGGGGACGACGCTCTTCGACACGGCGGACGTGTATGGGATGGGGCGCGCGGAGACGTTGATCGGGAAATTTTTGGCGGAGACGCCGAGTGCGCGGAGCGGTGGGCTTTATGTGGCGACGAAGCTCGGGCGGTTTTCGCCGCCGGGTTGGCCGGAGAATTTTTCGCGCGCGGGGATTCGTCTGCACACCGAGGCGTCGTTGAAGCGGCTGGGCGTCGAGGCACTGGATCTCACGCAGTTGCACTGCGTGCCGTTCGCGGTGCTCAAGCAGGGCGAGGTGTTTGAGCATCTGCGCGAACTGAAACGCGAAGGGAAAATCCGCGATTTCGGGGTGAGCGTGGAGTCGATGGAGGAGGCGGACTTTTGCGTGCGCACGGACGGCGTGGCGGCGCTGCAGATCATCTTTAACATTTTTCGCCAGAAACCGATTCACACGCTCTTCGCCGAGGCGAAACAGCGGCAGGTGGCGCTCTTGGTGCGGTTGCCGCTGGCCAGCGGGCTGCTCGGCGGGAAGATGACGCAGGGGACGACGTTTCCGGCGAACGATCACCGGAATTTCAACCGCGACGGGCAGCAGTTCAACGTAGGCGAGACGTTCGCGGGGTTGCCGTTTGCCAAGGGCGTGGAGCTGGCGGACGCGTTGAAGGCGTTCGTGCCGGCGGGGCAGACGCTGAGCGAGCTGGCGCTGCGGTGGTGTCTCGATTTTGACGCGGTGGGCACGATCATTCCCGGTGCGCGGAATCCGGAGCAGGCGCGGGCCAATGCGCGGGTAGCGGCTCTGCCGCCGCTGGGATTTGCGCTGCATGCGCGCCTCGCGGAGTTCTCCGCGCGGGACGTGGCGGCGCACATCCGCGGGCCGTATTGAAACGTCGCCGCCCCGCGGCCTGCCACGGTGGCAGGGGGCGCGACCTTGACACCTTTTCCGGGGCGGCACGTCTTGGCGCCTTCCCACACCATGATTCCCCGTTCCGTCCGCCTGGCCGCGTTCGCCCTTTTCTTTGTTTCGCCCCTGCTCGCCCAGCGGGGTGACCGGGCCGGTGAGGTCCAGGCGCCGCCGCCGGCGCACATCGTGATTCCGCCTGCGCCGGTGCTTACCGCCGACCAGGCGTTGCAGACCTTTACGGTGGCCAAGGGGTTTCACGTCGAGCTCGTGGCGGCCGACCCGCTCGTCGGCGATCCGATCGCGCTGCAGATCGCGCCGGACGGAAAATTTTGGGTGCTGGAGATGCGCGGCTACATGAACGACGTCGACGGCAAGGGTGAAGACCAGCCGCTCGGCGTGATCGCGGTGCTCGCAGACACAAATGGCGACGGGCGGATGGACCGGCGCACGGTGTTTGCGCAGGACCTCGTCATGCCGCGGGCGATAGCGCTCGTCGGCGACGGGTTGCTGGTGGCCGAGCCGCCGCACCTGTGGTTCTTGCGCGACACGAACGGCGACGGCGTAGCCGACGAGAAGACGGAGATCGCGAAGGATTACGCCACCACGGGGAACCACGAGCACAACGCCAACGGTCTCGTCTGGATGATGGACAACTGGATTTACTCGGCGAACGCCACGGTGCGTTTCCGCTATGAAGGGGCCGGGAAATTCTTGCGCGACGGCACGATCACCCGCGGGCAGTGGGGCATCACGCAGGACGACACGGGCCGCCTCTATTACAACAGCAACAGCGACCCGTTGCGGATCGATGCGGTGCCCTCGGCCTATTTGCGCCGCAATCCGAATTTCACGGCGACGGCCACGAACGTGAAGGTCACGCCGGCGCGGCTCCCGACGTTTCCCGGGCGCGTGACGCCCGGCATCAACCGCGGCTACAATTCGCTCGATAAGGAGGGAAAACTGATGTCGGTGACGGCGGCCTGCGGGCCGGTGATTTATCGCGGCGGATTGTTTCCGGCGGAGTTTCGCGGCGATGCGTTTATCGCGGAGCCGTCGGGCAACCTGATCAAGCGGATCAAGCTCACGGAGAAGGACGGGGCCGTCACGGGGAGCAATGCCTACGAGGGGAGCGAGTTTCTCACCTCGACGGACGAGCGGTTCCGGCCGGTGAACCTGTTCAACGGGCCGGACGGCGCGCTCTATGTCCTCGATCTCTATCGCGGCATTTTGCAGCACCGCACCTACGTCACCAGCTACCTGCGCAAGCAGATTGAGGAGCGCAATCTTGGCCAGGGCATCGGGCTCGGCCGCATCTGGCGCATCGTGCCCGACGGTGCGCCGAAGGCGAATTTCCAGTCCGGCCTCGCCGGCGCGACGACCGCGCAGCTCGTGGAGAAACTCGGCGATGCGAGCGGGTGGGTGCGGGACACCGCGCAGCGCCTGCTCGTTGAAAAGCGCGATCCGGCGGCGGCGGCGCTGTTGCGGCAAGCAGCCCGCGCGGCCGCCCAGCCGTTGGCGCGGGTGCATGCGCTCTGGACGTTGGACGGCGTGGGTGCGATCGACCAAGCCACCGTGCTGGCCGCGCTGGGCGACGCCGATCCGCGGGTGTGTGCGGCGGCCGTGCGCGTCGCGGAGAAATTTTTCAAGCCAACGGTCGACGCGGAGATCGTGGGGAGACTGGCGTCGCTCGCGGCGCGGCCCGAGCCGGCGGTGCGCCTGCAACTCGCGTTGTCGCTCGGCGAGGCGAAGACGCCCGCGGCCGATGCGGCCATGCGGGCGCTGCTGATCGCCGCGGGCGAGCAGCCGCATCTCGTCGACGCGGTGGTGAGCGGGTTGGCGCGGCGCGAGGCGGATTTTGTCGAGGCGATCACGCGCGAGGCGCAGGCCGGCGGCCCGGCGGTGAAGAATGCGGTTAGCGCCGCGACCGCTGGCACGGTGAAAGCGAACGACACGGCGCGGCTCGAGCGCATTCTCGCGGTCGCGGCGGATGGGAAGGCGCCCGCCTGGGCCCGCGCGGCGGTGCTCGACGGGGTGGACCGGGCGATGCCGCGGATGTTCGACGGCAAGGCGATCCCCGCGACACTCTCGGCGGAGCCGAAGCCGCTGGTGGCGCTCGCGGCCCAGGGCGGGACCCCGGAGTCCGAGCGGGCGACCAAGCTCCTCGCGTCGCTGCGCTGGCCGGGCAAAACCGGCATGGCGGCGATCGCGGACGTGAAGCTCGCTCCGGCGGACCAGGTGCGTTTCGACAAGGGCAAGGCGGGGTTCGCAGCGCTGTGTGCGGCGTGCCATCAGCCCGAAGGGCAGGGGCTCGTGGGCCTCGCGCCGCCGCTGGTGTATTCGCGCTGGGTGCTCGCGGACGAGCGCATCCTTGCCGGTATCGTGCTCAACGGCAAATCGCAGGAAAATTTGGTGATGCCGACCCTGAAGGCGGTGCTCGACGACGACGCGATCGCCAACGTGCTGACGTTTGTACGGAATTCGTGGGGACATGCCGCGGGGGCGGTGACGCCGGAGACGGTGGCGCGGATGCGCACGCTGACGGCGAGCCGCGAAGAGCCGTGGAATGACGCGGATCTGGCCGAGCTCGCCCAAACCATGGGCAGCGGGCGGCGCGGGCGGGGCGGTCCCGGAGGGGCCGGCGGGCCGGCGCGCAAGGCGAATTGAGGGCATAGCCGGTGCGGCGGCCCCACTCCGCGCGCCAGTTGTAACTGCCGCGACGACGGAGGCGGACGCGCTAATGCCGGCGGACTTCAGGCGCGTGGAATGGCCGCGGTGGCCCGCGCCGGCGGAAGGGCACGGGCTTTCCAGCCCGTGCGTACGGTGAATCCGGACACGGGCTGGAAAGCCCGTGCCACCGCACGGCAGCGGCCGGAGCAGCCTCAGTGCTTCGCCTTTTCCAGAATCGCCATGGCCGCGGTGTTTTTGAATTCGCGGGCGAGATCGAGGGCGGTGACGCCGGGCTTGGAGCGGATGGTGGGATCGGTGCCGCGGTCGAGGAGGAGTTGCACCATCGCGGCGCTGGCGCCGGCGGCGGCTTCGTGCAACGGCGTGCCGCCAAGTTCGCTGAGGAAATTGGGCTTGGCTCCGCCGTCGAGGAGGAGGCGGGCGAGTTCGAGTTTGTCCTTCGCGGCGGCGTGGTGGAGGGGCGTCCAACCCATGCGGTCGCGGCCGGTGGTGTCGGCGCGGCGGACGAGGAGGGTTTTCACGAGGGCGGCGTCGGTGCGTTCGACGGCGAGATGGAGCGGGGTGCGCAGCGAAGGATCGGGGGCGTTGACGTCGGCGCCGCGCTCAAGGAGGAGCGCGACGATGTCGGCCTTCTTGCGGAGGATGGCCTGGTGGAGCGGGAGCATTTTCCCGGCGCCGGGGGTGCGGACGAGTTCGGGTTGTGCGGTGAGCAGGCGCTGCACCTCGGCGGTGTCGCCCTTGGCGATGGCGGTGTCGATCGTGGCGGCGGGCTCGGCGGCGGTGGCGCGGGCGACGGCGAACAGGGCGAGGAGCAGGAGGTTTTTCATGGGCGTGGGGCGGTGGCAGTAGACGATGAACGGTGAGGGCGTGAGGGTGAAATGGGGAGGAAATCGGGGCGGATTGGGCTCCGACCGTTTGAAAGTCAAAGTCTGACCAATTGAAAGTGACTGGAGTGAAAAAGGCGGTTTTTAGAAATAGAAAATTATGACCAGAGCGACGAGATAGGGACGGCGAAGAGACGGTCGCCGAAGGGCACGGTCTGGGTATGGTCGTAGAGCACGAAGCCGGCGGCGAAGCGTTTGCCGGAGGCCTCGGCGAGTTTGCGGAGGCCGCCAAAGTCGGAGGCGTTGACGCTGGCGGCAGCCTTGACCTCGAGGCCGATGAGTTTGCCGTCGGGGCTCTCGAGCACGACATCGACCTCGTTCTGCTCTTTGTCGCGGAAGTGGAAAAACTCGAAGGGCCCATCTTCGGACCAGCTCGCGAGCTTGAGGGCCTCGGAGAGCACGAAGGTCTCGAGGAGCGCGCCGAAGGGACCGCGGTCCTCGGCGATGCGGGCGGGGGTGAGGCCGCGCAGCGCCGCGAGGAGGCCGGAGTCGAGGAAGGTGAGCTTGGGGGTTTTGATGAGGCGCTTGAGTTCGTTGGTGAACCACGGGGGCAGCGTGCGGATGAGGAAGAGCTGCTCGAAGAGGCCGACGTATTTTTGCATCGTCGGATGCGAGACGCCAAGGGGCGCGCCGAGGCTGGAGTAGTTGACGAGTTGGCCGGAGTGCTGCGCGAGGATGCGAAGGAGGCGTGGCATCTGGTTGAGGCGGTCGATCTGCGCGAGGTCGCGCACGTCGCGTTGCACGATGGCGCGCACGTAGTCGAGGTGCCACTCCTGGCGGCGTGGCCACGAGGTGCGTTTCAAGGCCTCGGGATAGCCGCCAGCGAGCACGGTCGCGACGAGATCGGGGCCGGTGATGGCGGGGCCGGCTTTGGGCGCACGGCCACGGAAGGCCTGCGCGAGAAACGTCGAGGGCGTGCCGCGGATCTCGGCGGGCGAGAGCGGCAGGAGATCGATGGTCGCCATGCGACCGGCGAGGGAATCGGCGACGCGCGGGAGCGTCATGAGGTTGGCGGAGCCGGTGAGGAGGAAGCGGCCGGGACGGCGGTCGGTGTCGACGCTTTGCTTGATGGCGAGGAGCACCTCGGGCGCGCGCTGGATTTCGTCGATTACGGCGCGGTCGAGGCCGCGGATGAAGCCGACGGGGTCGCGCTGCGCGGCGGTGAGCGTGGTGGGGTCGTCGAGCGTGAGAAAGGGGCGACCGTCGGCGGCGAGGTGCTGCGCGAGCGTGGATTTGCCGGACTGGCGCGGTCCGGAGAGCAGCACGACCCGGGTGTCGGACAGCGAGGTCTGGACGCGGTTCTCGATGAAGCGGGGGTGCATGGCGGGCGGCGGGACGAGGTCAAAAAAGCGCCCGACTGATTGAAAGTAAAGGGCTGACTGATTGAAAAGGAAACGCCGACTGATTGAAAGTGCTTGGAGTGAAAATGGCTCTGCTTCCAGTGAACTGAAAGGGCGGGTCGGAGACCGCGCCCTACGGCGAACCGAGGCGTTTCACGATGGCGTCGACATCGTAAACGCAGCCGCCCCAGGGGCCGCCGCTGGCGTTTTGGAGCGCGGCCCAAAGGCGGGTGTCGGCGGGGACGCGCGGGTCCATCGTGAGGTCGGGGTGCATCGGGCGCGCGGCGAATTCGGCGGCGGGGAGGTTGAGGACATCGACGGAGCCGGTGAGGGTGCGGGTATCGACGCGCACGCGGATGAGGTCGCCATTGCGGACTTTGCCGATCGGGCCGCCGGCCCAGGCTTCGGGGCTGACGTGGCCGAGGCAGGCTCCGGTGGATACGCCGGAGAAGCGGCCGTCGGTCACGAGCGCGATGCGTTTGCCTTCCTTCACGTATTTGAGCGCGGAGGTGATCTGGTAGGTCTCCGGCATGCCGATACCGGGGCCGAGGCCGATGAGGACCATCGTGTCGCCGGCTTTCACGCTGCCGGATTTGAGCGCGGCGATGGCGCGGGCCTCCGTGGTGAAGACGCGCGCGGGGCCTTCGTGGAGGTAAACACCGTCGGCGCCGATCACGTCGGGGGCGATGGCGGTGCTCTTCACGAGCGCGCCTTCGGGGGCGAGGTTGCCGCGGAGAAACGTGATCGTGCTCGTGAGGCCGCGTTCGCGCGCGCGCGTCGGCGACATGATGACGTCGTCGGGGTCGATGCCGTCGAGGGTGGTGAGTTTCGCGCGGAGGCGCGTGCGGCGCTCGGAGGTTTCCCACCACGCGAGATTTTCGCCGAGCGTGCGGCCGGTGACGGTGCGGGCGTCAAGCTTGAGGAGTCCGGCGTCGCGGAGGTGGAGCATCACCTCGGGCACGCCGCCGGCGAGGAAGACCTGCACGGTGGCGTAGTGCTGCGGGCCATTCGGGAGGACGTCGACGAGGCGCGGGACGGAGCGGTTGATGCGTGCCCAGTCGTCGACGGTGGGGCGCGGGAGGCCGGCGGCGTGCGCGATGGCGGGGATGTGGAGCGTGAGATTGGTGGAGCCGCCGAAGGCCGCGTGCGTGACGAGGGCGTTGTGGATCGAGTCGGCGGAGAGGAGGTCGCGCGTGGTGGTGCCGGCCTTTTCAAGCTCGAGGAGGGCGAGGGCGGAGCGGCGGGCGAGGTCGCGCCAGATTTCGGCGCCGGAGGGGGCGAGGGCGCCGTGCGGGAGGGTGAGGCCGAGCGCTTCGGCGACGACCTGGCTCGTGGCGGCCGTGCCCATGAACTGGCAGCCGCCGCCGGGGGAACCGCAGGCCTTGCAGCCCATCTCGGCGGCGTGTGCGAGGGTGACCTCGTCGCGGGCGAAACGCGTCGCGAGCGTCTGGACTTTGCCGGTGTCCTCGGCGTCCTGGGAGAGGAGCGTGACGCCGCCGGGTACGAGGATGGTCGGCAGATCGGGTGAGCCGGCGAGGGCGAGAAGCATCGCGGGCAGGCCTTTGTCGCAGGTCGCGACGCCGAGTACGCCGCGGCGCGTGGGAAGTGAGCGGATCAGGCGACGAAAGACGATGGCGGCGTCGTTGCGGTAGGCGAGGGAGTCGAGCATGCCGGCGGTGCCGTTGGTGCGGCCGTCGCAGGGATCGCTCACGTAGCCGGCGAAGGGAATCGCGCCGTGCGCGGTGAACGTGCGCGCGGCCTCTTCCATGAGCAGGCCGACTTCCCAGTGGCCGGTGTGATAGCCGAGCGCGATGGGCGAGCCGTCGGGCGCGCGGATGCCGCCCTGCGTGGAGAGAATGAGAAATTGTTTCCCGAGCAGCGCGGCGGGCGACCAGCCCATGCCGGCGTTTTGCGTCATGCCGAAGAGATCGCCGCTGGCCATGCCGGGGAGCGTCGCGGCGTTGAGCGGGAGCGAGCCCGCGGGGCCGGCGGCGGTGGTGCGCAGCGTGTAGATGGAGTCGGGGGAGTCGAAGAGGGAGGGCATGGGTAAAATGTCCGTGCGCTATTTATCCGCGCTGGGGTGCGTCAACAACCGCCGAAAGCCGACAAGTCGGCGGATTTTTCGCGGTGATCTCCTGCCATCGAGCACGGCTAGGACGACGGACCGGTCAGTCTCTTGGATGAAATACCCGAAGCAGAACGAACGCCTCAGGGTAGCCCTTTGGCTGGCCCCCTGTTTCCGGGGATAGGCGTCAGGGGTCAGCTCAATCGCCCCGACGGTCTCATCGTATTTTTCGAGCAGCCGTGCGGCCCTGTCGGTCTGCCACGAAGCATAATAGGCCATGGCGAGTTCCAAGTCCGCTTCGACCTCGAAGAGGGCGACTACGGGCTTGGCGTTCACGACGAACGCAGCCGTCGCATCAAGTCCGCGTGCGTGATGACCTTCGATTTCCCTGCACGGTAAGAGGCGAGCCGCTCGTCCAGAACTTTGCGGTGTGCGGCAGGCACGGGCATGTCGGACTCAGCGGCGACCGAGGCCCAGAGGCGTTCGGCGATCTCCAAACGGCGTTTCTTCGGGAGGCGCAGAAGTTCGGGCAAAGTCGGAGGCATGGCGGGAAATTAGAACGAGGGTGGTGAGTCGCAAGTTCAGAGCTGGTCCCGCGTCGGCTTGCCGTCCACGAGGCGGATTAGGCCGAGCGGGTTGGCGCTTTGGAGCGCCGCAGGCAGGAGGGTGTCGGGGAAATTTTGGTAGCACACCGGGCGGGCGAAGCGCAGGATCGCGGCCGTGCCGACGGACGTGAAGCGGGTGTCCGTGGTCGCAGGATACGGTCCGCCGTGGTTCATCGCGGGGCAGACTTCGACGCCGGTCGGGTAGCCGTTGAGGGCGACGCGCCCGGCGATGCGCTCGAGGGCGGCGAGGAGCGGCCGGGCGTCGGCGAGGTCGGCGGGGGTGCCGTGCACCGTCGCGGTGAGCTGGCCTTCGAGGGCGGCGGCGCAGGCGGCGAGTTCCTCGGGGGTGTCGGCGAGGACGACAAGGGTGAAGGGGCCGAAGGCCTCGGTCGCGAGCGCGGGGTGCGCGAGAAAGTTTTTCGCGGTCGTGGTGGCCACGCTCGGCCGCGATTCGGTGCGGGTGTCGTTGGCGGCGGCGGCGCCCGAGGCGAGGAGCTGGACGCCGGCGACGCGGGTGATTTTCTCGCGGTTTTCCACGAAGGCGTCGCGGATTCCGGCGGTGAGCATGGTGCCGCAGGGTGCGAGGCGGACGGCGTCGGACAGCTGTTGGAGGAAGCCGAAGGTCGCGGGGCCGCGCGGGAGAAAGACGAGGCCGGGTTTGGTGCAGAATTGGCCGACCCCGAGGGTGACCGAGGCGACGAGGCCTTGGGCGATGGCGGGGCCGTGCGCTTCTTGGGCGCCGGCCAGGACGAAGAGCGGGTTGAGGCTGCTCATCTCGGCGAAGACGGGAATCGGATGGGCGCGGGCCGCGGCGGCGTCGAAGAGGGCGCGCCCGGCGGCGTGCGATCCGGTGAACGCGACGGCGGCCGTCGCGGGGTGTTTCACCAGGGCGATGCCGATGGTCGCGCCGCCGCCGTGGATGAGGGAGAAGACGCCGGGCGGGAGACCGCAGGCGGCGAGGGCGCGGCCGATGGCGCCGGCGACGAGTTCCGAGGTGCCGGGGTGCGCGCGGTGGGCTTTCACGACGACGGTGCAACCGGCGGCGAAGGCCGCGGCGGTGTCCCCGCCGGCGACGGAGAAGGCGAAGGGGAAGTTGGACGAGCCGAAGACGACGACGGGGCCGAGGGCGACGAGCATGCGGCGGATGTCGGCGCGCGGGAGCGGTTGGCGCTGGGGCAGGGCGGGGTCGATGCGGGCGTCGACCCAGGAGCCCTCGCGGGCGACGTGGGCGAAGAGGCGGAGTTGCCCGCAGGTGCGGCCGCGCTCGCCGAGGAGGCGGGCGAGCGGCAGGCCGGTCTCGGCGTGCGCGCGGTGGATCAGGGTGTCGCCGAGGGCTTCGATTTCGGCGGCGATGGCTTCGAGGAATTTCGCGCGTTCGTCGCCGGTGCGCGCGCGGTAGTCGGCAAACGCAGCGGCGGAGGCCTCAAGGGCGCGCGCCACCTCGTCCGCGGAGGCTTCGTGAAACGCCGGCTCCATCTGCGCGCTGGTCGAGGGATTGGCGGCGTAAAACGTTTTGCCGCCGGTTTGGCCGGGGTGGCCGGCGATGAGGCTGAGTCCGTGGAGAATCATGGTGCGGAAGAAGGGGCGGCTGAGGGACGGAGAGAGGAAGAGAGGGAGAGAAGGAAAACGGGAAAATGCGGCTCGTGGTGCGGCGCCGGCCGGGAAACGTTTTCAGAGCACGTGGTTCACGAGCGTGCCGACGGGGGCGAGGGTGATGCGGATTTCGTCGTCGCGCCGGAGGGTGAACGAGTCGGGCGGGACGACGCCGGTGCCGGTCATCAGATACGCGCCGTGCGGGAAACTGTTTTCCCGATACAGCCAGTCGGCGAGCGAGGGGAGCGGGCGTTTGATCTGGCCGACGGTGGTTTCGCCGGCGAAGACGACGGCCCCGGCGCGGCGTATCTCAATGGCAATGACCGCGTCGGCGGCCGGCAGGGTGGGGGTGAGGACGAGGCAGGGGCCGAGGGCGGCGCTGCGGTCGTAGACTTTGGCCTGCGGGAGATAGAGGGGGTTTTCGCCCTCGATATCGCGCGAGCTCATGTCGTTGCCGAGGGTGTAGCCGAAAATCTTGCCGGCGGAGTTGAGGGCGAGGGTGAGTTCGGGCTCGGGGACGTTCCACTGCGAATCGGCGCGGATGCGCACGCCGGTGCCGGGGGCGGCGACGCGGTGCGGGGTGGCCTTGAAGAAGATCTCGGGGCGGTCGGCCTCGTAGACTTTGTCGTAGAACGTGCCGCCGCCGGCATCCTTGGACTCGGCCATGCGCGCGGTGCGGCTGCGGAAGTAAGTGACGCCGGCGGCCCAGACCTCCTGCGTCTGCAGCGGGGCGAGCAAGGCGGCGGGGGCGGAGGTGGGGCGGGCGTCGAGGAGCGAGGCCTGGAGCACGGCCTGGGGATCGGCCGAGGCAAACAGGGCGTCCAGGGTGAGGGTGGGTGGGACGGCCAAGTAGGCGCCGTCGCGTTCGACGACCAGACCGGTCGGCGTGGAGTAGAGGCGAAGCATGGGGAGAAGGGGGGGAAGGACGGAGAACGGGCGGCGGGTTCGGGCGGGTGACGTGTGGGGGTGGGGAATGAAATCGGCGCGGAGAACGATTTCAGAGCGGCCGCACGAGCAATTCCTCGATGACGGCGCGCTGGGGGAGCGAGACGGCGAGCCACACGCAGGCGGCGACGTCCTCGGGGCGCATCATCTTGGCGCGGGCCTCGGGCGGCGGCGGGGTGGGGCGTTTGTTGAGGAGCTCGGTGTCGATGTCGCCGGGAAAGATCGAGCAGGCGCGGAGGCCGTGGGGGCGTTCTTCGGCGTTGAGCGACTGGGCGAGACCGGTGAGGCCGAATTTCGAGGCGACGTAGGCGACGCCGGCCTTGGGGCTGGCCTTGAGGCCGGCCTCGGAATTGATGAAGACGAAGGTGCCGGTGCCGCGGGCGCGCATGGCGGGGAGCAGCGCCTGGACGCAATGGAACGGACCGTGGAGGTTCGCGCCCATGAGTTCGTGGTAGGCCGCGAGCGGAAGCTCGGACCAGCTGCGGCGCGGCGTGTTGGTGCCGGCGGCGTTGACGAACGCATCGACGCGGCCGAAGCGCGCGAGGACGGCGGCGGACATTTTTTGCACGGCAGCGTGGTCGCCGATGTCGCACGCGAAGGCGGCGAGGCGGCGGCGGCCGGCGGCGGGCGCGAGCGCGACCGTGGCCGCGAGGGCGTCGGCGCGGCGGCCGACCAGCGCGACGTGCCAGCCTTCGGCGGCAAAGCGCAGGGCGACGGCGCGACCGACGCCGCTGCCGGCACCGGTGACCAGGGCGACGGGGGAAGGGGAGGGGAGGGGTTTTGGTTTCATATGCGGAGGCAGCGCGGCGCCGGAGCGCAGCGGTCAGGGGAAAGTGAGGCGGGCGGCGGCGGCGCTGGCGAGAAACAATACGGCCGAGCCGTCGAACCATTTAGGGGCGGAACTTTTCGCCGGACCCACCGTCGTTTTCCACGGTTCTTGGCGTTTGTGGCGTTGGCCGTGAACCATCACCAGTGACGCCGGGCGAGGAACAAGGCTTGCGCCCGCTTGGGAGTTTGTGTCTGCATGAGAGTCAAATCCCGAAGAATCTTTTTCCCCCAGCCATCTTGTAACGCGTAATGATCAACGAAATCGAATACTCAAAAGTCATGAAGAACAACCCGTCGTCAGCCGAAAGAGGAGCTCTAGGTCAATGGTCGCGTGTTACGCGCCTCGTCGTCGCCAGTGGCGCGATGTTGTTGGGTTTGGGATCTGCCATGGCGCAGGTCGCGGTCAGCACGCTGGCGGGCAGCAGCCCGGCGATCGCGTCGGGCAATGTCGATGCCACCGGCACCGCCGCGCGCTTCAACGCCCCTGCGAGCGTCGCCGTGGATGCCGCCGGCAATATCTACGTGGCGGATACTTCGAATCACAAGATCCGCAAGGTGACGTCCGCCGGGGTGGTGACGACCTTTGCCGGATCGGGCACGCAGGGCAGCACGAACGGCATCGGCGCCGCGGCTTCGTTTAACTTTCCCCAAGGCGTCGCGACGGACGGCACGAACCTTTACGTGGCCGACACGTTCAACCATATGATCCGTAAGATTGTGATCGCGGACCAAACGGTCACCACGCTCGCCGGCACCAGCGGCAGCTTCGGCACCGCGGTCGGCGCGCCCGGCACCGGCCGCCTGAACAACCCGCTCGGCGTCGCGGTCGCGGGCACCGATCTTTATGTGGCCGACACGACCAACCATGGCATCCGCAAAGTGGTGATCGCGACGGGTGATATTTCCAATTTCGCCGGAACGCTCGGCACCTCCGGCTCGACCGACGGCACCGGGGCGGCGGCCCTCTTCAAGAATCCCGGCGCGATCGCCGCGGAAGGCACGACCAATCTTTATGTTGCCGACACGCAAAATCATACCATCCGCAAAATTGTGATCGGCACCGGTGTCGTCACCACCGTGGCGGGCACGGCCAGCCTCAGCGGCGGCAGCACCGATTCGACCGGCACCTCGGCCAGCTTCAAGAGCCCGGGCGGCCTGGTCGTCAGCGGCGCCAACCTCTTTGTGGCGGACACCGGCAACAGCACCATCCGTCAGGTGGTGATTTCGTCGCAGGTGGTGACCACGATCGCCGGTTCGGCCGGCTTGACGGGCACGGCGGACGCGATCGGCACGGCGGCGCGCTTCAACAGCGCCACCGGCATCGGTGTCAGCACGGGCGGCACCCTCTACATTGCCGACACCAACAGCCACACGATCCGTTCCGCCGGCGC
>JBIKOK010000194.1:0-12708 GCA_044358025.1 Opitutaceae bacterium
CTGCCGGTGGAGCGCATCGCGGCTTCGACGGCCCGCGCGTTTTTTCTGACCTCGCCCAACGCCCCGACCGGCGTCGCGTTTGCCAATGCCGACCTCGAGCGCGTGCTCGCATCGTTCCGGGGCCTGCTCGTCGTCGACGAGGCCTATGCGCCCTTTGCCCGGGAAAACGCGGTCCCGCTCCTCGCGCGCCATCCGAACCTCGTCGTCGTGCGCACGCTCTCGAAGGCCTACGCCTTGGCCGGAATCCGCGTCGGCTACGCCTTGGCCCATCCCGAGATCATCGGCCTGCTCGACCGCGTGCGGGACAGCTACAATGTCAACCGCCTCTCCCAGGCGGCCGCCCTCGCCGCGCTCGGCGATAACGCCTACTATTCCGGCGTCGTGGAGAAAATCAAAGCGACGCGGGACCGGTGTGTCCGCGATCTCATCACGCGCCGCGCTTGGTTCACCTACGAATCGGAGACGAACTTTATCTTCACCGAGCCGAAGAACGCCCGCGGCGAATCCGGCCCGGCCGTGGCGAAGGCCGCCTACGACTTCCTGTTCGCGCACAAGGTCCTCGTGCGTCACTTCCCGAGCCACGCCTTGACCGCCTCATTCCTGCGCCTCACGGTGGGCACCGACGACGAAATGCTCGTCCTCAACGAAACCTTCGACGCATGGCTAAAATCCTCAAAAGCGTAGTCCGCACCGCGACCGTCCGCCGCCAAACGGCGGAGACGGACATTGTCCTGACCCTGGCGGTCGACGGCCGGGGCCGTTCGGAAATCGCCACCGGCGTGCCGTTCTTCGACCACATGCTCACGCTCTTCGCGAAGCACGGCCTGTTTGACCTGCAGGTGAAGGCCAAAGGCGACGTGGAGGTCGATTACCACCACACCGTCGAAGACGTCGGGCTCGTGCTCGGCCAGGCCTTCAAAGAGGCGCTGGGCGACAAGGTCGGGATCAAGCGCTACGGCTTTTTTCTGCTGCCGATGGACGAATCGCTCGCGCGCATCGCCGTCGATGTCGGCGGCCGGCCGCACCTGGTTTACGAGGCCAACGCCCCGACCATGTTCGTGCGCGACTTCAATATCATCCTCGTGAAGGAATTTTGCCGGGCGTTCAGCAACGCGCTCGGCGCCAACCTGCACGTGCAGCTCGTCTATGGCGAGGAGCCGCACCATGTGGCCGAGGCGATCTTCAAGTGCCTCGCCCGCGCCCTGGACATGGCGACGCAGATCGAGCCGCGGGCCGCGGACCTGCTCCCGAGCACGAAAGGGAAGATCTAGTTTAGAAGGTGGCGCGCACGTCCGCGTGCCCGCCGGCCGCCGCGGGGACGCGACGGCCCACCCTCGCTGCACCATGTCCACCATCGCCGTCATCGATACCGGAATCTGCAACCTGCGCAGCGTCACCAAGGCGCTCGAGGCCGTCGGTGCGTGCATCCGCGTCGTGCGGACGCCCGACGAAATCGGCGCGGCGAACGCGGGCGGGATGGTGCTGCCCGGCGTCGGCGCGCTGCGCGATTGCGTGGCCTCGCTCCGCGCCTCGCAGCTGGACGTGGCGGTGCGCGACTGGATCGCGGCGGACCGGCCGTTCCTCGGGGTGTGCCTGGGGATGCAGGCGCTGTTTGAGCATTCCGAGGAGGGCAACATCACCGGTCTCGGAGTTTTTCCGGGGCAAGTCGTCCGCTTTCAACGTCCGCCCGAATTCAAGATTCCGCACATGGGCTGGAATACCGTGCGGTTCGTCCAGCCGGAATCGCCGCTCGCCGCCGGGCTGGCGACGGAGGGGGAGAACTTTTATTTTGTGCACAGTTTTCACTGCGTGCCGGCCGATCGTTCGCTGGTGTTGGCGGAGTGCGACTACGGTGGGGCGTTCTGTGCCGCGATCGGGCGCGGCCGGGTGTTCGCCACGCAGTTTCACCCGGAGAAAAGCCAGGCCAAGGGCCTGCAGATTTACCGGAATTTTGCGGCGGTCGTGACGGCCGGGTAGGCCGCCGCGGCGAGGACGGTGGGGCGGCAGGCCGGTCCCAAGCAGGCGAGCGCCGGATCGGAGCTTTGGGGCGAAAGCGATTTGGGGAGCGCGACATGACCCAATCGCCTTCGATGAGTTCGGTTTTTTTGCGCGAATCGGCCGGCAGCTGCCGGTAATCATGCACGGTGAGCGGGCGGGGTTTGACTGTGAGCCTGGGGCGACGCGTGGTCCCTGACGCCATTCCTTCAAGGCGGTGCCGGCGCGTGCGGCCGGGGCCGGAGCCGCTGCAGGTTTGCTATCGGGTGGGGTGCGAACCGCTTCTTCCGGCGGAAATTTTTCGTTCCCGGGCAGGTTTTCTTTGCCAGCGGCGCGGATTTGATTTCGCTGGCTCCACCATGGCCACGACTGCCTCGCTGAAGATTGAAGATAAAGAATACCCCTTGCCCATCATGATCGGCACCGAGGGCGAAAAAGCAGTGGATACGCGCGGGTTGCGCGCCGCTTCCGGTTATGTTGCCTACGACCAAGGGTACGGCAACACGGGTTCCTGCGAGAGCCAGATCACCTACCTCGACGGCGACAACGGCATTTTGCGCCACCGGGGATATCCCATCGAGCAGCTCGCGCACTACAGCGACTTCGTGGAGACGGCTTTTCTGGTGATTTACGGCGAACTGCCGACGGCCACCCAGCGCAAGGAATTTGGTCTCCAGCTCCGGAAAAACGCCGTGGTCGAGATGCAGATGCAGAAGATTTTGGAAGGGTTTCCGACCAGCGCGTCGCCGATGGCGATGCTCTCCGCGATGGTGGCGGCGCTGCCGGCCTATTACCCGCATCTCGCGACCAACAACTTTGAGAAGGACCTGAAGAACTTCGATTTCGCCGCGGCCATCGCGATTTCCAAGATCCGGTCGATCGTGGCGATGATCTACCGCTACATCCACGGGCTGCCGTTCGTTTACCCGAAACAGAACCTGCCGTTCTGCGAAAATTTCCTGCACATGATGTTCTCGGAGCCCTACCAGGACTACGAGGCGGTACCCGAGGTGGCGAAGGCCCTGAATCTCGTGCTGCTGCTCCACGCCGACCACGAACAGAATTGCTCGACCTCGACGGTCCGCATGGTCGGCTCCAGCGCGTCGAATCTGTTTACTTCCATTTCCGCCGGCATCAGCGCGCTGGCCGGTCCGCTGCACGGCGGCGCGAACGTGGCCGTGATGCAGATGCTCCAGTCGATCCACGACGAGGGCGACGACGGTACCCGCTTCATTGCGGCGGCAAAGTCCGGCACGAAGAGCAACCGCCTGATGGGTTTCGGGCACGCCGTTTACCGCAATTTCGATCCGCGCGCGAAGATCATTGGCGAAGCATGCGACACGCTGCTGACGCGCCTCGGGATCAACGATCCGCTGCTGAACATCGCCAAGAACCTCGAGCAGGCCGCGCTCAAGGACGAATATTTCGTCTCGCGCAAGCTCTACCCCAATGTCGATTTCTACTCCGGCATCATCATGCGCGCGGTGGGCATCCCGATGAACATGTTCACGACGATGTTCGCGATCGGCCGGGCTCCCGGTTACATCGCCAACTGGAAGGAAGTCGCGTCGAACCCGAAGGGCCGCATCTACCGGCCGCGCCAGATTTACGTCGGCGCGACGAAGCGCGATTACGTGGCGATGGCCAACCGCTGAGTGCCGCTTCGGCCGAACCGGCCGCAGCCGCCAGTGCCTCGGGGCGGGTCGATGACCCGCCCTGATTTTTTTCCTCCGGGTGCCGATCGCGGCGCCGGGGCCGGGCGGCGGTGGCGGCGGGGAGGGCGGGCCAAGGCTCACGTTGCTCCTTTCTCCCCAAAAGAGGCGCGAAATCGTTTGTCACGTAATACGTGACAAACCCTCTGGAAGAGACCGTTTTTCGACAGCCAAAGTAACCGACTAATATTCGCTGGCCCTATTTTTTGGCCGGGGCGCCGTGCATCAGCTGCTCCAGTTCGAGACCGGTCACCTGCTGGAGTCCGCCGAGCAGGCGCCAGAGGGCAAACATGGTCATCGCCATGCTCGGCAGTACGATCACGGGCCAGCTCCACAGATTCATCTTCGCGAGTTCGCTGTTGAAGGCTTCGGAGCCCGCCGGGCTCTGCAGGAGGTAGCGGGCGAGGGCGTAGTTCAACACCGCGCTGACGAAAAACGACAGCGTGAGCAGGAGGCTCGCGTCGCGCAGGAGCTTGTCGAAGGTCGGGCGGGCTTTGCGCTCGTCGAGCGCCGCGTCGATCTTCGCGACGTCGATCACCTGGGGATTGTAGAGCATTTCGCGCACGAGCGGCCACCGCGTGCCCATCGACGTCAGCACGACCAGGCCGATTGCGGCCGGCACGGCGGCTTCTTTCACCGCAAACCAGTAGACGTCGAGCTGCATGAGGGCAAACGTGCCGGTGATGAGGACGCTCACGAAGCCGAGCGCCGAGATGAAGTTGAATTTTTTCCGCACCACGAAGTCGTAGATCGAATAGCCGACGGGAAAGAGGAGCGCGACGACGAGGGCCCATTTCGGGCCGAGCCACGTGGCCTTGCTGCCCCAGTTGAGGATGATCGACGGCAACGCGACATTGCAGCCGAGGTTGATGAAAAGGTTTTCGCGCTTGGGCGGGTGGGCGGACATCGGGCCATCCAACGGGGAACGGGCCCCGGCAGAAAGAGGAAAATCGCCGGAATGGCGTTTACTGGTTTCCTGCGCGGTCGAAATTTGTTCAGGTACCGCTCCCATGATCCACCTCGGCGTCAATATCGACCACTGTGCCACTGTCCGGCAGGCGCGCTATCGCGATGCCGGAGCGACCGTCGGCGGAGCCGTGGAGCCCGATCCGGTGGCGTTCGCGATCGCGGCCGAACGCGCGGGCGCCGACGGCATCACCGTCCACCTGCGCGAGGACCGGCGGCACATCCAGGAGCGCGATGTCTGGCGGCTGCGTGAATCCATCGCTACGCGGCTCAATCTGGAAATGGCCTGCACGCCCGAGATGACGGCATTCGCGCTGCAGCTGAAGCCGGAGTTTGTCTGTGTCGTGCCGGAGGGCCGGCAGGAAGTCACGACCGAGGGCGGCCTCGATGTCGTGGGCAATCTGGCCCGGGTCGGGCCCTGCGTGGAGGCGCTCGCGGGGGCCGGGATCAAGGTCAGCCTCTTTATCGACCCCGACGAGCCGCAGATCGCGATGAGTGCGTCCGTCGGCGCGACGTTCGTCGAATTGCACACGGGGGCCTACGCCCACGCCTATTTCACGCCGCAGCGGGCGAAGGAATTTCAACGCCTGCGGGTCGGTTGTGCGCGGGCGAAGGAGGTCGGTCTGACGGTCAACGCGGGCCATGGCATCAACTACGTCAACATCGCCGAGGTGCGCACCCTGCCGCATCTCTACGAACTGAACATCGGGCACAGCATCGTGAGTCGCGCGTTGTTCACCGGCGTCGACGAAGCCGTCCGGGAAATGAAGGCGCGGATGAAGGGGTGAAGGAAGTGGCGAGCAGTGGGTAGCGAGCAGCGAGTAGCTGGCTGGCGGGAGTAGCGGGGCACTCTGGCGGATTTATACTCGCTACCCACTACTCGCTCCTCGCTACTTCTTGGATCATGAACCTGCAACTTCCCCCCGGCGGTGTGCTGATCGGACTGGGGGCCGACATTGTTGAGATCGAGCGCATCCGCGGGGTGATGGAGCGGCACGGGGAGCGGTTCATCGATCGGATCCTCACGGACGAGGAGAAGGCGTATTGCGCGACGATGGCGCACCCGCACAAGCACATCGCGGCGCGGTTTGCGGCGAAGGAGGCGGTGTCGAAGTGTTTCACCACCGGCATCGGCACGGAGTTTGGCTGGAAATCGGCGTCGGTCTACCACGGCTCGCGCCACGAGCCGCTCATCCGCCTCGATGCACAGGGGCAGGCGCTTCTGGCGCAGGTGGGCGCGACCCATGTGATGCTCACGCTGTCGCACACCGAGAATTACGCGATGGCCGTCGCCGCGCTTGTGCGCGCCTGAGTTTTCGCGAAACTGTCCGCCGATGGACGACGAGCCCGAGAAAACCTATCCGCTGTCGCCGGCGAAGATGTCGAAGACGCCCTCGTGGGTGATGTTGGGGTTCCTGCTGGGTGCGGCGTGCGTGTGGGGCTACAAGCGCGACGCCGAAAGAACGGCGCCGGTGGCGCCCGCGATCCCGGCCGAATGGCCGAAGGCGCTGACGCTCGGGCCGTCGCCGCTGACGACGATCGAGGCGGTGTTCGACGAGTGGAAGGAGCACGCGGTGTGGGAAAACAATCTGACCGAGGTGGCGCTGTGGCGCCCGGAGACCGGGGCTTATTCGGAATGCTACGAGGTGAGGCGGGTGAACGGGACGCTGTATTTCCGGAGCATTCCGCGGCTCACCCGCCGGATTGTCCGTTCCGGCACGCCGCTGCCGACTAACACCCCGCTGCAGTTCACCGAAAGCGAAGCGCATTACCTCGCGTGGCTGGAGCAAGGCCGGAAGCAGAGCCTGGGCGAACCGCTGGTGCCGCCGCGCCCGTCGGGCCTGACGCCGCTGCTGACGCCGCTGCCGATGCCCGTGATCGACCCGTCCGTGCCGCCGCTCAGCAACCCGCGGCCCGAGCCGCTGCGCCAACCCTGAAGGGCCCCATGATCGCCGCGAGCCAGCCGATTCTGTCCTGCGCCGAAGCCCGCGGGGTGGAGTCGCGAATTTTCGGCGGCGACGAGGCGAAGGAATGGCCGGCGATGCAGCGGGCCGGTCGGGCGGTGGCGACTGCGGTCGTGCGGGATTTTGGGGAGATCGGCGGGTTTCCGGCGAACGGCCGCGTGTTGGTGCTGGTGGGCAAGGGCCACAACGGGGGCGACGCGTTGCTCGCAGCGCAGGCGGTGCTGGCGGAATTTCCTCGGGCGCGTGCGGACGTGTGGTTTTTTTTCGGCGAACGGGCGTTGCGTCCGCTCGCGGCGCGGGCCTGGCGCGAACTCGTCCACGCGATGGGCGCGCGCGTCGGGCGGGTGGAAGGGCCGGCGGGCGGCTATGATCTCTGCCTCGACGGCGTATTCGGGTTTCAGTTTCGCGCGCCGGCGGAGGAGGGCGTGGCGGTTGGGCTGGACCGGGTGAATGCGTGGCCGATCCGGTTGCGCGCGGCGGTGGATTTGCCGAGCGCCGGGCGGTTCCGCGCGGATTTCACCTATGCGACGGGCAGCGTGAAACAGCCGGTGGTGGGCGCCCCGGAGGCCGGGCGGGTACGGTATCTCGATTTGGGTTTTTTCGGTGGGGACGAACCGGGTGCGGCGCGCGTGCTCACGCCGGCCGTGCTCGCGCCACTCGCGGCGCTGCGCGAGGCGCAGTCGGACAAGCGCACCTACGGGCACGTGTTTGTGGTGGGCGGTTCGCGGAGTTATCCGGGCGCGGTGTTGATGACGGTGCTCGCGGCGCTGCGCGGCGGCGCGGGGCTCGTCACGGCGTTTGTGCCGGAGTCGCTCGTGGCGGCGTTTGCGGCGCGGGCGCCGGAAGCGATGTGGGTGGGTTGGCCCGAGACACCGGAGGGCGGGCTCGCCTTGGAGGGGCAGCATTTGTTGGCGGCACGGATCGCGCGCGCCTCGGCGCTCGTAATCGGGCCGGGACTGGGGCGGGAAAAGGAAACGCTGGCGCTGGTGCGCGATCTCGTGGGGACGGCGACGGTGCCGCTGGTGATCGATGCGGACGCGCTGCAGCCGGACATCGTGGCCGCAGGCCGCGCGCCGCGCGTGTTGACGCCGCACGCCGGAGAGTATGCGCGCATCGCCGAGGCGGTGGGTGCAAACGCGGTGCTCGTGCGGAAAGGACCGGTGACGCGGGTGAGCGGCGGCGCGGGCGCGGAAACCTATCATAGTTTTTTTGGGGGGCCGGTGCTCGCGCGCGGCGGGAGCGGCGATGTGTTGGCGGGGTTGATCGGGGCGCAGCTTGGGCAGACGCCGGGTGATCCGTTGCTCGCGGCAGCGCGCGGGGTCGTGTGGCACGGCCTGGCGGCGGATGCGTTGGCGCGGGCGCACGGGCAGACAGCGGTGCAGACGACACAGGTGCTCGACTTTCTCGGCGGGGCTTTGCGAGAGTCCGCTTATGAGCAGTGAGCTAACCGAACGGCAGGCGTTTTTGGTGCTGAACGCGCTGCCCAATATCGGGCCCATCACGCTCAACCGGTTGCTGGGTGAACTGGGCGACGATCCGCGCGACGTGTTGGCGGCGGACCAGCGCCGGTTGGAGTCGGTGCGCGGCGTCGGACCGGTGATCAGCGCCAGCATCGGGGCGTGGCGGGAGCAGTTCGATGTGGCGCGGGAGGAGGCGCGCATGGCGACGGCCGCGACGGATTTTATCACGACGCGCGATGCGGATTACCCGCGGCTGTTGAAGGAAATCAACGATCCGCCGATCGGACTCTACCGGAAGGGGCGTTACAATTTCGCGCAGCCGAACATTGCCATCATCGGCTCGCGGCGGACGACGCTCTACGGGCAGGCGATGGCGAAGAAGTTTGGCGCGGAGCTGGCGCGGCTGGGGTTTTGTGTGACCAGTGGGCTCGCGCGCGGCATCGACACGGCGGCGCACGAGGGCGCGCTCGCGGTGGGCGGCAAGACGGCGGCGGTGCTGGGCACGGGCATCGACATCATCTATCCGCCGGAGAATCTGGATCTGTATCGCCGGATCGAGGCCGAGGGCGGGGCGATTTTGTCGGAGTTTCCGCTGGGACGGCGCGCGGACCGGCAGTCGTTCGCCATGCGCAACCGCATCGTCGCCGGGATGAGCGAGGCGGTGGTCGTGATCGAGAGCGATGTCGACGGCGGGGCGATGATCACGGCGCGGTTTGCGGGCGAGCAGGGGCGGTTGATTTTTGCGATGCCGGGCCGGATCGACCAGAACACGAGTGCGGGGTGTCACCAACTGATTCGCGACGGGGCGACCTTGCTGACGAGTGTGGACGATATTTTGAACGAGCTGAACTACCTGGACGGGCTGCGGCCGGCGGCGATCGCGGCGAAGCCGGCCGACGTGGCCGCGGGGCGTCCGGCGAATCTCACGGCGGACGAGGCGAAGGTGTTCGAGTGTTTCCGGGGTGGGGCGATTTTGTCGCCGGATGCGTTGAGCGGGCTGACGGAGCTGAGCGCGGCGCAACTCTCGGCGACGTTGATGATGTTGGAACTAAAGCGCCTGGTGGCGAAGCGGGCGGACGGGGCGTTTGAAGCGCGGGGGTGAGGGTGAGGGCCAAGGCCGGACTCGGCCTGTTTTCTGCCCAACGAAGGAGCTGGCTTTCTTGGCGGAAAATGGGGGCAGGACGATCGTGGAGCGTAATGCGGCACGACCAGGGAGCAGGTTCCATGAGCACACCCTCGGCAATTGCTTGGGTGGCGGTGGGTGGCCACCTCAACAGAACCTCATGCGAATTTCCCCTGTGCAGCCGAGTGCTTGGCGCGCCAGGCACTGGGGGTGCACCGGTAGCTGCGACGGAAGTGCTGACCGAAGCGCGATACGTCGCGATAGCCGACCCGGAGAGCGACGCGCGCCACCGGGAGTTGGGTCGACTGCAATAACTCGGCCGCTTTTTCCAGGCGGAGGCGGAGAACGTAGTTTTGAAAACTGACGCCGTAGCGCTGCCGAAACAGGCGCGACAGATTTCCCGCGCTCGTGTAGGCGACCTTTTCCGCGACGAAGGTGAGACGCAGGGGCCGCTGCAGCCGAAAGGCGATATGCGAGACGGCGCGTTGCAGCGGATCGTCACCGCGCTCGACGGGCGCGCGTTGTTGCTCCGCGAGCCTGAACCACACCGCCTCGACATGGCTACGCGCCGCGTCTTCGGCCGCCGCAAGATCGCCGCTGGTGATCGTTTCCACGAGGTGGGCATGCTCCTCGATGAGGACTCTCGCGTCAGGGAAACAGTCTTCGAAGCCCTTCTGGTGAAAGGCCTGGAGCCCGGTCCAGACGACCTGCCAGACTTCGTGCAGGAGCGGCACGGCGGCGGCCGCGACCACCGTGGAGTGCAATTGCGCATCGGCCTCGCGAAAACCCCGGTAGTCGCGCTGGCGCACGGCGGCATTGAGCCGTTTCAGGATGGAGTGCAGCGGGCCGGGTTGCCGCGCTTCCGGCGTCGCGTGGGAAGCGGCGTGACGCGCCGCGAATCCTTCCAGCAGGGACCGCAGTTCGGAGAGACGGTGAAGTTCAGTGTCGGTCATGGTCGTTGTTATGCGAAATCGAACATCGATTTATGCCGGTGAGGGCAATCGAGCAAGCCCGCAGCTGCTGGGCTTGATCCGACAGGAGAGAATCCGCATCACAACCGCATTCCCAGAAAAATATGCCGAATCGCTCATCCTCAATCGCCCTCATTCCCCGTATGAAAACCTTCCGCGGTCTTTATCCTCCGCTCATCACTCCCTTCCTTCCGGATGGGCGTCTCAACGAACAGGGCCTGCGTGATCACGTCGACTTCGTGATCGCCAACGGGGCCGACGGCTTCTGCGGCGGCAGCAGCACCGGCGAATTCATGAACCTCACTCGCGCCGAATGGGAGCGGGTGCTCGTCATCACGGCCGAGCAGAATCACGGCCGCGTGCCGATGCTCGCGGGCACGGCAGACCTCTCGACTGCGGGAACGATCGAGAAGGCAAAGTTCGCCGAGAGCCTCGGCTACGATGGCCATCTCATCATCCCGCCCTGGTATCAGGTGCACACGATGCGCGAGATCGAGGCCCACTACCGCGCGGTGCGCGAGGCGACGACCAAGCCGATCATGATCTACAACAACCCGCCCGTGGTGGGCGTGCGGCTCGCGCTCGATATGCTCGTGCGCCTGGCCCAGGACGACGTGATCCAGTATATCAAGGACGCCGACTCCGACCCCTACACGATCACCCGCCTGCGGATGCACCTTGGCGACAAGCTCGGCCTCTTCTATGGCCACGACAACAACGCGCTCGGTGCCTTCGCGTTTGGTGCCACCGGTTGGGTGTCCGGCTCGGGGAATTTTGATCCGAAGCGCTGGTCAAAGATCGTCCATCTCTGCATCGACGACGGCAACTTCGTCGCAGCCCGGAAAATCTGGGACGAGATTATGCCGTTCGTCGACCTCGTCACGGTCGGACGCCACGGCGAGCGCGCCGATTGGATCGCCGTCATCAAGCGCGGCTTGGAGTTGCGCGGCCGTTACGTTGGCTCGGTCCGACGCCCCATGCTACCGCTGACCGATGAGGTCGATAAACTGGTCCGCGATGTCGTCGGCCGGATGACATTCGAGTGAACCTCGTCGCCGTGAGTCTGATGCTGGCCGTCGTGTTCACCGCCCTCGCGGTGAGCACGCGGTTCGTGCGTCGGCTGCACGGCTTGGGTTTTACGTTTGCGGTGCTGGCCGTCGGTAGTCTGGCGGTCGCTCACCCACGGTTGTTCATATCGTGGGGCGGATTTGATCTGAAGCGTTCGATCGCACCGCTGGTGCAGGTGATTCTGCTCGGCATGGGGCTCACCCTTACAGTGGGGGACTTTCGCCGCGTGCTCACGATGCCGAAGGCGATTTTCATCGGGATTGCGCTCCAGTTCGCGGTCATGCCGCTCGGGGGGCTGCTGTTCGCGTGGTTGTTCGGCCTGACGGGCGCGGTGGCGACCGGGTTGATTTTAATCGGCTCCGTGCCCGGCGGCATGGCTTCGAATGTCGTCACGCTGCTCGCCCGCGGCAACGTGCCGCTCTCCGTGACGATGACGGCGTGCTCGACCCTCCTCTCGCCACTGCTGACGCCGCTGGCGATGAAGCTGCTCGCCGGCACGTATGTCGCGATCGATGCATGGGCGATGATGCAGTCGATCCTCACGATGGTGATCGCTCCGTTGCTCGCTGGGTTGGCGATCCAACATTTTCTGCCCGCAGCCGCGGCGCGCCTCGCGCGGGTGCTGCCGGTTGTGGCGATGGCGGGAATCTGCGCGATCATCGGCATCACGATCGCGTCGTCGCGGGAGCAGTTGTTGACCGTCGGTCTCGCGCTCTTTGGCGCAGCCGTTTGCCACAATGCGGTGGGTTATGCGCTCGGCTATAGCTTGGCGCGGCGGGCCGGACTTGATCGCACGGATGCCCGCACGGTGGCGATCGAAGTCGGCATGCAGAATGGCGGCATGGCGACCGGACTCGCGTTCGGTGTGCTCAAGAGCCCGGCCGCCGCGCTCGGGGCCGCCGTCTTCGGACCTTGGAGCGCCATCACGGCTTCGGTCTTGGCGTCGTGGTGGGCCCGCACGCCGCCCGCGCCCGACGAGTCCCGCGTTGAGTTGTCTGCTCCCTTTCTTTCCGACCCTAAATGAAACATCTCCACTTCTGCTCTTTGGCGATTCCGCTGGCCTGCATCGCACTCCGCTTGGCCGCCGCGCCCACCTTGCCGCTCTGGAACTCCGCCGCACCTTTTCCCAAGGCCGCCGAACTCGCGCGGCTGGACGGCGTGCATTTTCACGTCATCAAGCGCTACGAGCCCGCCGCCGACGGTTATCGTTTCCTACACGGCGTGGCCCTCGCTTGGCATCGTGATCGGCTCTACGCCTCGATCGGTCACAACCAAGGCGGTGAAAACACCGAAACGGAGGAGGCCCGCTTCACGGTCAGCAACGACGGCGGCAAGACTTGGAGTGCGGTCGCCACGATGGATGCCGGCTTGGAGCCCGGGATCGGGATCAGCCACGGTGTTTTCCTTGGGCACGGCGGGAACTTGTGGGCCTTTCACGGCGCTTACACC
>JBIKOK010000042.1:0-40993 GCA_044358025.1 Opitutaceae bacterium
GTCTCCCGACCCGTGATTCCGCCCCGGCTGCCCCGTCTCCCGAGTCGCCCCCGTCTCCCGAGTCGCCCCCGTCTCCCGAGCCTGCCCCCCCGTCCCCCTCCGACTACCCGTTCGACGTCCTCACGCTCTGCGAGGCGATCGTCGAGGACCCCGACCAGATCCTCCGTCGCCAGGTCGACAAACTGAAGGGCGAGAAAATCATGGAGCTGAAGGAGGCCGGCGTCCCCTACGAGGAGCGCATGGAAAAACTCGAAGCCATCGAGCACCCGAAGCCGCTCCGCGAATTCCTCTACGAGACCTTCAACGCCTTCGCCGCCGCGCATCCGTGGATCAACCAGGAAAACGTCCGGCCCAAGTCCATCGCGCGCGAAATGTTCGAGCGCTACCGCTCGTTCTCCGACTACGTGAAGGACTACGGTCTCGAACGCTCCGAGGGCCTCCTCCTCCGTCACCTTTCCCAAGTGTGGAAAGTGCTCAGCCAAACCGTCCCGGAGTCCGCGAAGACCGAAGAGGTCGTCGAAATGGAAGACTACTTCCGCGAACTCATCCGCGGCATCGACTCCAGCCTTCTGGAAGAATGGGAACGCCTGAAGAACCCCGACTACGTCGCCGTCGCCACCGGCGCCGACCAACCCGCCCGGCCCGCGAGCTTCGACCTCACGCGCGATACGCCTTCGTTCCGGCGCCTCGTGCGCACCGCGATCTTCGGGTTCCTGCAGGACGTGGCCGCGCGCGAATTCGACAGCGCCCTCTCCCGCCTGCGCACGGGCGAAGCCGCCGCCCCCGCCGACCACGATCCCGTCTCCCCCGACGCCCGCAAACTTGAGGCCGCGTTCGCGCCCTACTTCGACGCCCACACCCGCTTCCGGTTGGACCCTGAAGGCCGCAGCGCAAAGCACACGCATTGGTCCGAGGAAACCGCCTCGGAGGTGGAGCGCGTTGACCCCAACGCGCTTTCCGCCGACGCCCCCCCACCCGCCCCCGGCCCAACTCACCCCCCCCGCACGTCTGCCCCCGGCAAACACTGGCGCGTCGCCCAGGTCCTCATCGACGCCGAGGAGCACAACGACTGGGAAGCCACGTTCACCGTCGACCTCGCCGCCTCCCGCACCGAAAACCGCGCCGTCGTCTCATTTTGCGGAGTCCAGCCAATCGGCTCGTAACTTCTACGCGGACCTCTGAACGAGGCTCCCGGGAAAATTACTCAGCGGTGCGTTCGATGCGTTTCAGCCTCACAGCGACTCCACCAGCGACCGAATTCCCGCCCACGGCACCACCGTTCCCCGCTCCCGCCGCTGAGCCGTCAATCCGCCGTAGACGAGCCACGGTTTGACGCGCCGGCCCTTCATCTGTCCTGACCAGAAATCGAGGTGGTCAAAAAAATCCGACGCCACCGTCTGGCCGGATTTGATTTCGATCGCGTGGAGAGTCCCTCCCGCCTCCACCACGGCGTCGACTTCGTGCCCTTCTTTGTCCCGCCAGAAATAAACCCGGGGCTCCTCGCCGCGCGCCGCCTGCTCCTTCAACAGTTCGGTAATCACCCAATTCTCAAACAACCCGCCGCGGAGCGGATGACTCGCCACCTGCGCTGGTTCGCGAATCCCCATCAGCCACGCCGCGAGCCCGGGATCGCAGAAATAGAGCTTCGGCGATTTGATGAGCCGCTTCGACACGTTGGTGAAATGCGGGCGCACCAGAAACACCAGAAAGCTCGCCTGCAGCACCGAGAGCCACGCTTCGGCCGTCGGCCGCGAAATTCCCGCATCCGCCGCCAACGACGACACGTTGACCAGTTGCCCGATCCGCCCCGCGCAGAGTTGAAGGAAACGCTGAAAAGCAGCCAAGTCTCCCACCTTGAGCGACTGGCGCACGTCGCGCTCCAGATACGTGGCGACATAGCTCTTCAACCACGCCGCCGGCTCGACCGCGCGGTCATGCACCGGCGGGAAAAGTCCTCCGCTCAGCAGCTCGTCCACCGTCGCCGGAGCCTTTCCGGCCACCTGCAACTCGGGCAGCGAAAACGGCAGGAGCTGCAACATCGCGACGCGACCGGCGAGCGACTGCGTGATCGCCTCCATCAATCCGAACTGTTGCGACCCCGTCAGAATAAACCGCCCCATCCGCCGGTCCGCATCCACCGCGCCCTGCAAATAGGAAAAAAGCGAAGGACAACGCTGCACCTCGTCGAGCACCGCCCCGTCCGGAAACTGCGCCAAAAATCCGCGCGGGTCGCCGGCCGCAAATTCACGCGTGTCCGGGTCTTCCAATGAAGCGTATCCGCGGTCACCCGCCAGAGAACGCGCGAGGGTGGTCTTGCCCGACTGCCGGGGCCCAGTCAGCGCCACCACGGGAAACCCGCGCAGGCTCTTCTTGGCCAAAGGCAGAATTCGCCGCTCGATCATGACTGTGAGCGTCACCGTCTATGGCTGATTGTAAAGTCCTATTTACAACTAGCCATACATTTCCCCCTCTCCCCGGCCGGCCCCTGCCGCGGCCGGACGTTACGCCCTCGCCTCGGCCGGTTGATCCGGTCGCCATTGCCCATTGGACCGAACTGTCGATGGCGGTAATCACAGGTCACGCCGGTCGTAGCCCCGCAGTTCACGCAGGATCTGGTCCGAGGTCTTGCCCGGTTCGAAATCTTTCGCCGCTCCCAGCACGCCGCGCATCGCTGCGATATCGAAGTCGTGTTTCGGCTTGGCCCGCAGATCCGTCGCCTTTTCGTCAAACACCAGCTTCATGCCCGGCTTCAGATGAAATTTTTTCCGGAGTTTGGCCGGGATGGTAATCTGGTATTTGCTGCTGAGGGTCGCCTGCATGGGAATGCGGTAAGTTCCATCGCTTGGTGGTCAAGCTTGGCAGGCCCCCTGCCCCCGCCCGATCCTCAGTTCTCCTTCGCCGGCGCCGCCCCCGGCTTTTTCTTGCCGCCCTTCTTCGCGGGCTCCGCGCCGCCGGCCGGAGCCGTGCCCGCGAGCTTCTCCTCCTGCGCCTTCAGCCAGGTGTCGTAGGCCTTTTGCCGGCCGGCCGTGTAGCGGTAGGTGTCGAAGATCGCGCCATTGCCGAGCGCGCGCGGATCCTGTTCCTCCACGAGCAGCGTCATCATCCGGGCGCGCATCGTCCCGAGCGTGCCGGCGTAGGTGAGATCGTGCGCGAGGTTGTTGATGCCCTCGGGGTCGCGGCGCAGGTCGTAGAGCTCGTCGGGGAGACGTTTGCCGAAGGACAGGTCGTAGAAGTGGCCGCCCAGGGCCTTGATAAATTCTTTCGTCGGACCCGGGTCGCAGTTGCCGAAATCCGTCTCCGGGTTGCAGGCCGGCCAGCGATCGGGGTGAAAATTGTGCACGTAGAGAAAATCCTTCGTCTGCAGCGCGCGCACCGGATAACCGAGATCGTTGGGCCGCCCGAGGTCGTGGCGCTCCTTGCCGACGAGCATCTCCGTGCGGTTCTCAATCAGACCCGACTGCGGCGAACGCAAGATCCCCGCCAGGCTCCGCCCCGTGATCTGCGGGTGCGGCGCGAGCCCCGCCAGCTCCAGATACGTCGGCGCGAAATCGCGCACATTGATGAAGTCGTCCACGACGCGTCCCGGCTTGATGCCTTTGCCCCACCGCATCGCGAGCGGCAGGCGGAAACCATCCGCGTGAATCTGGCCCTTCACGTAGGGAAACGGCATGCCGTGGTCGGACGTCACGACGACGAGCGTGTTCTCCAGTTCGCCGCGCGCTTCGAGCGTGGCGAGGGCCTGGCCGATAAACGCGTCCGCCCACTCGACCTCGATCGCGTAGTCGGCGAGATCGCCGCGGACCACGGCCGAATCCGGCAGGTAGCCGGGCACGGTGACATCGGCCAATTTTTTCCCCAGGCGCACGCCCGAGTTCACCTCGTAGCCGCGGTGCGGCTCCTTGAATCCCATCCAAAAACAAAACGGCTTCCCCGCCTCGCGCTGCTGCAGAAAGGCCTCAAAATTCTTCCCGTAGTCTTCCCGACTGATCCCGGTGGCGACGGGCGAAATCACCTGACCGTCGAAGCTCGGGCCCGCGGGATTGCGGGTGCGTTTCGCCTGCGTCTTGAAATCGCCCGGCCCCCAGCCTTTGCCCGTCAGCCCGACGGCGTAGCCCGCCCGTTCCAACAAATCCGGATACACTTCGAAGCCCTCGGGGAAAAGTCCGTTGTGCGAGACCGCCTCCTTGAGCTGCCAACTGTTGCGCCCCGTGAGGATCGTCGCACGGCACGGGCTGCACTTCGGATTCGACGTGAACGCGTGTTTGAACAGCACGCCCTCGCGCGCGACGCGGTCAAAGTTCGGCGTCTTCACCCACGTCGACCCGTAGGCTCCCGCGTGTTGCCAACCCCAGTCGTCGAAAATGATGAAGAGAATGTTGGGGCGGGCTTCGGCCACCGCCGCCGCAGCCGTCGGCGGCACGCGAACCACGCAGAGCAACAAGAGTAACGGTAGGAAGCGACGGAGGGATCGGGGAGGTTGCATTGGGAAAGGGGAAAGACCGGAAGACGCACGCCGGCCGTCACCGGATACCGGGGTGCTGAAACATCGGGGCGGCTGCGGGCCCCGCCACCCAAACACCGATTCGCCCGAGTGCGAGCCTAACTCCCGGGCGCCGCGACGCCGCCCGCCCCACGCCGCGGCCACAATTAACGCGCAGCCTCCGGCAACCGTCGCCGAGACAGGGCCAGCCCGACGGCGCCATACTCCGCGCATGACCGACGCCCACGATCCGGTTGCGCTTTTCCAGGAATGGTTGGCCCGCGCCCACGCCGTCGAAACCGACGACCCCACGGCCCTGGCGCTCGCCACCGCCGACGCGACCGGCCGGCCCGCCGTGCGCATGGTGTTGCTCAAGGCCGCGGACCCGCGCGGTTTCGTTTTCTACACCCACGCCACCAGCCCCAAAGGCCTTGACCTCGCCGCCAACCCGCGCGCCGCCCTTTGTTTTCACTGGGCAAAACTGGAGCGCCAGGTGCGCGTCGAAGGCATGGTCACGCCCGTCCCCGACGCCGAGGCCGACGCCTATTTCGCGACGCGCCCGCGGCTCAGCCAGCTCGGCGCCTGGGCCTCGCGCCAGTCGCAGCCGATGGGCGGCCGCTACGAGTTGGAGCAGGCCGTCGCGGGCGCCGCGCTCCGCTTCGGCGTAGGCGCCGTGCCGCGCCCGGCCAACTGGTGGGGCTACCGGGTCGTCCCGGAGAAAATCGAGTTCTGGCACCAACGCCCCTTCCGCCACCACGACCGCCGGATCTTCGTGCGTGCCGGCGACGCGTGGCAGACCCAGTGGCTGTTTCCCTGACGCCCGGGAGTGGCGGCCGTTGACACGGCGGGCCGGCGCTTTTCGCTGCTCCGATGTTCTTCCTGCGCGCCCCCCTGAACCTGCCCCGCCGCCGCTGCTTGCGCCTCGCCCGCCTCGCGCTCCTGCTCACCGCCTCGTCCACCTTGTGGGCGCAAACGCCTCCCCGCCCCTCGGTCCCCACGATCAACGGGGTGCCCGCGACGCCGACTGCGGCGGGCGCCGAAACGATTCTCTTCGTCGGCAACAGCTTCATGTTTGGCGCGGGCTCGGCCGCGCGCTACTACCGCGCCCACACCGTCACCGATCTCAACGGCGAGGGCCAGGGCGGTGTGCCGGCGCTGTTCAAAGTCTTCGCCAACCAGGCCGGACTCGATTTCGCGGTAAGCCTCGAAACCGTCGGCGGCTCCGGACTCGATCTGCACGTCGAGAAAAAAGCCGACCTGATCGGCCGGCCGTGGGACCGCGTCGTGATGCTCGGCCAGAGCATGCTCGACAACCTCAAGCCGGGCGACCCCACGAAACTCGTCCGCGCCACCCAGCAGATTTCCGAGCTGTTCAGCCGCCAGAATCCGCGGGTCGACATCCGTCTCGTCGCCACGTGGTCCCGCGCCGACCAGACGTATCCGGAAAAAGGGGCCTGGCACGGCAAACCCATCGAAGCCATGGCGCTCGACGTCCGCCGCGGCTGCGACCTCGCCGCCGCCGGCACCCCGCTGATCCGCGCCGTGCTCCCGGTCGGCGAAGCGTGGAACCGCGCCTTCAAAGCCGGCGTGGCCGACCCGAACCCCTACGACGGCATCGCCTTTGGCCAGGTCAGCCTCTGGACCAACGACCACTATCACGCCAGCAGCTACGGCTACTACCTCGAGGCGCTGGTGATTTTCGGCGACCTCACCGGTCTCGACCCGCGTTCCCTCGGCAAGGCCGAACGCGCCGCCGCCGACCTCGGCTTCTCCCAGGCCCAGGCCGCCGCGTTGCACCAGGTCGCCTTCGACGAGCTGACCGCCACCCCGGGCCGCCCCGCCCTGCGGGAATTCACCGCCCGCAAATTGCCGCGTTAGCACGCTCCGCTGCTCCGCCCACCTCGCCCGCGGAGACGCCCTCCCGCTGCACCCTATGAAATCGCGCTTTTCCCTGCTCGCCTTGGCGAGCCTCGCCTTCGCCGCCCGCGCTCTCGCGACCGGCCCGCTCACCCTCTGGTATGACCAGCCCTCCGAGAAATGGACCGATGCGCTCCCGCTCGGCAACGGCCGTCTCGCCGCGATGGTGTTCGGCGGCGTCGAGCGCGAACATCTCGCCCTCAACGAGGACACCCTCACCTCCGGCGAACCGCCCGCCGACCTCCGCTCGATCGATATCACCAAGGACCTCGCCCACGTCACCGGGCTGATCAAGGCCGGCAAAAATGCCGAGGCCGACGCCTACGTCACCAAAACCTGGCTCGGGCGCAACCAACAGTGTTACCAGCCGCTGGGCGACCTCTGGCTCGATTTCGCACCTGCCGCCGGCCCAGCGAAACCCGCCGTCACCGACTACACACGCTGGCTCGACCTCGCCACCGCCACCGCCGGCGTGAGCTTCCAACGCGACGGCGCGACCTTCACCCGCGAGGTTTTCATCAGCGCGCCCGACCAAGTCATCGTGATCCGCCTGCGCACCGATCGTCCGGGCACGCTCGCGTTCAAAACGTCCTTCTCCTCCGTGCATCCGACGGCGAAAAGCACCGTGGCATCCGGCGAACTCGTCTTCCGCGGCCAGCTGCCGGGCTACGTCGGTCGCCGCGACCTCAAGATCGTCGAACAGGCGGGCGAGCAGCACAAATATCCCGAGAACTTCACCCCCGACGGCCAGCGCCGGCCGCGCGCGGCCCAGGTCCTCTACGGCGCCGACATCGACGGCCAAGGCATGTTTTTCGAGTCGCGCCTGACCGTGAAAACCGACGGCAAAATGGTCGCAGAAGACGGGGCGCTGCGGATCGAAGGCGCGACCGAAGCCACGGTGTTGGTCAGCGCCGCCAGCAGTTTCAACGGACCGGCCAAGAGTCCGAGCCGCGAAGGGCTCGATCCCGCCGTACGGACCGCGCACGACGTGCGCGAGGCGGCCGCGCAGGCGTTTCCCACGTTGCGCGAACGCCACGTCACCGACTACACCGCACTGTTCAACCGCGTTTCGCTCCACCTCGGCGGCGATGCGGCGAAAGCAAAACTGCCGACGGACGCGCGCATCGCGGCCTTTCGCGCGACCGGCGATCCCGCGCTGGCGGCGCTGCTGTTCCAGTATGGTCGCTACCTGCTCATCGCCGGCTCCCGCGCCGGCACGCAGCCGCTGAATCTGCAGGGCAAATGGAACGACCTCGTGATCCCGCCCTGGGCCTCGAGCTACACGGTGAACATCAACACCGAGATGAATTACTGGCCGGCGGAAACGACCAATCTCTCCGAGCTGCACGAGCCGCTCTTCCGCCTGATCCGCGAAACCGCCGTCAACGGCGCCCTCACCGCCCGCGCGATGTATCACCGCCGCGGTTGGGTCGCGCACCACAACGTCACGCTCTGGCGCGACAGCTTTCCCGTCGACGGTGCCGCCCGCGCGGCGTTCTGGAACATGACCGCCGGCTGGTTCACCTCGCACCTCTGGGAGCACTGGCTCTTTTCCGGCGACCAAAAATTCCTCGCCGACGAGGCCTACCCGTTGATGAAGGGCGCCGCGGAATTTTACGCCGACTGGCTCGCGCCCGCGAGCGACGGCTCCGGCGAGCTCGTCACCCCCGTCAGCACGTCGCCGGAAAACGCCTTCATCGACTCCACCGGCAAAAACGCCGCCGTATCCGAAGGCGTCACCATGGATCTCGCCATCATCCGCGAAGTCTTCTCGCGCACGATCACCGCCGCCGAACTCCTCGGCCGCGACCCCGCGCTCGTCACCGAGCTCCGCACTAAACTCGCGAAACTCGCCCCTTACCGCGTGGGTGCGCGCGGCCAATTGCAGGAGTGGCGCAGCGATTACAAAGAGGCCGAGCCCACGCACCGCCACCTCTCCCATCTCTACGGCTTCCACCCGGGCAACCAGATCAACCCGGATGCCACGCCCGAACTCTTCCGCGCCGTCGCCCGCACCCTCGAGCTGCGCGGCGACGCGGCGACCGGCTGGTCGATGGGCTGGAAAATCAATTTCTGGGCCCGCCTGCTCGACGGCGACCACGCCTATGCGATCATCCGCAATTTCTTCAATCTCGTCGGCACGTCGGCCACGTCCATGAAAGGCGGCGGACTGTATCGCAATCTGTTCGACGCCCATCCGCCGTTCCAGATCGACGGCAATTTCGGCTACACCGCCGGCGTCGCCGAGCTGCTCGTGCAGAGCCATGCCGGCGTGCTGCATCTCCTGCCCGCCCTGCCCTCCGCCTGGCCCAACGGCCGCGTCACCGGTCTCAAGGCGCGCGGTGGGTTTGAAATCGATCTCGAATGGGCCGGAGGACAACTCACGCGCGCCATCGTGCGCTCCAAACTCGGCGGCAATTTGCGCCTCCGCACCTCCGAGCCTGTGGCGATCGCCAACACCAAACCGGTCGCGGCGACCGGCGCGAATCCGAATCCCTTCTTCGCCATCGTCGAAGCCGGCAAACCCTTGATCACAAATCCCGCCGCCCTGCCGACCGTAAAACTGCGCGCGACGCACACCGTCGACATCACGACGGTGGCTGGCGGAATTTACGTGATCGCGGCCGTCCGGTAGCCGCGAGCGCCAGCGAGCCGAGCCTCGTCAGCTTGCTGGCGCTCGCCGCTACTGCCGCACACTCCCCCTCCCCTGAGCGACGCCTCGCGCACGACGCCGCGCCCGGTTCAGAATTTCCCCTTTACTCCGATCGTCCAGAGCGAGCCGAAGTCGGCGGCGCTTTGACGGAGGTGGGCGACGGCGGGCGTGGCCGGACCGTAGATCTCCAGTTCGTCCGTCACGTGGAAGAGATTGCGCAGGTTGGCGAAGACCGTGAACCGACGGGTGACATGGTATTCCGCGATCACGTCGGTCACGAGCCGGGTGGCGCCCCAGTTGTAGGTCGAGGATTGGATGCTGTTGCCCGTCGCGACGGCAGCGCGGCGCGCGTGGCCGCGGTAATTCCAGTTTACGTGGAGCGTCACGCGCTCGCGCGAGAGGCTCGCGCCCCAGCTGCCGCTCTTGGGCACGTAGCCGGCGAAGTTGGCGTTGGTGTCGCCGAGCGCACGCTGCACGCTGAGGTTGCCGAAGACCTGCACGCCGCGCGCCCACGGCGGCAGGAACGTGAGCGCCTGTTTGTAGTTCAGCGTCACGCCTTCCATGCGCACGGTGCCCGGGAGGTTGTATTGGGTGGCGACGTCGAAATCGCCGTAGGTCGCCTCGTCGAGACCGTAGAGGGCAAGAAACTCCGGGGTGGCGCGGAAGAGGGTGTTGCCAAAAAAATTCTCGATCTCGCGGCGAAAGGCGCCGGCGGAAAGCTGGCCGAGGCCGGCGAAATAATACTCGAGCCGCGCGCTCACGGTGCGCGCGTTCCACGCCTTGATGCCGACGTTGTTGACCGCGATGCGATTGGCAGGCGACGGCGGCGCCTCGGGATCGGGGAGTGTGATACCGCCGGAATATTGGATAAAATCGGGCCGCCCGACCGAGGGATAGGCGGCGGCACGCAAGATGAGATCGTCGCGGAGATTGTAGCTGGCGTTGAGGCTGGGGAAGAGCCGGAGATATTCCTTTTCCGCCAGGCCGCCGCGGTCGAGGTAGGTAAGCTTTGAAATTTCGAAGGCGTCGCTGGTGATCAGGAGCGGGCGGCCATTGGCACCGAGGATCGGTTCGCCGCGGGTGTTGCGCTGGAAATTGCGCGAGGGATCGGTGAGCGGGCCGGCGGCAGCGATGTTGGTCTGCTCGGCGCGCAGGCCGGTGACGAGCTTGAGCCGGTTTTGGAGCAGCGAGAGATCGGCGCGCAGGTAGGCGGAAGCGATGAGTTCGTCGGCCGTGTTGGAGAGGCCGACACCGGAGCGGTAGCGGGCATTGGCGGTGGGCGCGCCGAATTGCGCGGGGCTGGCGCGGAGTTGTTCGTAGAGGAGTCCGTTCGAGAGCGCGGGCACGCGGGGAAAACCGTTGACGCGCCGGCGTGAATCGAAGTCCGGGCGCACAAACTGCACCGCCGCATCGTCGCCTGCGGTCGGCGTGGTGCTCGCGACACCGTCGCGACCGATCGCGGTGTAGTTGTCGGTGAAGCCGCGGGTGTCGCGCCGCGCGTCGCGCACATCGAGGCCGGCCTTGAGCGTGAGCGGCACCACGGCCGTAAAGTCGCGCCGGATGTTGGCGTAGGCGCTGCGGCGCGTGTCGTCGCTCGCGCGCATCGAGCCGACCGCGGCAGTGACGGCGTAGCTGTTGATCGAAAAGGGATCGACCGGCGCACCGGTTGTGCCGTCGGTGACAATGATTTCGCGGGGCCGCCAAAATCCCGCGTCGAGGAGCGAGACGGTCACGCCCGTGCGGCGCATAGTGGTGGAGGCGAAGAGACCGCCTTCGACACTGCGCGTGCGATTGCGCGAGCGCGCGAGGCCGAGGCCGGCGTCGGCCTTCCACCACGGACCATCGTGACGCCAGGTGAGCGAGGGAAGGTAGCTCCAGTTTTCGCGCAGGCTGCGCGTGGAGACGACCTGCAGCGTGCCCGCGCCGGCCGCGCCGCGGGTATTCGCGAGGGAAAACTGCCCGGGGAGCACGCGGGCGACGTCGAATGTGAGGGCCGCAGTGTCGAGCACGACGTCGAAGGTGGAGTATTGCACACCGAGGGAAACGCGGTCGCGGGGGCCGAGTTTCCAGTCGAGCGAGACGGCCAGCGAGTCGCGTGTCGTTTCGCGGCCGGTCGCCTGCACGACGAGGCCGGAGAGGTAGGGTTGATCCGGAGTCGTGTGCGGAAAGGCCGCGCCGTTGGTCGCGGTGTTGGCGCCGCGCCAGACATTTTGAATCACCGGGGTGTCGGTCATGCGCGTCGAGTGGCCGCCGGAGACGGTGAAGCCCCAGGTTTTGCTCATCGGTGCGATTCCGGAGAAGTCCAGACCGGGATAGAAGCGTTGAAACGCCGTTTTTTCGGGCAGCTCGCGACCGTTGTTGAGCATCGAGAAATACGCGCTGGCGTTGAACGACGGCCGCGCGCGCTCGAACGCGGAGCGCGGCACGAGATTGACGGAGCCCGCGAGCGCCGCGCCCTCGGTGTCGGGCGTGGGCGAAAACGAAACCTCGATGCGCGAGACGTTGCTCGTCGTGAAGACATCCATCGAGTTGCTGCGCCCGGTGCCGCCGTCGCCTCCGCTACCGATGGGGCTCGCGACGCTGAAGCCGTTGATCGAGATCGGCACGTAGGCGGAGGGGACGCCGTTGAGTGAGACCTCGCGCGCGCTGTTCACACTTACGCCAGGGAGGAACTTGATGAACTCGGCGACATTCCCGTCGGGCACGTCGCCAAACTCGTCGGTCGAGACCACGCTGCGGAGGTTGGGCGCGAAGCGCTGCTCGTTGATCGCGATGGCGGTGCCGCTCATCTCGCGCGAATCGCCGACCACGAAGGCGTTCAGCTTCACCGGTGCGCCGGGAGTTCCGGACTCCGCGGCGCGCGTGAGCGAGACGAGCGGGATGTCGATCTGCGTCGTGCGGCCCGCCGGGATCGTGACCGCCTGCGCCGCGGGTGCGAGGCCGGTGTAGAAGACGCGTAGCTGCGCGGTGCCGGCCGGCACATGGGCAAGGATGAAGCGACCGTCGGCATCGGTGAACGTCTCGAGCAGCGTGCCGTCGACCGTGAGGCGCGCGCGCTCGAGGTTGGCGCCGGTCGCGACGTGGAAGACGCGCCCCTCAATGGCGCCGGTGGGGACTGCGGCGGCGCGGATCGTGGCCAGCAGGACGCAAGCAACGACGAAAACTGACACAGGCGGGAAGCGGCGAGTCATAGCGGGTGTGGGGAGGGGTTGCGGAAAGCTGATGCGTTGGTTCCGCAGCGGCGAGCCTTTCTTCGGCGGCCGGACTTCCGCGGTTGACAGACTCGCCGTGACTCGGAGTTTTTGACGCATGCGCACCCCTCGCTTGTCCGTCGCTTTGCTTTTGCTCGTCCCGCTGCTGGCGACGGCAGTTTTCGCCGCCGAGTCGCGCCCGCTGAACATCGTACTCATCCTCGCCGATGATTTTGGCGTGGGCGACATCCAGGCGCATTATCCCGCAAACAAAGTCCCTACGCCCGCGCTCGACCGGCTCGTGCGCGAAGGGATGAGTTTCACGGATGCCCACAGTCCCTCCGCTGTTTGCTCGCCGACGCGCTACGGGCTGCTGACCGGCCGCTACGCGTGGCGCACGCGACTCCAGGAGTGGGTGCTCGCCGCCTACGAACCGCCGCTGATCGCGGCCGGGCGCGTGACGTTGCCGGGATTTCTGCAAAAAAACGGCTACCGCACGCTGTGCATCGGCAAGTGGCACCTCGGCTGGGAATGGCCCGGCCCGGAGCCGAGCCGCATGAGCGAGACCCGCCACGCGCAGAAAAACGTCGCGTGGGATTTCACCCAGCCGATCCGCTCGGGGCCGACGACGCGCGGCTTCGACTATTACTTCGGCACCGATGTGCCCAACTATCCGCCGTTCACGTTCATCCAGAACGACCGCGTCGTCGTGCCGCCCACCGACACGCTGCGCATCGACGACGAGCAGGGCGTCGTGCTGCCGCGCCTCTTCGCGGGTGCGCCGGCCGCGCCCGGCTGGCGCTTCGACGAGATCATGCCCGAACTCACGCGTCGCGCGACCGGCCAGATCCGCGAACTGGCGGCGAAGCGAAAACCCTTCTTCCTCTATTTCCCGATCACCTCGCCGCACGAGCCCGTGTCGCCGTCGCGCGCTTTCAAGGGTCGCAGCGGCATCGCGCCGATCGCGGATTTTCTGATGGAGACCGACTGGGCGGTGGGCGAAGTATTGCGCGCGCTCGAGGAGACCGGCACCGCGGGCGACACGCTCGTGATCTTCACCGGCGACAACGGCCACTCGGGCTACACCGGCTGGGACAAACTTACCGCCGCCGGCCACCAGCCGAGCGGGATCTACCGCGGCTTCAAAGGCGACATCTGGGAAGGCGGGCACCGCGTGCCGTTCGTCGCGCGCTGGCCCGGCCGCATTGCCCCCAACTCGCGCAGCGACCAGCTCGTGGGATTGGTCGACGCCTTCGCCACGGTCGCCGAGGCGGTCGGCGCGCCGCTGCCGGCGGCCGCCGCGGAGGACAGCGTGAGTTTCCTGCCGACGCTGCTCGGCCGCGCGCCCGCGCCCACGCGCCGCACGACGCTCGTGAACCACTCCAACCCGGGCGAATTCGCCTACCGCGACGGCCCGTGGAAACTGCTCATCCGCAACCGCGACGTGGCCCAGAAATCGCGCGGGCAGGCGAAAGTGGCCGAACTTTACAACCTCGCCGACGACATCACGGAGAAAACCAATCTCGCCACCCAGCATCCCGAAATCGTCGAGCGCCTGCGTGCCGCGCTCGAAAACGTGATCGCGCGCGGTGCCACGCGCGACGTGCCCGGCGCGAAAAACGACGCAACCGTGCGCTACGATGTGACGCCGAGCGTCCGCTGGGCGCTGGATTGAGGACGGGGTGCCGCGAGGAACTCGTCGGTCTCTGTCCGGGCGAGAAAGCTCAGCTCAAGCGCGACAGGCCTCGCGCACGGCGTCGACCATACGCTTCTGCCGCGCTTCGACGGTGGCCATGATGGACTTCACTTTCGCGCGAGCGGCGACTGGATCTCGGTGAATCGCCTCGAGCCGCGACCAGAGTTGCGCGCCGCTCGTCTCGTCGACTTCGAAGAACCAATCGTTGGCGCCGATGTCGCGATACATTTGGCCTTTGCAGGTATCGGTCGGTTGGCGGACGTAGAACGTCGGCGTGCCGTGGTGCAACGCGATGAGCGGCGAGTGACACTCGACACTCACGACGGCCTGTGCCTTCGCATAAACCGAGGCCGCCTCATCGGGCAGCCAGTAAGTGTCGCGCCAGACGACGTTCTTCTTCACGTCGACGGGGAGCGGGTCGACGAGTTCGTCCTTCGCCATCTGCACTTGGTAGGTCATCTCGGCGCAGGCCATTACTTTGTTGCCCGTGCCGCGGACGTAGCGGACGATCATGTCGCGGAGTTTGTCGTGATCCTGCTTCGTCGTGCGGTCGTTGATCGCGTCCTTGATCTCATCATCCGCGGTGCGCTTCGTGTTCCGAATTTTGTAATAGGGCGTGTAGCGCAGGCGCGGGATCACGCTGATGAATTTGCCCTCTTCGAGACCGGCGGACTTCAGGTCGGCGAGGCCCTTGGCATCGTCGCGCAGGTGCATGCCGAGTTGCGCGTCGGGTCCAAACTCCACGATGGGCGACTTCACTCCCTGTGCTCTCAGATAGTCGCGGGTGATCGTGTCGCGGCAGAAGAAAAACGCCGCGCGATCCATGATGTAGCGCAAGTCGGCCGCGAGGTGCGTGGGCGGCAGCTTGAGCGCGCGCTCGCGGAGGCTGTTGAGCGTGCCGCCTTCCGGATCGCGGGTCTTACCCATGCCGGAAATCGGATCGTTGCTGACGCCGAAAACGCCGACGGGTTTGCCCGTGGCCTTCTGAAACGCGACCGCGTGGTTGGCCGCCGGAAATCCGGAGCCGGACCCGCTGAGGTAGAGGTCGGCCTCGGCCCAGGCCTGCACGAGGTCGGGCTTGTTGGGTTTCCCCTCGGCGCCCAGACCACCCTCGGCAATCTTCAGCCGCGGATAACCTTTGAGCAGCAACTCGCGCGAGCCGTGGCCGAGTTCGCCCGGCCAAAGGGTGATTTCGCACTCGGGAAAATGTTTCCACAGGAGCGAAAGCGCGCCCGGCGTGTGGCCGATGTCGCCGATGTTCACGCTCTGCCACGAACTGCGGAGAAGAATACGCGGCGGGCGTTTCGGATCGGCGCCGCGGAGGGAAGCGGCGATGGCAGCGGCGGTGGTGGCGGCGAGGAAGTGGCGGCGATTCATGGGAAGAAATTTAGGAGGTTGAATGGGGCGGGCCCGGGTCTCGCCTTCCTTCAGTGAAAATGCGCCGTGCGCGGCGATCACCGCGCGGTCAGGCCCCGATGATTCCCTTCAGGACGTTCATCTGCGACTTAGCCCGGTCCTCGACGTAGGCCATCGCTTTTTTGACTTTGCCCTGGGCCGCGGGGTAGTCCCGGTGAATGCCCATCAGAATATCGAACATCTTCGTCGCGGGCGTGGCGTCGAACTCGGGCGCCCATTCCTCCAGGCCAATGTCCTTAAACATCCAGCATTTGGGGGAATGGAATTCGGAGAAGGTGTGCATCATCGGCGTGCCCATCGCGAGGGCCATGATCGGCGTGTGCGGCTCGTGGCAAATGACGGTGTGGGCGCGCGCGTAAAAGGAGCAGGCCTCGTCCACGTTCCAGAACTCGTCGAAGTTCACGACGTGCTTCTTGAGGCTATCGGGCAGGGGATCGTAGACGAACTGCTTGTTATAGATCATTTCCTTCTGCACCTCGGGGGCGATGACGACTTTCCAGCCGGTTTCCTTCACCCACATCGCGATGAGGTCCTGATAAACTTTTGCCCGGCGGACATCGTCGGCGATGTTCTCCGGCGTCGGATGGAGCGGATTTAGTTTCTGCGGGCGGTTGTCGTCCACCCCGGGGCTGCTGGGGGAGTGCGTGCGGAGCTGCAGTGTGATGAATTTTTTTGGCTCGAGGCCGTGCTTCTTCAGCCGCGCCAGCGCCTTCGCCTCGTCGCGCACGTCGATGCCGAAGCAGCCGTCGGGCGCAAATTCGAGGACGGGCGGCTTGATGCCGGCACCCCGGAGCATCTGGAGCGTTTTCGAGTCGCGGCAATAGATGAAGGCGGCGCGGTTGAGCAGGGCGATGCGCTCCTCGCTGCCCTTGCCGGTGATCATATCCGGGAAATACGACTGCGCCTGCAGGCCCCACGGTTTACCGAGCTTCTGGCAGTAGGCCATGAAATCCGTGGGCTGTCCCATGCCGGGACCGCGGAGAAAAAAGTCGGAGCGCCCGATCGCCTGCTGGACGGGACCGTCCTTCTGGGAAAGCGAGCCCTTCACAATCTCCACGTTCGGGAACCGCCGCTGCAACATCGCGTCGACTTGCGCGTTGGTGTTGGCGGCCCAGAGGATCACCTTCGCCTCCGGGAGATACTGCTCGAGGAAGCGCAGCGTGCCCGGGGTGTGACCGATGTCGCCGATGTTTTTGGTCGCCCAAGCACATTGCAACAGGACGGTTTTTTTAGGCTTCGTCGTCTGCGCAACGGCGGGCAAGGCGGTCGCCCCGAGCGCGAGCCCGGAGGTTTTGAGAAAAGTACGGCGTGAGATCATTTTGGAAATGGGATGAGGCATGGTGACGTGAAACGCGGCTGGCTCAGAAGGTCCCCTTGAACCCCGCATACCAGTTCGCGCCGTAATTGATCCGGCCACGCACGATCCGGTCACTGGGAGTCGATGGCCCGTAGGTCACGGTGTCCTCGTTGGCCGCGTTGACGTTGCGCCCAATCAGGAAAACGGAAAAGACGCGCGTCAGGCGATACTCGGCCGCCACGTCGGCGATGGCCCGCGCTTGCAGATACGTAATAGTGTTCGGCTCGGCACCGGCGCCGGTGACCTGGCCCTGCTCGATTTGCCCGCGCAGATTGACGGCGACGCGCGCGGTGAAACGCTCCCGGCTGAAGGTCACCCCGTAGTTGATGGTCCGCCGCACGAAGCCCGTGAAGCTCGTGGTTTGCGCGCCGGTGCGGCGTTGCAACGTGATATTTCCGAACACGGTGAAGCCCCGCGCCCAGCGCGGGAGGAAGACCAGGTTCTGGCGGTAATCGAACTCCGTGCCCGTGACGCGCGCATCGCCGGCATTTCTCGTCGTGCTCACTTGATAGCCGAGGGCTTGGCCATAAACCGCCGGGTCGATGCCGTAGGGCTCCAGCAACTCGTCCGACGCCGGCTGGAGGGAGGTGCCCCAAAAATCGGTGATGTCGCGGCGATAGCCACGCACCGAGACCACGCCGGTCGAGGGCTCGTTGAAGTAATATTCGAGCGCGAGCCCATAGCTGTCCGCATACCACGGCTTGAGCGACGTATTCGTGAGCGTGATCGTGCGGGCGGTCGTCTCGGTATCGGGCAGATTCATCGACGGGAGGATGCTGCCGAAGTCCGGCCGGTTGAACGATCGGCCATACGAAGCGCGGGCAATCAGGTTGGGCTGGAGCTTGAACGAGCCGTTGAGGCTCGGGAAGAAATCGTCGTAGGCCTTCTGCGTGCTCGATCCGCGTTCGACGTAGGCGAGTTTGGTGCCGGCCAACGTGGCGAGCGGGGCCGCAACCACCGGGCGGCCGGCGGCATCGCGCACAATCTGCCCGGCAGCGTTGCGTTGATAGATGCGCGTCGGATCGATCAGCGGACCGTTGCCGTCGTCTGCCGTGTGCTCGTAGCGCACGCCGCCGGTCACCTGCAGGCGGCCGTTGAACAAATTCGAGTCGAGCCGCAGGTAGGGCGCGAGAATCGTCTCGGTGATCGCTTGCGACGTGTTGACCTGGCTGCGGTAGGAATTCACCGCGTCGGCCTCGTTGCTCGTGAAATACTCCGGGTGCGCGCGGTAGGTTTCGCCAATCTTGTTGAGGTCGAACCACTGCATGCGCGGGCCGAAAAGCAGCTCGCGCGAGGAGTAGCTCGGGTCGAACCACTGCGCCGCGCTGTCATCCGCCGTGCGCGCCGTGCGATCCGCCCCGATGAAGCTGGTCGCATACGTCGGCCGGATCAGGTCGCGGCTTTCGGAGCGCAGATCCGCGCCGAGCTTCACGGAGGTGGGCACCACGAAGGCGTAGTCGCGTTTCAGGAAACCGTTGAGCGAGCGCACGACGGCCGTGCTCTTGAAGGTCTGCCCGGAGAGACTCTCGAGGTTGTAGTTGGCGAGGCTGTAGGGATCGACGTCGCGCGTGCCGGTCGCATCCTTGACGGACACCACCTGGGGATGATCGATCGTCAGCTGCTCGAAGCGCACGGTGACATTCCGGAAGAACGCGTTGTTGCTCAGGAAATATCCCTTGTTCGCATAGTGGTTGGTCGCGGCGGAGTAAGCGCCGCCCACCTGCCACTGCCAGACCGGGCCATGGTGTTTGTAGCGGAAGCTCGGCGCCCAGCTCGTGTTGTTTTTCTCGCGCGCGTCCGTCAGGATTTGCACGAAGCCCGCGCCGGCCGCGCCCTGCGTGAAATCGGGGCCGAACGACGCCACGCGACCCGTGTCGAAGTTCAACTGGCGCACCCAGAAATTCTGCACGTGATAGAAATAGGAGAAACCGGCCGAGAGCACATCGGTGGGCGAAATGCGCCAGTCCGCCGAGAGATTCAGCGAATCGCGCACGGTGATTTTGGGGCGCTCCTGCAGGCGGTAGCGCGCGAGATACGGCTTGTCGGGCGTGGTCGCCGGGAAATTGGCCGACTGCGCCGCAACCGTGGGCACCCAATCCTGCGTGATGCCCGGTCCGTTGTTGCGCGTCCGCGAGACCAGGCCGCTGGCGGTGAACCCAAAATTGCGGGACAAGGGCACCACCGCACTCACTTCGAAATTCGGCTCGAAGACATAGTCCTTGTTGGCAAACGGCCCCGGCTCCTTACTGAAACTGAAATCGTCCCCGCGCCACGAGAGATGCGTCTTGACCGTGTATTGCGGACGCGAGCGCTCGAACGCACTCCGGCTGATAAGATTGACGGAGCCGCCGATCGCGTTGGCGGGCGAGTCGGGATTCTGCGAGCGCGAAACCTCCACGCGCGCGATGCTGCCGACCGCGATATTCTCGAACTCGGTCTGGCGGTTCGCATTCGAGCCCGTGGCGCTCGCGATGCCATTTCCGTCCATCATGACGGGCGTTCCACCCGGCGGCACACCGCCGATGGAGATCGTCAGCCCGTCGCTGCCACTGCGGTTAAGCGTCACGCCCGGCAGGTATTTCGCAAATTCCCCGACGTTGCCGTCGGCGATATCGGCGAACGAATCGGTCGAGACGATGTTCTTGATCCCGGGGGCATAACGCTGCTCGTTCACCGCCACGTCGGAGGCGGCCATGTCGCGCTTCGCCGCGACGGTGAAGGCGTCCAGTTTCACGGTCGTTTCGTCGGCCGAAGCCATCGAGCTGCGCAGCGAAAATTCCTGCACGACAGCCTGGCCGGCGGCGACCTGCACGACCCGCGACTCGAGCGGGAAGCCCGTGTAGTTCACGCGCACCGTCGCATCACCCGCCGGCACGCGCGGAAAGCGGAAGAGGCCGTATTCGTCGGTGAAGGTCTCGAGCCGTTGGGCGTCGATGGTCACGCGGGCGTTGTTCACGAAGCTTCCGTTGACGAGATTGAACACGCGGCCCTCGATCGACCCAACGCCGCCCGAACTCGCGGCGCGATTGACGGCCAGCGCGCCGGAGGAGGCGTCTTGCACGACCCGAAGTTCGGTGCCGGCAACGAGTCGGTCGAGGGCGTCACGCGCGGAGAGTTCGCCGCTCAGGGCGTTGGTCTGCACGCCGCGCACCGCGTCGACCGGATAGACGATTTGCTCGCCGGATAGCTCGGAGAAACGCTTCAGGGTCACCGCGGCATCGCCGGCCGGCAGCTGGTAATTTCTCTTCGCGCCCCCGGCGGCCGAGGCCCCGGCCGTGAAAATCAGGACGAGCGCAAGTGAAGCAGTCCACCAGTTACGCAGAAACAAGCAGGGGTTGGTCATGGAGTCGAAAGGGGGTTCCGAACGTTGAGACGAACGGCCGGCGCGTTTCCATTAGGGGGATCGCGGATTAACTTGGCGCGGGCCGCGGCCTATTTCTGCTGGCGCAGCACCAGCGCCCCGTCCGCGCGTCGCTGGGTCGACACCCCGAAGCTCGCTTCGAGCAGGCGGACAAACGCATCGACGTTGTCGGCGCGGAAGCTGCCGCCCACCCGCAGACGGCCCGTCGACGCATCGCCCACGACGAGTTGCCGGCGGTTGCGCAGATTGAATTCGGTGACGACCTCGGCCAACGGCAGCTCGGCAAACTCCAGCCGCACGCCCTGCCACGAGAGGGCGCGGGCAATTTCCGTCGGTGTCACGGCCGCCACGACCGGTTGGGCCGCCGGCGCGGTGGTGTCGACGATGGCGCGCTCGCCCGCCACGAGCGCGGTGGGCGTGCTGGGCGAGGGTCCGGACGAAGAAGCGGCGGCCGCGACGGGCCGCTCGACCTGCACCTGGCCCTCGGTCACGAGCACCTCGACGGCATCCGACGCATGCCGCACATTAAACGCCGTGCCGATAGCACGCACCGCCACGCCGTTGGCTTCGACCATGAACGGGCGCGCGGGATTTTTGGTGACCGTGAAGTGCGCCTCGCCCCGCACGAGCCGCACGCGGCGCATGTCGGCCGTGAAGTCGGTCTCAATTTTCCCGCCGTGGTTGAGTTCGACGACGGAGCCGTCTTCAAGCGTGAGCCGCTCGGGCGAAGGAATCACCCGCACCGTGCCGGTCGGCGTCTGCGTTTCCCGCGAGACGGCGGCGTAGACGAAAAGGCCGATTCCCATCACCGAGGCCGCCGCGAGGCTTCGCACGGCGAAAGGAAATTTCATCAGCCGGCCCCACCGCTTCGGTCGCGGCGGCGGGGTCGCCAACAAGTCAGGATTCGGCCGCGCACTGTGGGCCGGACGCCACTCCGCGAGCGCATCGAGGGCGCCCCACGTTTTCTCCAGATACGCGATCATCGCGCCGTGGCGCCGGTCGGCCCGGAGCCATTCCAAATAGGCGTCCTGCTCCCCCGCCGTGAGTCCGCGGTCGCGCCGCGCGAGCCACGCCGAGGCGACGCCTTCGAGGTTGGCCGCATTTTCCGCGTTGGAGGGTTCGGCGGCCATGGCGCGTGCGCTTCAGGGCAAGCCGTGGCCGGCAAGGAACTCCGCACAACGGCGCATGCCGTTGCCCACCTGCGCCTCGACGGTGTGCTCCGAGATGCCGAGCTGCGCCGCGATCTCCTTTTGGGACAGACCGTAGATCTTGCGCAGCGTGAGCACCTGGCGGCACCGCTCGGGAAGGGACTGGATGGCTTGGGTCAAGAGTTCGAGTTCCTGGCGGCGGCCGACGATCTCGGACACCCCGGGGACATCCTCAAAGACGAAGTCGGCGACGGTTTCCGTTAAAGTATCGATCCCGATTATTTTCTGCCGGCGCACCTGATCGAGCGCGAGATTGCGCGCCGTGGTGAAGAGAAAGGCCTTGGCCGACGCAATCGGGGCGGTCGCCCGCGCCTGCAGCACCCGCGAAAACGTCTCCTGCACCAGATCATCCGGATCGGTCACCGAGGGGAACTTGGCCCGCAACCACGCCCGCAGCACTGGCTCGTGCGGCAGGATCTCCGCATGGAACCAGCGATCAGAATTATTGGGCAGTGAACTCACGGGGGCGGCGGAGAAAATCCCGACACCGCGCCGCCTAGCAAGGGTGAAGTGCAAGGCCCCAACGGAGGTGAGTCCAACCGAACTACTCAGGAATTGACGGCATCCGAACGCGACTCGCTCGAGCGAGTTCGTCGAAGAACCGCGCCCGTCAACCGCCGATTCTTTTTACCGGAACGTCGTTTTTTTTGGGAGGCCCGGCGTGCTGCGCCCGTCGGCGATCAGGCGCTCGCGCAGGGCCAGCATCGGCTGCACGGGCTCCGGTTGGCTGGAGGAGAGGTCATGCTGTTCGCCCAGATCCTCGGCGAGGTCGGCTTGCCGTAATGGCCGACGTTGCCCTCGACGATCCTCCAACGCGGAAAATTCTTCGTCATCAGCTCGCGCGAACCATGGCCGAGCTCGCCGGGCCAGAGCGTGATCTCGGCCTCGGGAAACTATTTATCAAAGAGACTCAGGGCGCCCCGCGCGTGCCCGATGTCGCCGATGTTGACGCTCTGCCACAAGCTGCGGAGGGGAATGCGCGGCGCGCGCTGCGCCCCGGCCCCGCGCAGTGCGGTGGCGAGGGCGGCGGCGGCGGTCGAGGCGAGAAAGTGGCGACGATTCATGGGACTGAGCCGGATCGAGGCTGACCCGCTCGGGGCAATCTTCGCCGCACACTTAACCCCATCGCGCGGCCGCGCGCAGGAACTCACCCTTGGGACGTCCCATTCATGCGATCCCGTCGGTCTTATTGCGATTGGGACCGCGCCGTCGTGGGCCCGGGGCGGCGCCCCCCCGCCCCCCGATAAAAAAAAACTCACGGTGGTGGTGAGGTTGTAGCTGCGTGGGACGATGAAATTGAATCCGGAAGGTGTCGCCACCCGGGCGGGATTGGTGAGGTCGCCGCCTGGCGGACGCTGAGTCGTCGCGAAATAGAGAAGTTTGCTCTCGTTGAAGAGATTGCTCACCCGGAAATCAACCTTCACGCGGACCTTCGGATTGAGTCTGAAGCTGTAACCCAGCACGCCGGTCCAGAGGGTATAGGGATCGCGGAAGACTGGGTTGGTGGCGTCAACGGCGGGGTCGTCGGCGGCCGTCGTCGGGCCGGTGCGGATGGTATCGCCGCCGCGATAGCCGATGACCTCCTTGCCGCGATAATTAAAGCCGCCACCGAAGCGAAGATTCTTCCACCGGCCCTCCTTGACCGTGTAATCGGTGAAGACGTTGCCGGTGCCTTCGACGAGACGCGCGACTTTCTGCTCGGCGGCGGTGAGGTTTCTGGCGATCTGATGCATCAGATTGTAGGAGGCGAGGACGCTGGCCGAGTTGGGCGAGTTCACCGTGGTCGTACCGGCATTCAGGACGGCTTGGCCGCCCACCACACCGACGCCGGAATCGGCGAGGATTTGGCGGAAGAGCGGGTCGTTCTGCGCGATGTAGGCGCGGGTGTCGGCATAGGCGTCGACTTCGTTGGCGCTTTGGAGGGCGTAGTTGGCCGAGACGCGCCACTGGGAGGTGACATTCGCGGTGAGCTCAAACTCATAGCCCTTTGATTTGCGGCTGGCGGTGTCGAGGTAGTTGGCCGGCACGGGCTGCATGCCGCGGGCGTTCACGCCGGAGCTCGAGAGATCTCCCAGCACGTTGGCGTTGGCGATGTTGTTGAATTGGTTGCCGAGCGAGTCCGCGAGGCCGCCGGCGTTGCCGGTTTGGCGGCCGATATTGTCCTGATTGCTGGCGTAGCGGGAGGCGGTGAAGGAGATGCGATCCCGCAGCAGCGAGAAGCGGACGCCGGCATCCCAGCCGTCGGAGACGGACGGGCGAAAGCGCTCGCCATTGATGCGCAGTTCGCCGGCGGGCGGTAGCCAGGTTTCGGCGTAGTTGCCAAAGACACTGGCCCAGCTCGTGACGTGATACACGCCGCCGGCCGAGTAAGTGTCGATCTTGCCCTTGAGCGTGGGGAGGGAGTAGTCGTCGCGGAAACGGTCGCTGGCGTATTGGGGCTGCGAGACATTGGCGGAGCGCGGGCGGGTGAGCGCGGGCTCGCGCGCGCCGGTGGGCTGGCCGGCGGCATTCTTCGGGATGTAGGTCAGGGAATAATAGTCCGCCGGAGGACTCGGGCGGAAAAGGACCTTGGTGCCATTCCAGTCGTTGGGCTGGTCACCGCGAAGGAGCATATTGCTGGTGACACTCTCGTAGCTGTCGCGCCGGTAGGCGGCGAGGAGGTTGAGGCGCCCCTTGAAGTGCTTCGAGCCGAAGGCGAGCTGTTGGTAAGTGAAGAGATCGTCGATGGAGTTGGTGTCGTTCTGACGGGAAGCATCGATGATATAGGAGACCGGAAGGTTGCGGGTGACTCCGGTCACGGGATTCACGATGTCGTAGTTGCCCGGCGTAATCTGGGTGACCGGGCCACCCCAATAGACGCGCAGGCGGGCGATCTGGTTGAGCCAATCGCGCGAAGCGAGCAGCGGATCATTCACCTCCATACGGAACTTGATGCGGGAGAAATTCGCTTTGGAATAGCCGGACTCGAGGTTGAAGCGGAAGCTGCCGAAACGGGTGTCGTCAAACACGACGGCGGCGTTGGCCCGGCCATTGAGCGAGCGCCGCTTCACGTGATCGAAGTCCTGGGTGGACTCCGAGTAGGGGGTGAGAAAGTTGGGGTTGGTCTGGCCGTTCGGAAGCAGCCGGTTGATGTCGATGTAAACGTTGTTGAGACCGCGGGCGACCGTGAAGTGGGTGAGGACGGCACTGCGGGAGTAGTTGCCCGAAGCGCCGAGAAAGAGGTGTTTGCCGACCTGCTGATCGAAGCCGAGGTGGAGATTATCAAACGTGGTCTCCCAGGAATCGCCGCCGAGCGAGGTGGAACGAGTGCGGGCGGGGAGGGAGAATTTCGGCGCGCCGCGGAGGACGTTTTGCATCCAGGAGTCCGGAAGATTGATGGCGCCGAGGATCGCGTTGGCGGCGACATTGGCCGACGGACCGACCACGAGCTGGCCGCCGACGGGAACGGCGGCGTTGGTATTGCCGCCCTGGGTCTGGGCGTAGCCGTTCCAATCGACGATTGCGCCGCCCATCACACCGGGGGAGAAGATATAGTTGTTGGCGCCAAAAAGGGAGATGCCGGTGGCATTGGCGTTCGCGGGTGTCGCGGGGATAAAGCCGCTGAAGGTGGTCGTGCCGTCCCAGCCGGAGACCCGGTCACCCATGAAGGTGAGGGAGGCGTTCCGGTGGTTGTTGCCGGTCTCGGCGGTGGCGCGGAAGTTGCCGCCGCGCCAAGGACGGTAAGTGGCCGTGAGGGTGGCGGCGCGGCGATTGTAGTATTCGACGTCGCGCCAGGTGTTGGCGTCGTCCCACATCCCGTTGAAGCGCACGGCGAGCTTTGGCGAGAGGGCCCAGTTCAAATCGACGGTGTTGCGAAAACTCCCCCAGGAGCTGATGCCTTGGGTGAATTCACCGGTAGATTTCGCCGTGTTGGCGCGTTTGAAGAGGCCGTTGGCGGTGCCGCCCATCGAGCCGCTGCCGAAGAGAATTGAATTGGGGCCGCGCGCAAAATCGAAGCGCTCAAGATTGTAGCTGTCGTAATCGTAATAGGCGGGGAAAAACTCGATTTGTTGCTGGTTGCTTTGGACTCCGCGAAAAGTGCGGCGGATACGTTCGCCATCGCCGAACTGGTTTTGCCGTCCATCGTCCTCAATCTCGTTGAAACCGGTCGTCCACTGTTGCGCGCTCGTGAGGGTGGTGAGGTTGAGCGCCTCAATGAAGTCGCGGGTGAGCACCGAGTAGGCGGCGGGAGTGTCCTTGAGGTCCGTGGCGAGACGTCCGCCCGCAAGAGCACTGGCGGCGACGAAGCCCTGGTCGCGCGACGAGTTCACGGTAAACGGCGACAGGGTCACGGTATCGTCCTTGGACGAGGCGGCGGGGGCCGTTTGCGCATCAACCTGCGCGACAGGCGCAGCCAAAACGGCCAACCAAGCGGCCACGGTGGTGAGGAGATTTCTTGATTTCATAGGCAAGGGAGAAACGGATGACGGTGATGATGCGAGAGGCGGCGTGACGGAGGTCACGACGGGAGGTGGCTGTCGGCGCACCGTGATGGTGCCCGCCGCGACATCGGCAACCAAGGCGAGGCCGGTGCCGGACATGAGCCGGTCGAGCGCATCGCGGGGCACGAATTGGCCGTGGAGCGCCGCGGTGCGCACGCCCCGCACGGTCTCGGCGAAAAATGCGATTTCAAGACTGCCCTGGCGAGCGGCGAGCTTGAGGGTTTCGGTGGCGTCGCCGGGCGGGATGTCGAACCGGCGGGTGGGCTCAGCTGCCGCAGCGGCGCCGACCAGCGCAAGAAAAGCGAAGCAGACGCACAGCCAGCAGGCGTGATACCGAGGGAGGGTGGGGTTCGGAGCAAGCGACCCAAGACGCTTCAGACCGGGCGTTTCACTAAAGAAATTTTCGTGAGCGGGGAATTTCACGTCGCGACAGGAAGGATGCGCGCGGGCACGGGCGGGGCGCCCGTCACCGCTTGCGACTCACCACGATTTCGGTCGCGCTCCGGCGCTCGATCTGGACGCCGGGCGCGGCGGCGAGAAACTTGGCGAAGCCCTCGACGTTGTCGGAGCGGATCGAGGCGACGATGGGCAGCGCCGCGAGTTCGGCGTCGGCGAGGATGAACTGCACGCGGTTGCGGCGGTTGAACTCGGCCACGGCGGCGGCCAGCGGCGCCGAGGAAAAATCGAGCAAGGTCGGCTGCCAGTCGAGCTGGTGGGCGATGGCCTGCGAGCTGACCGCGACGATCTGCGGCGGCTCCGTGCTCGTGAGCGAGACGGTCGCGCGGTGGCCGGCGGCGACCTCGGAGGCCGGAGGACCGAGAGCAGAGGACGCCCCCGGTGTTCGGTTCGCTGTCCGCTCGGTTCCGTCCTCCGTGCGCGCGAGCGCGACGCGGCCCTCGGTGACGAGCACTTCCACGGCGGCCGCGTCGAGCCGCACACTGAAGGCCGTGCCGACGGCCCGCACGTCGACGCCGCCCGCGCGAACGATAAAGGGCCGCGCGGGATTTTTTGCCACCGTGAAGAGCGCCTCGCCGCGCGCGAGCGTCGCGCGGCGGGCGGTGGCGGTGAACTCGGTCGTGACCCGCGCGCCGTGATTCAGCTCCACGACAGAGCCGTCCTCCAAAATGAGGCGTCTGATTTCGGGCTGCGCGGCGACGGCCGGGCGCGGACTTGCGGGGGTCGCGCGCGACCAGAAGACGGTCAGGGTGAGGGCGGCCGCTGCGGCCAGCAAGGTCGGGACCAGCCACGGCCTCCTCCGGCGGGCCGGCGCCAGCAGATCCGGATTCGGTTCCTCGCTGTGCTCCGGCCGCCAATGCGCGAGCGCGGCAAAGTCGCCGACGGTGTGCCGGTGCAGCGCGAACCACTCGCCGTGGCGCGGATCGGCGGCGAGCCAGTCGAGAAATTCGTCCTGCTCCGCCGCGGTGAATCCGCGGTCACGGCGCACGAGCCAGTCCGCGGCGGCCTGCGCGCGGTGCTCGGCCTCGGGAGATTCGGGTTCGGGGCGTTTCATGCGCGGCGAAACGGAAGGTAGGAGCCTGCTGGCAGGCGATGATTGAAATCGGCCGACGACACACGCGCCGAATCGCCCGCCAGCAGGCTCCTACAACGGGCGAGGTCGAGGCGTTTCATCGCGCGGGCCTCCGGTCGGCGAGACGGCGCAGCATGAAGTCAGTGCATTTCTTTGTCCCGATCGCGAGCTGGGCGGCGACGGTGCGGTCGGAGATGCCGAGCTTTTCGCCGATGACGCGCTGCGCGAGGCCATAGACGATGCGCAGCGTCATGACTTGGCGGCAGCGCTCGGGCAGGGACTGGATGGCCTCGGTCAAGAGGGCGCGCTCCTGTTCGCGGGCGACGGTCTCGGGAATGCCGGCATGGTCATCCAAGACGTTTGAGAAGTCCGCTTCCACTAACGAATCCGTGCGCGAGACGGCGTGGCGGCGCAGCTGGTCGAGGGCGAGATTGCGCGCGACGGCGAAAAGAAAGGCCTTCGGCACCTGCAACTCACCGGTTTCCCGCGCCCGGAGCACGCGAAGAAACGCCTCCTGCACGACATCGTCTACCGCGAGCCGCGGCCCGAAGCCCTGCGCGAGCCACGCGCGCAGCAGCGGCTCGTGCGGCAGAATTTCTTCATGAAACCAGCGATCGGGGTTGTCGGCGGGCGAACTCAACGGGGAGGACGCAGAGAACGCGTCCCCGCGTTCCCGGCAAGACAAACCGACGTGGGCGACTTTACGGCCGCCCCATTTGAAAAACATCCCGCGTGCGCACGTAGGCGTCGCCGCCGAGCCGGCCGATGAGATCGAGTTTCGCCGGATCGGGTCGGCCGTCGTCGCCCATCACCTCGTCGCGCACATGCGCGACGAGGATGCGGCCGAACATCACGTTGGCCGCGAGCGGGCCTTCGCCAATGAGGACCATGCGGTCGAGCGCGCACTCGAACGCCACCGGCGCCGCGGCGACGCGCGGCGGGCGGACGCGTTCGCTCGGGCTGGAGGCGATGCCGAAGGCCGCGAACTCGCTCTCGCCGTGCGGCAGCATCGCCGCCGTCGCGTTCATCGCCTCGCCGAGCGAAAAGGGCACGAGGTTCACGACGAATTCCGGCACGGCCTCAATATTGCGCGTCGTGTCTTTTTTTGCGCCATTGCGGGCGTTGACGGGCACGAACATGAGCGTCGGCGGATTCGCGCACACGCCTTGGAAAAACGAAAACGGCGCGAGGTTGGTTTTGCCGTCGGCGGAGATCGTCGAGACCCACGCGATGGGTCGCGGCAGGATGGTTGTGACCATCCAAGAGTAAGCGTCGCGGGCAGAGAGGGCGGTGAAATCGAGGTGCATCAAAGGCGTTCGGGCTGGACCGAGACTCAGGTTGCCCGCGGATCAGGCGACGTGCAACTTCCCGCCATCATGAGTGATTTTCTTTCTGCCCGCCGCGCCCGCATCGCGGCCGCCCTGCCCCTCGACGACGCGATTCTCCTTGTCGGCGCCGGCCTCCCGGTGCCCTTGCCCGAGGGCAGCGACCAGACCTATCCGTTTCGATCGCACGCCGAGTATTACTATCTCGCCGGCAACGAATGCGCGGGCGGCGTGGTGGCGTTTGATCCGCGGGATTGCCCCACACCCGACGGCGGTTGGGTTTCCTTTGTGCCGAAAGTGACCGAGGGCGAGCGCGTGTGGGAAGGACGCGGGCAAACCCCCGGCACTCCCCTCGCCGACCTCGATGCTTGGCTCGCCGCGCGGCGCGGACGTCCGGTCGCACTGCTGGGCGCCCCGCTCCGCTCGGTGGTGGCGGACGACCCGCTCACGCAGCGCACCCGCGAACAGCTCACCCACGCCCGCCGGCCGAAGGACGCCCACGAGCTCGCCCTGCTCCGGCGCGCCGCCGCGGCGACCGCGGCCGGCTATGCGAAACTCCCCGGCCTGATGCGCCCCGGCGTGACCGAACGCGCGCTGCAGATTGAAGTGGAAGCGGAGTTCTTCCGGCACGGCGCCACGCGCCCCGGCTACGGATCCATCGTGGGCTCCGGACCGAACGCCGCCGTGCTGCACTTCGAGCCGTCGACCCGCGCCGCACGGTCCGGTGAGTTCGTACTCGTGGACGCGGGCGGCGAAATCGACCGATACATGGCCGACGTCACGCGCACCTACGTCGTGGGTGAACCGACCGCCTTTCAACGCGACCTCTATCAGGTCGTCCTCGCCGCCGAGGAACGCGCCATCACGCGCTGCGTGCCCGGCGCGGAGTGGAAGGATATCCATCTCGCCGCCGCCGTCGAAATGGTCGGAGGCCTGGTGGCCATGGGCGTGATGCGCGGCGCGCCCGAATCGCTGGTGGAGCAGGAGGCGCACACGTTGTTTTTTCCCCACGGTCTCGGCCACATGGTCGGCCTCGGCGTGCGCGACGGCAGCGGTACGTTGCCCGGCCGCACGAAAGACCCGCGCGCCAGCCTCCGCACGCTGCGCATGGACCTGCCTCTCGCCGCCGGCTACGTCGTCACCGTCGAACCCGGCCTCTATTTCATCCCCGCCCTGCTCAACGATCCCGCGCGCCGCGACCGTTTCCGCGACGGTGTGAACTGGCCTCTCGTCGACCAACACCTCGACCTCGGCGGCGTGCGGATCGAGGACAATATCCTGGTCACTCCGGGCGCCCCGGAAAACCTCACCGCGGCGATTACGAAAGCGCTCTGACGCCCGGCCGGGCGGCCCGGCCCCCCTCCGCCAAATTTTCCATGGACAAGCGGCGCGTTGTCCCTCTCTTTTCCGCCATGGCCCAGTCCGAACCAAAGTCCTTTTCGCCCGTCAGTCTCGCCGTGGATGCGGTGCTCGTCATCGCGTTTTTTTTCTTTCTCTTCAGTTTGGTGAAGGGTCACGTGCCGTCCACCGATCCCAAGATGATCACGCTCTGGGGCGGGCTTACAGCCGGCTGCATGAGCGGGGTGTTCTGGCTCTGCATCCAAATGTTTCGCGTGGTGCTCCGGGCCCAGCGGGCCGCGGCCAAGAAATAACCCCGCCCCGCGGTGCACTCCGCTCGCCTTGCCGCGCCCCTGCTCAGGGGCGTTTTTTTTGGCCCGACGAGTGCACCCACCGCCGAAATCCCCTCGGGCCAACCAGCCCGCCGCCTCTGGGTCGGGCTCTTGGCCACCGGCGCGGTCCTCCTCGGCGGCTGCGCCAGCGCCAGCTACGACATCCAAGTCACCGCCCAGGCCGAAATCGAAACGACGCCCGCGCGGTCCTACCGCATCGCCGAGCAATCGGTCGATGCGAACCACCGGGCGCTCTATCAGGAAGCAGCGAAAGTCGTGCGCCACGCCCTCGCGACCAAGGGACTGACCGAGGCCGCCGGAGCGACCGAACCGGATTTGGTCATCGCCTTCACCTGTCGGGTCGGCCCTGCCGTGACGCGCCGGACCATGGAAAACCAGGCGATCTACGTGACGATTCCCGGCCGGATTCGCACTGAAACCGTGCAGGTCGGCGCCGGTCCCAACGGCACACCGATCGTTCAAACCATCACGATCCAAGACCCACCCACGCAGGTCGTGGGCGGCTACCGGGAGATTCCCGTCGACAGCACCACGGCGACGAAGCACTTGCGCATCACGGCCCTCCAAAATACGCCGACACCTCGCCCGGACCAGCCGGTCGTCGCCTGGCGGCTCGAGGCCGTTTACGACGGAGAGGGACAGGACCTGCGCACACTCCTTCCGGTCCTTGCCGCCGCCAGTATGGTTTATCTCGGGAAGAACTCGGGCGGTGTCGCGACCATCCGCATGAAGGAAAGCGACCCGGACGTGCAAACCATCCGGCGCGGCCCGTGAGGCATGCCCCCGCAAGAATTTTGCGTCGGCGAGTTGCACGGCACCCTCGGGACACTATGGTCCGCCCGCACTATGAAATCTGAACACCCCTCAGATCTCCGCCCCCGAGCCCGCCACGGCTGGTGGTCGTCCTGCCCGCTCCTCGCGGGCGTCGCGCTCTTCGCCACCGGCTGCGTGAATTCTTACGAGGTGAAAATCGATTCCCTCGCCAAGCCCAAGGCCGAGGAGGCGGTCTCCTATAAAATCGTCAACAAGAACCCCGCGATCGCCGACGACTCGCTGCGTTACAAGGAAGCCGCCGGACTCGTCCGCACCGCGCTCTCCGGCAAAGGTCTCTACGAGGCGTCCGACGCCGAAACAGCCGACCTCGTCGTCGCCCTCGACTACGGCGTCGGCCCGCCCCTGTCGCGCCGTGAAACCGTTTCCGAACCCGTCTACGTGCAATTGCCGGGGCAAATCCGCATCGAGCGCGTGCAAGTCGGTACCGACCGCAACGGCAACCCGGTCTATCAGTCGGTGACCGTCCAAGACCCGCCGCGCACCGAATTCGCGGGGTACCGCGAATATATCGTCACGGTGACGGTCTACGAAAAATTTCTCCGCCTGAACGCCGCCGAAAACAAACCCGCCGCCGAAGGCCGCCCGCCGGCGGAAATTTGGACCGTCGACGTGACGAGCGAGGGCGAGAGCAAAGACATCCGCAAGGCCCTCCCCATCCTCGCCGCCGCCAGCATCGACTACGTCGGCAAAGACTCCAAGGGCCAGAAGACAATTCGCATCAAGGACAACGACAAGGACGTCGCCTTCATCAACAAGGGTATGTGAGCAGTCGCCGGTCGGCGGCGGCCGGCGGCGGCGCCCTCGGCTCCGGCCGGTCAGAGCGGGTTGCCGAATTTCAGCGGGTCGTCGTTCGGTTTCTGGGTCGGTTTCCCGAACGGGTCACTGAACCCCGCGCAAACGATCCGCGGGCTGCGCCGGCGGACGTTTTCCTGCCGCAGCACCGGGGTAGCGACGAGCGTCGCCTCTTTTACTCAGGCTAACGCCGCCCGGTCAGCGCGGCGAACGTTATCCCGAGATTACGCCCGCCGCCGACCTACCCACCCGTCCCCTCACCCGAGGAGCTTGAGCTTCTCTTTGCGCTTCTCCACCCGCGACGAGGCAAAGATCGCGATCTCGAAGAGCACATAGAGCGGAATCGCAAACATCGTCTGCGTGATCGGGTCCGGCGTCGGCGTCACGACCGCCGCGATGAGGAAAATCACGATGATCGCGTGCCGGCGGTATTTGCGCAGAAACGCCGTCGTCATCACCCCGAGCCACACCAACAGCACAATGACCAGCGGAAATTCGAACGAGGCCCCCACCCCCAGCGTCAGCCACGTCAGCAGGCTGTAGTAGCTCCCCGGGGTCCACCGCACCGCGTAGCCAAACATCTGGTTGATCTCCACCGACACCCGCAGCGTGCTCGGCACCAGCAGGAAAAACGCGAACGCCGCGCCCAGCAAAAAGAGCACAAATGCCGACACGCACAGCGGCAACACGGCCCGCAGTTCCTTCTCCGTCAGCGCCGGCGCCACAAAGCGCCCCACAAAAAACAAGATGAAGGGCAACGACAGCGCCAAGCCGCCCAACACACACATCTGGATGACCACGTTAAACGGCTCCATGATCGTCGTCGAACCGAGGTCGATCGTGACCGCCGGATACGCCGCTTTGAGCTTCAACAGCGGCATCATCAGGACGTCGTTAAACTCCTTCATGTAGATGCCGATCAGCGTCGCGAAAACGACAAACACCACCACGCTCTTGACGATCGTTCCACGCAGCTCCTCCAAATGATCCCAAAACCCCATCGGCTTCTCGCGCGATGAAACGACGTCGGCGGCTGAATCAGAGGTGTCGGGTTGGTCGGTGGAGTCGCTCACGGGTTGGAAAGGAAGCGGGATGGTGGGAGGTTTTTCCGAAAACGGAAGCGTCTTTAAAGGGATTTCACGCCCCCGCCCGCTGCGCCGTTGACAGGCCCCCTGCCGGCCCTATTGCCTCTGCCCTTCTGCGCCTGCGCCGAACGTTCGTTTTTCCACCCAGACAACCCATCCAACATGGCCGCTAAATCCACTGCCAAGCAACCCGCCGCGAAGGCCAAAACCTCCGCTCCGACCAAGAAAACCTCCGCCGCCAAGGCGCCCAAATACGTCTACACGTGGGGCGCCAACAAGGCCGACGGCAACGGTTCGATGAAGAACCTCCTCGGCGGCAAGGGCGCCAACCTCGCCGAGATGACCCGCATCGGCCTGCCCGTGCCCCCCGGTTTCACGATCACGACCGAGGTCTGCACTTACTACTACGCCAACAAGCGCACCTATCCCCTCTCCCTCCAGGCCGAGATGGAAGCCGGCGTGAAGAACATGGAGAAGATCATGGGCTACAAGTTCGGTGACGCCTCCGGCTTCCCCCTCCTCGTCGCCGTCCGCTCGGGCGCCCGCGACTCGATGCCCGGCATGATGGACACCATCCTCAATCTCGGTCTCAACGACCAGACCGTCCTCTCCCTCGCCGCCGCCACCAAGAACGAGCGCTTCGCCTGGGACTGCTACCGCCGCTTCATCCAGATGTACGGCGACGTCGTCATCGGCGTCCAAAAGCGCGCCGGCGAAGACCACGATCCGTTCGAGACCGTCATCCACACTTTCAAGCACGAGACCTACCACCGCGACATCATCGACAGCGACCTGACCGCCGCCGACCAGCAGGAACTCGTCAAGCGCTTCAAAGCCCTCGTCAAGGATCGCACCGGAAAATCCTTCCCCAACAATCCCTGGGACCAGCTCCGCGGCGCCGCCGGTGCCGTGTTCGGTTCCTGGATGAATGACCGCGCCAAGGTTTACCGCGCCAAATATGGCATCCCCTCCGAGTGGGGCACCGCCGTCAACGTCCAGGCCATGGTCTACGGCAACACCGGTGACACCTCCGGTTCCGGCGTTGCGTTCACCCGCAATCCCGCCAACGGCGTCAACGAATTCTACGGCGAGTTCCTCGTGAACGCCCAGGGCGAAGACGTCGTCGCCGGCGTCCGCACCCCCGAGCCCGTCCTCAAACTGAAGGACGTGATGCCGAAGTCCTACGCCGAGCTGCTCAAGGTCCGCAAGACCCTCGAGTCGCACTTCAAGGATGTTCAGGACATCGAGTTCACCATCCAGGAGGGCAAGCTGTTCATGCTCCAGACGCGCAACGGCAAGCGCACCGCGATGGCCGCCCTCAAGTTCTCCATCGATATGGTGAAGGAGAAGCTCATCACCTGGGAAACCGCCATCCTCCGCAACCCGGCCGACCAGCTCGAGCAGCTCCTCGCCCCGGTCTTCAACCTCGCCGAGGTCAAGAAGGCCACGGTCATCGCCACCGGTCTGCCCGCCGGCCCCGGCGCCGCCACCGGCAAGATCTACTTCAACGCCGACCGCGCCGTCACGGCCGCTGCCAACGGGGAAAAAGTCCTCCTCGTCCGCGTCGAGACCTCCCCTGAGGATCTACGCGGCATGATCGCCGCCGAAGGCATCCTCACCGCCCGCGGCGGAGTCTCCTCCCACGCCGCCCTCGTCGCCCGCCAAATGGGCAAGGTCTGCGTCTGCGGCGCCGCCGGCGTCATCATCGATTACGACAAGAAAATCGCCACCATCGACGGCCACGCCTTCGCCGAGGGCGACTTCCTCTCGATCGACGGCACCATCGGTACGGTTTACGCCGGCCAGATCGCGACCGCGCCCTCCGAGATCATCGCGGGCCTCCTCAACGGCGACAAAGCCGCGCAGGCCACCGAGAAATTCAAGAGCTACGTCCAGCTCATGAAATGGTGCGCGCAAGCGACCAAACTCCAGGTCCGCACCAACGCCGACACCCCCGAACAGACCGCCCAGGCGATCGCGTTCGGCGCCGTCGGCATCGGCCTGACCCGCACCGAGCACATGTTCTTCGAAGGCGACCGCATCGACGCCATGCGCGAAATGATCCTCGCCGGCAATCTCGCCGACCGCCAGGCCGCCCTCGCCAAACTCCTCCCCTACCAGCGCGCCGACTTCTTCGGGATCTTCAAACAATTGAAGGGCTTCCCGGCCACGATCCGCTTCCTCGACCCGCCCCTCCATGAGTTCCTCCCCAACTCCAAGGAGGCGCAGATGGATCTCGCCCGGAAACTCAACGTGCCGGTCGAGAAGATCATGCACCGCGTCCACGAGCTGCATGAGTTCAACCCCATGCTCGGCTTCCGTGGCTGCCGCCTCGGCATCAAGTATCCGGAAATCACGGCCATGCAGGCCCGCGCCGTCTTCGAGGCCGCCGCCGATGCCAACAAGGCCGGCTTCAAGGCCAAGCCCGAGATCATGATCCCGCTCGTCGGCTTCAAGAAGGAACTCGATCTCCAGACCGAGCTCGTTCACTCCGTCGCCAAGGCCGTCATGGCCGAAAAGAAGACCAAGATCGCCTACAGCGTCGGCACGATGATCGAGATCCCGCGCGGCGCCCTCACCGCCGACGAGATCGCGCACACCGCCGAGTTCTTCAGCTTCGGCACCAACGATCTCACGCAAACCTGCCTCGGCATGTCGCGCGACGACTCCGGCTCCTTCCTCGGAGCCTACCAGGAGTCCGAGATCATGAAGAAGAACCCCTTCGCCTCGATCGACCAGACCGGCGTCGGCCAGCTCATGCAGATCGCGATCGAGAAGGGCCGGAAGACCCGTCCCGACATCAAGCTCGGCATCTGCGGCGAACACGGTGGCGATCCGGATTCCGTCAAGTTCTGTCACAAGCTCGGCCTGAGCTACGTGAGCTGCTCGCCCTTCCGCGTGCCGGTCGCCCGCCTCGCCGCCGCCCAGGCGGCCGTCGCGGACGCCCAGGCTGCGAAGAAGTAAACGCCGCCCACGCCCGCCGTCACCGCGTCGTCGCGACGCGGTTCCGTCGCTCAAGCCCCGCGCCCTCCCCGGCGCGGGGCTTTTTCTGCCCCAAACGGCCGCGCCCGCCGCCGCCCCGGCGCCAAGCCGTCGCGCACGGCACGCGGCCCGGCGATCGCCCGAAACGTTTGGTCTTTCCGGCCGCACCCCGCCCGCGCTCCGACAGATGACGTTGCACCGCCGGCCGCGCCGGAAATCGATCCACCTGTCCTCACCGCGCATCCTCCGCGCCCGCGCCTCGTCAATCCCGCCGAACCCATGCGCTGCCCCGTCCCCCGCCGGAGTCTTCCGTTCTTTTTCGCATTCGCCGCCGCCTTCGCGCCCGCGGCGCTGTTGGCCCAGACCACCGCGCCCGCCGACGGCCCCGACCCGAAGGAGATCCCCGTTCCGCCCATCGCGACCGCCCTCGGCCGCCTCCCCGGCGTCGGCGAACTCCCCGTGCGCCCTGACCTGCCCGACGTCCTCGTGATGAACGACGGCACGAAGGTCTCGTCGCCGGCCCAGTGGCTAAAACGCCGCGAGGAAATCAAACGCACCCTCGAATACTACGCCATCGGCGCCATGCCCCCGCCGCCCGGCAACGTGCAAGGCCGCGAGCTCAGCTCGGCAAAGGTCGCCGACGGCCAAGTGCTTTACCGCCTCGTCCATCTCACCTTCGGACCCGGGGAGAAACTCGGGCTCGACCTCGGGATCTTCACGCCGGCAGCGGGCGGCCCGTTTCCCGCCATCATTTCCCCAAGCGGCTCGCCGCCGGGCGCCACGATTCTTCCGCGCCTCCCCCAGGGCCCCAACCAAGGCCGCGGCCAAAACGTCCTGCTCCTCGTCGGCCCCGCTCCGGTCACCGGCGGCGCGGCCGCGGCGGGGGCCACCGCCGCGCCCGTCGTGCCGGGCCAGGAAAACGCCGCCCCGCCGGCCACCACCGCCGCACCGGGCGGTCGCGCCGGGTTCGGCGGCCCCGTCACCGCCGAATCCGTCGCCGCCCGCCACGCCGAGCTCTTCCGCCGCGGCTACGCGCTCGTGATGTTCAACAACAACGACTGCGCCGAGGACACGACCCTGCGCAACGCCGACGGCAGCTGGGCCTTTCGCACCACGCGCTTCTATCCCGCCTACCCCGGCTATGACTGGGGTATCCTCGCCGGCTGGGCCTGGGGCACCTCCCGCATCGCCGACTACCTCGCCACCGATCGCACCATCGACCAAACCAAACTTGTCATCACCGGCGCCTCGCGCGCCGGTAAATCCGCCATGGTCGCCGCCGCCTTCGACGAACGCCTGATGGGCGCGCCCGTCGTCACCGGCGGAGGCGGCGTCGGGGCGTATCGCTTCGCCGGACCGCGCGGCAGCGAGACCCTCGACGTCATGCAGAAAAAATATCCGAACTGGTTCTCGCCCCACCTCCACGAATTCCGGGGGCAACGCGAAAAACTTCCCTTCGACCAACACTGGTTTCTCGCCCTCTGCGCCCCCCGCCCGTTCCTCGCCCTCGAGGGCGACACCGACCTCATCTCCCTCCCCGCCGCCGTGCGCGCCGCGTTCGACGGAGCAAAACCCGCCTACGCGCTCTTCGGGGCCGACGCCCCCGCCCGCCTCGGCGTCCACTACGCCCCTCACGGCCACGCCTTCACCGCCGATGATTGGACCGCCCTGCTGGATTTCGCGGATCGACACCTCCGCGGGAAAAAAAGTGATCGCCGCTTCGACCGCTTCCCCACCGAAGCCGAACTCGACACGGCCGCTGCCGCCGCGCGCGCCGCCCGCCCCGCCCCGGCCGCCTCAAAATGAAATCCCCGCTGCAACGGATTCCGGCCCTCGCCGCGGCCGCGCTCCTGTGCCCCCTGCTCCCCGCCCAGACACTCCAGCCCGCCGCACCCGCCGGCGCCCCGCGGCTCTCCGCCGTCTCCGACGGGGAAAAACTGACCGTCACGCCGCCCCCCAAGGGCTCGCGCCGAAACGTCTTCGCCGGCCCGACCGCCACCGTCGACCAAACGCACAGCCACACCAGCCCCCTCCATCCCGGCGAGAAAAGCGGCGAACCGTCGAAGCCCCTCCAGGCAGAGGTCATCGTCGTAAAAGAGGGCGCCGTCGAAGCTCACGGGGTCGGCCAGTCCAAGACCGGCGGTCCCGGCTCCGTGATTTTCCTCGCCGCCGACGCGACCACCTTCCTCCGTCACGTCGGACCACGCCCTGCACCTACCTCGTGATTGACGATTACACCTCGCTCACGCCCCAGCGCTGACTCGCCTTTCCCCTTCCCGTCTTCTCCGTCTCCCCCAACTTCCCTCCACTTTCCTCCATGAAAAACCGTCTCCTCCTTTCCCTCTGGCTCGCCACCGGTTTCGCGGCGCTTCTGCCCGCCACCCGCGCCGCCGCGCCCGCCGTCACCCTCACGCCGCTCGACGATCGTGTGCGCGTCGAGATCGGCGGCCAGCTCTTCACCGAATACATCTTCAAAGGCGCCTCCCGCCCCTACCTCTACCCCGTCAACGCCGCCGACGGCACCTCGCTCGTCCGCGATTTCCCGATGAAAGACACGCCCGGCGAAGACCACGACCACAAGCACCACCGCGCCCTCATGTTCGTCCACAGCGACGTCAACAAAATCGACTTCTGGAACGAAGGCACCTCCGGCACCAAATTCCCCAAGGGCAACACGCTCAACGACGGCATCGTTGAAACCAAAAGCGGCGACGTCGGCGTCCTCCGGGTGAAAAACCGCTGGGTCTCTCCCGACGGCAAACTCATCGCCACCGACGACACCACGCTCCGTTTCCGCGGCACCGCCGATACCCGCTCACTCGACTACGAGGTCACCATTCGCGCCCAGCCCGACGCCCCGCTCGTCCTCGGCGACAATAAAGACGGCACCATGTCCATCCGCGTCGCCCAATGGATGAACGCCCCGCGCAAAGAAAAGGGCAAAGACATCCCGGGCGCGGGCACGATCGTCACCGCCAACGGCGACCGCAACAGCGCCGCCTGGGGTAAACGCGCCCCGTGGTGCGACTACTTCGCGCCCAAGGACGGCAAGACCTACGGCATCGCGATCTTCGACCACCCGCAAAACCTCCGTCACCCCACGTGGTGGATGGCCCGCGAATACGGCCTCTTCGCCGCGAATCCCTTTGGCCAAAAAGATTTCGAGCCCGCCGCCAAACACCCCGCCGGCAAAGGCGACTACACCATCCCCGCCGGCGGCACGCTCACGCTCCGCTACCGTTTCTACTTCCACGGCGGTGACGAAAAAGCCGGCAAAGTCGCCGAAGCCTACGCCGCCTACACCGCCGGCAAATAAGTCCGCCACCCCGTCGCCCGCCTCGTGAGAGGCGGGCGGTTTTGTATGGAGCGGGCCTTACGCCCGCTACCTCGCTTCTCGCCCCGGCCCCCATGTCCCGCCCCACCCCGCTCGCACTCGTCACCGCGCTCCTCTGCGCCTTCGTCGCGCCCGCGCCCGCCCAAGAGCGCCCGACGCCCTCGATCCGCTCCGGCGACGCCAACGCGCTCGTCTCCATCCCCGATGCCTCCGGCAACCGCGTCATCGACTTCTCCCACGCCGGCTACGGCGGCGGCGGCGAACCCATCCCCCTCGTCCCGACGAAAATCACCGTCGCCCCCTCCGCGTCCGCCTCGCCCACCTCCGCACCCGACGACCGGGCACGCATCCAAGCCGCCCTCGACGCCGTCGCCCGCCTGCCTCGCGGCCCTGATGGTTTTCGCGGCGCCGTATTGCTCAAACCCGGTCGCTACAAAATCCACGGCACGCTCCGCCTCAATGCCAGCGGCGTCGTTCTCCGCGGCTCCGGTCAGGGCGAACATGAAAACGATCCCGCCGCGACCGTCCTCGTCTCCGCTCGCCCGTCCCGGCGCACGCTGATCGAAATCTCCGGCCGCGGTGACCGCACCGACGTCGCCGCCACGCGTCAGGCCATTGCCGATACCTTCGTCCCCGTCGGCGCCACGCGGCTCACCGCCGCCGATGCCACCGCCTTCCCTGTCGGCTCGCGCGTCGCCGTCCGCCGTCCCGGCAACGCCGCGTGGATCGCCCACCTCGGCATGGGCACCTTCTCCGGCTGGCGGCCCGAAAACCGCGTCTCGTGGGCCCCCGGTTCCCGCGACCTCGTCTGGGAGCGCACCATCACCGCCGTCGATCCCGCCACGCACACCCTCACCCTTGATGCCCCGCTCACCACCTCACTCGATCAAGCCTTCGGCGGCGGCACCATCGCCCGCTGCGAATTCCCCGGCCGCATCGACCACATCGGCGTCGAAAATCTCCGCTGCATCTCCGACTACGACCGTGCGTTCCCCAACGCCCGCGACGAAGAACACGCGTGGGTCTGCGTCGCCCTCGACAAGGTCGAACACGCGTGGGTCCGCCAACTCACCGCGCAGCACTTCGTCAGCTCCGTCATCCACGCGCAGACCGATTCGCGCGCGCTCACCATCGAGGACTGCACCGCTCTCGCTCCCATTTCCGAACTCGCCGCCTATCGCCGCCGCGTTTTCTCCATCTCCGGCCAGCTCACGCTTGTCCAACGCTGCACCAGCGAGCACGGCCTCCGCGACTTCACGACCGGTTTCGCCGCCACCGGCCCCAACGTCTTTCTTCACTGCCGCGCCACCGCCGCCCTCGGCGCCAGCGGCCCCGTCGAGAGCTGGGCCTCCGGCGTCCTCTACGACAACGTCATCATCCGCGGCCATGGTCTCCACTTCGCCAACCGCGGTGCTCACGGCCAGGGCGCCGGCTGGACCACCGCCAACTCCCTCCTCTGGAACTGCGAAGCCACCGAGCTCCAAATCCAAAGCCCGCCCGGCGCGCCCAACCAAGCTTACGGGAGCAAGGGCGTGATCGTGGACGACAACCTCACCTACGACCCGCGCACGATGCCCTTTCGCGAATTCGTGCGCGGCAGCGCCACCCAACCCGAAAGCCTCTACCTCGCCCAACTCGCCGAACGCCGCGGCCCCGCCGCCC
>JBIKOK010000195.1:0-12684 GCA_044358025.1 Opitutaceae bacterium
CGCGCAGAAGTCGTGGCGGAGTTTTTTTCGCTGACGGGCGTTTGTCACGTAATACGTGACAAAGGCTCGACCGCACCCGCCCAGAAGTCGTGGCGAGGTTTTTTTTCGCTGACGGGAGTTTGTCACGTAATACGTGACAAATTTGGCGGCGGGCGGGCGGATGCGTCAGCGTTGGGCGGGCGCGGGGACGCCGAGTTTATCGGACCACGGAACGAGGGCGGAGAGGATACCGGGGTAGAGATCGACGCCGTGGGCGAGTTGCGCGGCGCGGCGGCGGAGGCCGTTTTCCCCGGGGAGGCGGACGCGCTCGACTCCGGGCCGGGGCGGCGTGGCGCGGCAGGTGGCGGCGAGGTGCTCGGTTTGACGCAGGAATTCCTCGGCTCCGCCAAAGAGCGCCGGCGAGAGAACTTGGATGAAGACGCTCGCCCCCCAACCCTCCGTGGGATCGGCCCGCCCATGGCCGGCGAGGGCGCCCGTGAGCGTCTCGACGAGGAGGGCGAGGGCGTAGCCTTTATGTCCATGGTCGAGGCCGCCCATGGGGAGGAGGGCACCAGGCGGTTGGGCCGAGAGTACCGCGGGATCGTCGCTCGGACGGCCCTCGGCATCGAGGGCCCAGAGTCCGGGATAGGCGCGGTGCTCTTTCGTGAGACGATTCGTGAGGGCATTCGTCGTGATCGACATCGACACGTCGAGGATCACGGGCTCGCCCGCCGTGGGCCAAGCGGCCGCGAGCGGGTTCGGCGTATAGACGGAAGTGCGGCCCCCGTGGGGCGCGACACTGGCGACCGCGGGGTCCGAACAGGATACCATCACCATGAGCCCCTGATCGGTGACCCGCTTGAGATACGCGGCGAGGCAGGCGAGGTGATGGCTGCGCCGGATGACGACGGTGCAGGTGCCGTTGATTCTCGCGCGGGCGACGGCCAAATCGAGCGCACGCACGACGAGCCACGGGCCGGGCAGACGCCGGCCGTCCCACGTCACGGCGGCGGGCCAATCGGCGATGACGCGTGGCTCGCCGATTTTTGTCATCCCGCCGTTTTCGAGTTCGGCGAGGTAGGGCGCGAGCAGTGCGAGGCCGTGCGTGGTGTGACCGAGAAGATCACCCTCAACGAGAATGTCCGCGACGACGGAGGCTTTGTCGGCGTCAAGGCCGGCGCGCGTGAGCAGAGCGGTGGCGTAGGCGATGAGGGCGGGAGCGGAGGGGCGCGCGGACATGGACGGTAACAAAGGACTGAAAAGAAAAACTCTCCAGCCTTTCAGCGGGAGAGTCGGGCGGCCGTGATGGCTGCTCGCGTCACCCGCGGAGCGGGCTTCTCGCCACGACAACCAATGGTCAGAGATCGAAGCGCGTGGTGAACACGAACTGGCGCGGGTCGATGATGCGGTATTGCCAGAACTTGCCGTCGGGATTGACGGCGACTCCCTTGAGGTGACCGTTCTCCGTAACGTTGGACACATTCAGCTGGAAGGTCGTACGGACCTTGTTGCGGAAGAGGCGGGTATTGTAGCTGAGCAGGAGATCGAGATTGCCAACGGGTTTATCGTAGACGGGGCGGTCGCGGTCGAGGCGGCGGATGACACCATCGGCATCCGCCGACGCGGCCAGGTAGCCGATCGCGCCCTTGCTCGCCCAACGATACGAGCCGCCGACAGACACGCCCTTGAGCCATTTGTGGTCAGGGACGAGGCCGGCGAGCTGGTAGTTGGTCGTCAGGCGGAGAGTATACTCGCGAGTCTGCGGCTTGCGTTTGCCCTGGGTGGTGATGGCGAGGTTGAGCGGGGCTTGGATATTGCCGGTGAAGTAGTCGCGCGGAATTCCGTTGGAGCCCAGGCGCGTGGTCCACCAGAGTTCGCCGTCGGGATCTTTGACCGTGGTCCAAAACGGCAGGCGCTGGTCGATGAACTCCTGGATGAAGAGCGAAACGTTTTGGTCCATCGCGATCTGCTGGCCACCGGTGACCTTGAGGGTCCAGTAGCGCGAGGGGTTGAACTGGAGCTCGACCTCGGTGCCCTTTGAGGTGGCGTCGAGGGCGTCGGAAATCGTCTTCCCGGTCGCTCCGGCGATGTAATCGGTGGTGTAGCCGATCTGTTTGGCGGCCGCCGCCCGGGCCTGCTCGAGCGTAAACTCGGGGTGCATCGTCTGCTGCCAGCCGGTCGCGGTGGTGTAGAGGTCGAAGGTGAGATTTTGGCCCGGGACGTCGAAATCCATGGCCATGGCGCGCGTCGCCACCGTTCCGATACCCGTGCGGGCGCGGAACTGCGTGGTCGCGAAACGCGTGGCGCGGACGTAGAGGCGGTTGTCGAACAGGCTGAGGCTGAAGCCGAATTCCTTGGTTTTTCCCTGGGGATTCGGGAGCTGTTCGAGGAAGACGTTGTAGGCGGTGTCGGCCGGTTGGAAGCTGTCGGACTGGTTGTAGTGCACGCGGAAGCCCTGCACGAACTGACCGAGGAAACGCGCGGCGCCGGTGCCCTCGGCCGCGTGGCGCACGAACGGCAAGCGCTTGAACGGCTGCACGACGACGCCCTTGGTCTCGGTCTCGCCTTCGCGCCATTTCTTGTTGGGACCGAAGTTCAGGAGATTGGCTTGGTCGAGGAGCGTGCCGGAGAGGTTCAAGGCGTAGTTGTCGACGGTGTACACGCGGTCCTTGCGGCGGCCGATCGTCGGAATGATCTGGTCGTTGAACAAGTAGCTTTGGAGGCTGAGGCCGGCGGTGCGGACTTTTTTCTTCTGTGTGCCGATGGCGAAATAGACTTCGTCGATGACCGCGGGCGATGTTTTCCAGACGGCGGGTCCGACGCCGTTGGCGGTGGGAACGGTAGCGTTGACGACGCCAGTCCAGTTGACGGGGCCGGTGTTGGGGCCCTGCACGCCGGTGTTGCTGCCGCCGAAATAGAACATCGGATAAGTGAGCAGGCCGTTGCTGTTGGAGAGATTGCCCGTGGGATTGGGAATCAAGTCCGCGTTCTGCACCACAGTGTCGTGGAAACGCAGGCTCCCGGGCGAGCCGATCGAAATGCGATACTCGCCGTAGCCGAGGAGGCGGTGGTAACCGAGCCACTTGAAGAGGTTCGTCTCGCGACGGAAATCGAGCTGGTAGGCCAGTTGGGCGCGATACTGGTCGGTCAAATTGGGCCGCTTGTTGACCTGGGGATTCACGCCGCCGATGTAGGGGCGGAGGAAGAACGGGTTCTTGCGGCCGTCGAGGAGCGTCTCGTTGGTATCGAGCACAAGCGTGTTGCCGACGCCGTCCTGCTGCGCGATGAACATGCGGCGGTAGTTGAGCTGATCTTCGCGGCGCCCGGCGACCTCGAGGTCGAGTTGCTGCCGATCGGTTTTGAAGAGGCTCTGCTCGAGCTTCACATTATAAATGCTGGCGCGGTTGGTCTCGTAGTTGGGCGCGGCGAGGTTCACGTCGGTCCAGTCGTAGATCGAACGGTCGGTGGTCGCGGGCGTTTTCCACAGCGGGCGTGTCTCGATGAAATTGGCGCTCTGCGTGAGCTGGAAGGGCGTGGTGGCGTTGTTGGAGGGATTGCCGCCGCGCATGAAAATCTGGATCTGGCCGGCATCGATGAACTGGAGGTTGCGGACGTTGGCGCTGCCGAAGAGCTGGAGGCCGGGAGGAAGATTGTTCGTCATCGTCGTGATCGGGGCCGCCGTGGAGGGACGGCCGTTGACGGTGAAAGTCTGCGTGAGGGGGTTGTAGGTGGGCATGCCCTGCGCGCGCCAGTAGGAGATGTTCTCGCGCGGCATGAGGGAGTTCGCACGGCTGGCATACTGCTGGTAGCGCTCGCCGCTGGCCGTGATCGTGGTCGTGCGGAACGGCCGGAAGGTGAAGGCGAGCTGCTGGCGGTTGGTGCGGTCGGTCGCAGGTTTGCGGATGAAGCCCTTTTCCTCGTAGACCGACGAAAAGCGCATCGAGAGAAGATTGCGCAAGAGCGGGCGGTTGAGGTCCAGACTGCCCCGGAAACCGCCGTAGCTGTCGGCCCGCACGGAGAGATTGGTCGAGGGACGGCTGACGTTGGCGCGGCTGGTGACGAGATTCACGGAGCCGCCGGCGTCGCTGAGGCCGGCGAGATTGGAATTCGGGCCGCGGACGATCTCGACGGCGTCGATGTTGTAGGTGTCGATCGGGATGCTGCCGCTGGCGGCAAATCCGCCGGAGGTGATGTTGGCGGCGGCGAGACCCCGGATGCGATTGGCGCCAGTGGGATTGCCGGTGACGTTGTCGTAGTCGCCGCGGCCGTCGCTGGTGAGATCGGTGAACTCCTTGGTGCCTTCGGTGCCGACCTCGTATTGGAAGATGTCGTTGATATCGAGGGCGGCAGTATCGAGGAGCTGCTGTTTGGTGATGACGGAGACGGAGCCGGCGATGTCCTCCAGTTTCGAGGCGAGACGCGTGCCGGAGAGCGTGCCGGAGGCGGAGTAGCCCCTGTCCGAGCCGGCGTTGACCTCGAAGGGCGAAAGGGCGACGACCTCGTCTTTTTCCGCGGCGGTAGCGGCCGGCTTCGCGGCCACGGCGGAGGCGGCGCGGGCTTCGTCGGCGCGCTGGGCGGAGCGTTCGTCGGCGTCGAGTTTGCCGTTCTTGTTTCGGTCGTATTGGGCGAGGGCTTTGGCGTCGGCCGCGGCGGAGGCCGGCAACGACTGGGCGTGGACCGACGCGAGCGCCAGCCACAGGCCAGCAAGCCGGAGGAAACCACGCGCGGTGAAGCGGAAAGAGGACGGAAGGTGCATAGGAACAGGCAGGGAGGAAATCGGCGGTCGGGTGCCGGTGACGGCGGTCCACGAACACGCAGAGTGTTATTGTCACCCTCTCCCACCGCACGAGAACCACAACACCGCGGGAAATTGACAGTCAGTCAGCAGCCGGGATTCGCAGGAACCGGCGGCGGATCAGCGGAGGGCCCCACGGGCGAGCTGAAGATTTTCGCGCGTGCGGTCGTCGGCGGGGCGCAGCCGGAGCGACTGTTCGTAGCAGGCGATGGCTTCGCGCGGCCGGCCCCCGAGCAGGAGGACGTTGCCCAGATTGGCATGAGCGTCGGCGTCCGCCGGCACCAGGCGCAAGACGGCGCGGAAGTGCCCCTCGGCGGGCGCCAGGCGTTCGGCCCGGGCGAGGAGCAGGCCCAGGCGGCGATGGGCGTCCAAGTCGTCGGGCGCGAAGCGGAGGACGGCGTTGCAATGATTTTCCGCCTCGGCGAGACGGCCGCCTTGCTCGGCGAGGCGCGCGAGCTGGCGGTGGGCGTCGACATGGTCGGGCGCGAGACGGACCGTCGTCACGAACGCGGCGGTCGCCTCGGCCACGCGGGAATCGGCGAGCAGCGCGACGCCCCAGTTGTAGTGGCCGACGACGTAGGCGGGATCGAGCGCGACCGCGCGCGCAAAGGAGCCGTGCGCGGCGGGCAAGCGACCGGCGCGGTGGAGGGCCAGCGCGAGATTGTGGTGGGCGCGGGGGTTGTCCGGACGTCGGCGGACGGTCTCGGCCCAGATGGTGGCGACCTCGCGATAGTCCGCGTTGCGCGCGACGGTCGCGGCTCCGCCGAGCAGCACAGCGCCTCCCAGCACCCACGCGGCCCGCGCACCCAGGCGGACAAAGAGCGCGACGGCAACGGGCACCACCACGGCAGCGAGCGGCAAATACATCCGATGTTCCGCCATCGTCTGAGTGACCAGGGGCACAACGCTGGAACTCGGGGCGAGAATGAGAAAAAACCAAGCTCCGACAAAACCCAGCACGGGGCGGCGAACGAGCGCCCAGCAGGTCGCAGCGAGCAGCGCGACCACGGCGAGCCCTTGGCCCAGGAAAGGGAGATCCGGGCGGCCGACCGCCGTGCCATAGTCGAGGACGAGCGGATACGGCCAGACGGCGAGCCGCAAATAGAGCAGGACGGCTTCGCCCTGTTTCAGCAGGTAAGTCCACCCCGTGACGCCGAGGCCGAAACCGGCGGAGGCCCCGCGCGCACCGGAGCCGAGGAACAGCAGCGCGAGCAAGGCGAGCCAGGTGGCCGCGAGGGCGACATAATAGATGCGGCGGGCGCGCCACGCGGCGGCGAAGCTGCGGGCGACGAACGTGCGGTCGAAGAGGAAGACCAAAACGGGCGCGGTGACCATGACCTCCTTGGTGGCCATGCCGAGGAGGCAGGAGAGAACCGAGAGGACAAGCCAGCGCGTTGGGGTCAAGGCGCTCCACCCCGGAGCAGGTTGAACAGCCAGCAAAGTCGCACGGGCAAAGGCATAGAGCGTGAGGAGGTAAAAGAGGCCGCAGAGGGACTCGGTGCGCTGCGCGATGCAGGTGACGGATTCGGTCTGCAGCGGGTGCAGGGCCCAGAGCGTCGCTGCCGCGAGCGCGGCGGCGGCGCTGTTGAAAGAGGAGCGTTTAAGTGGAAGCGAGGCGAGCGTCCGGCGGAGGAGGCCGAAGAGCGCGAGGGCGGCGGCCGCGTGGATCGCGAGGTTGAGCGCGTGGTAGCTCCACACGTTTTCCCCCGAGACGGCGTAGTTGACGGCGAAGGACGCATTCACGATCGGACGGCCCGTCGTCGTGCTGCCGTCCGCCGGCGGCAGGAAAATCTCGAGCGAATCGAGGCGGCGGATCGTGGGGTTGTGGAGGACGGCTCCGGCGTCGTCGAAGAGGAAGGGCGCATGCAGCGTGTTCGCGTAGGCCAGAACCAGCGCGAGGACGAGGCCCGCCGGCGCGAGCCATCGCCACGCGAAGGCGCGCCGAGCGGATTCACTGCGGGCGGGGACGACGACAGCCATGGGGACGAGCGTAGGCAAAAGGCGGAAAAGAAAAAGCTCCCTCTGGGCCGAGGGAGCTGAAGCCGGTGAGGCGAAGCGACCGGGCGCGGTCGCGGCCGACTCAGAAGTTGAACGTCGAGGTCAGCGTGAACTTCCGCGAGTCGATGATGCGGAAGGCCCAGGGTGTGCCGTCGAAGTTGACCTGGGTCGGCATGAGGCGGCCGCCCTCGGTGGCGTTTTCAACGTTCAGCTGCAGCTTCCAGCCGATCTTGTCCTTGAAAATTTTCCGCGAGTAGGAAACCCAGAGGTCGGTGTAGTAATTGCCGTCATCGTAGACCGGGCGCGTGACGTCGTTGAGGTTGATCACCGTGGGCGAGTTGATCGGGTCACCGACCTTGCCAAAGAATCCGATCGCGGCGCGGGATTCCCATCGTTCGGCGCCACCGACGGAGACGCCCTTGAGCTTGCCTTCGCGGAACGTGTAGTTGGTGAGGAAGGAAGCGTGATATTGGCGCTCGAGGGGAGAACGCGCGCCTTCGAGGGCTTTGGCGAGGGCGACCTGCGAAACGACGACGTTGTTGTGATAGGCCTGCGCGCTGGTATTGCCGTCGGTGTTTTCGATCTGGGCGACGCCGGTGTAACCGTAGCCGGTCCAGAAGTTCTTGAGCGACCAGCGGCGGCTGGTGTTCGGGTCGACGAAGTCGGGAATGTCGGGCGCCCCGTTGGTCGTCCACTTCGGCAGGCGCTCGGCGAGCCAGGCGTCGTATTGCGGGGCGATGTTGGTGTAGGTGCTCTGCTGTTTGCTGCCGGTGAACTTCATGGTCCAATTCGGGAGCGGATTGTAGGTGACCTGGACTTCCGTACCCTTGGCCTGGCTGTCCTGCGTGGCGCCGGAGCTGAGGCCCGCGTAATAGTTCAGCGGGAGTTTGATCAGGTCGTAGATCTTCTGCTGGTTGGCCGTATCCGCGACGTTGTTCACCGCGTCGGTGTTCCAGTTGGCAACGGAGATGATCTGGTCGACCGTGCGGCCGGCCGCCATCCCGTTGCGCAGACGCTGGACGGCGCTGGCCCACGGAATGCCCGTGGTGGTATCGGAGTAGGCCAGACGCGTAAGCAGTGTCCCCGCGGCGCCGGTGCGCTCGCTCTGGCTGGTGTTTTCATACCAGTTGAGGCGGACGACGAGTTTGTTTTTCAGGACACTGAAGCCAACCCCGACATCGGTGCCTTTGCCCGTGGGTTTCGCGAGCGGCTTAAAAAAGTAGTCGGTCTGGTAGGTGGCCGGGGGATTAAAATTGTCGGACTTGTTGTAATAAAACGTCGTCCCCTGGAGCAGCTCGGAGAGGAACGAATCGCCGCCGGCGAGGTTTTGCACGAACCCGAGGCCCTTGAGCGGGCGGAACGCGGCGCCGAGGGTTTTGGTATCGCCCGTGAGCGCGTCCCAGCGGCCCCAGCGGCTCATGACCGTGTTGTAATTGATCAGGCCCGTGGAGTTGGTGGTGAACAGTTCGGCGTTGGTAAGGGCCGGCGAGGTAACCTTGCCGAGGACGTCGGTGATGGCGCCGGAGGTCGTCACGCGGGCGCGGTAATCGTCGTGGCGCCAGCCCAGCGTGGCGATGAGGCGGTCGTCCCAGAGGTAACTCTGCGCGGCGAGCGTCCAGCTCTTGACCTCGCGGCGGGTGCGGAAGCTGCCGGCGGCGGAGAAAAGGGCCTGCTCGGTCACGGTGTCGTTTTGGAACTGCTGGGTCGAATGGTTGAACACCTGCACCTGCGAGGTGAACGGGGCGTTCCAGCCCTGGTTGCCGTAGAAGCCGGCGGAGTGGGTCGAGACGCCCTGCGCGCCGCCGGGGCTGGCCATGTAGTATTTGCGCATGAGCGCGCTGTTGAGGGCGAGTTGCTGGCCGGGCAGCGCGAGGTTGGAGACGTAGCGGAGCTTCGCGTCGGCGTCGCCGTCGACGAAATTGTTGCGATGGCGCTCGATGGCGCGGCTGATGGTCTGCCTGGTGCCGAGGGCGAGGAGGCGATGGCGGCCCAGCCATTTGCGGACGCCGGACTGCTTCGTGAGATTCAGGTCGTAGGCGAGCATCGCGCGGTAGTTGTCGTCGGTCTGCGGCGCGTAAAAGGTATCGACCCCGCCGCCGACGCCCTCGGAGACGAACGGCAGGCCGAAATAGGGATTCGCGGTGCCGTTGATGTTCTTCACGTTGGTGTCGATCTGGATCGTGGCCCCGGTGAGCTGGTTCATCGTGTAGTTGTCGAAGCCGTCGATATCCTGGCGCAACCAACCGGCGCTGAAGAAGAGGTCGGGGAGGAGCTGCTGTTCGACCTCCAAATTGTAATTGGCGGAGCGCAGCTGGGAGAAGTTGGTCTGGAGGTGATTGTATTTCGTCCAGTCGTAGATCGATTTTTTGGTGACACCGGGGATCTGGTAGCTGCCGTAGGTGAAGGTGCGGCCGTTGATCGACGTCGTGGGAATGGGCAAGTTCACCGAGGAGGACCACTGGCGGTCGAGGATCAGAAAACGGGGATCGCCGGCCGTGTAGCCGAGCGAGGCGGGCGTGGGCGTCGCGGTCGCGGGATTGGTCTGGGCCGGGGCGTAGAAGACCGGGTTACGTTGGAAGAAGGCGATGGACTGGCCGCCGTCGATCAGGCGGAGCGGGCGAGCGGTGTCTTCAAACTGGATACCGGGGACGAACTGCGGATTGTTCGCGATCGTGCCGGCGGCGCCCGCGCCGAGGACGCGGTTGACGGCGGCGTTGTAGCCGGGCGAGTTGACGTTCGAGACGAAGGGGCCGACCACGGCGTTGGTGTCGAGGATCGTGATCATGCGCGTCGTGGGATCGTAGGCCGGGCGGCCGGCGGCAAACCACGGGCTCACGAAGTCGCGGGGCGTGAGGGAATTCGGGCGGTTGGCGTCGTTGCGGTAATTTTCCGCGAAGCCGCGCACGATCGTTTTCGCAAAGGGCTTATAGGTGATCGCGGCGTATTGGCGGCGGGTGAGGTCGCGCGAGGGTTTCCGCTGGAACTGCTGGTTGTTGTAGAGGAACGCGCCGTAGAAAGCCAACGTGTCCTTCACGATCTCGCGATTGAAGGCGAGCGACGTGCGGAACGAGCCGTAGTGGTCCGTGCGGAGGACGAGCTGGTTGGTGTTCTTGTTGAGGGCGGCCTGGGCGGACGTCTGGTTGACGATGCCGGCCGGGGTGCCGAGGCCGAAGAGCAGCGAATTCGGGCCGCGGGTGATTTCGACCGACTGCGTATTGTAGGAGTCGAAGGGCACGCGGTTGTTCGTCGGGAAATTGTTGATCGCGGCGTCGGGGGCGGCGAGACCGCGGATGCGGTTCGACTGGGCGTTGGTCGTGCTGTCGCCGTTGTTGCCGAAGCTGTAGCCGGCGACGGAATCCTTGGCCGTGCCGCGGTCGACGATCGAGGGCGTGTAGGTGCCGGAGCCCTCGGTGCTGGCCTCGTATTTGAAGATGTCGTTGATATCGAGGGATGCGGTGTCGTCCATCTGCTGCTTCGTGACGACGGTGATTGAGGCGGCGAGGTCGGCGAGATTCGTATTGAGACGGCTGCCGGCGAGCGTGTTCTCGGCGAAATAGCCGGAGTCCTTCGTCGTGGAGACCTGGAACGGGGTCAGCACGATCGCTTTTTCGTCCGCCGTGTCGCGCACGCCGGCCGAGGTCCGGGCCTGAGCGGCCTGCATCGCGGCGACCTCGTTGGCCTCGAGTCGGCCGTTCTTGTTTGTGTCGTATTGGGCGAGGGTTTTCGGGTCGGTGGCGGCCCCGGGCGCGGTCTGAGCCGAGGAGGAAACGACGGCGAGCGCCGCGCCGGCCACGGCCCAGAGCAGCGGTCGCGGGACGAGGGAGTTTCTGCGGAGTGAGTTCATCGGAGTTTTTCTGACTTGGGTTTGGGTGATAAAAAGAGGCGAAAGGGGCCGCCGCAGATTGGCGCGAACGAGCGCGAGACAGCAGCAAACCAGCGCAGACGGACGCAGCCGCGGGGTGAGGGTGGGATCGGTTGCATGAGGGCTACGCCTCACCCGGGCCCGCGCAACCACCCGGCCTGACTGACAGTCCGGTTTGCCGCCTCCGCGGGCGCACGGAAATTGCAAGCGAGGCCCGCCTCAGTCGGATTTTTTTACCGCGGGCCGGCCGGTCGCCAAGGCCCCCGCGCCGAGCAAGGCGACACCGAAGCAGACGAGCACGAACCAGTCGCCATACTGCACATAGACGCTCTCGGTCCCGATCCAGCGCTTGTCGCGGGTGACCGACACCGTGCGGGTGCCGCGAAAATAGATGGTGCCCGCCTCGTTGGTGACGACGGAGCGCACACCGCCGAATTCGTCGATCCAGCCGCTCCAGCCGCCGTTGCCACAACGCAGCACGGGGCGACGCGTCTCGACGGCCCGCAACACGGCGTGCGCGGCGTGCTGGTAGGCCGCCCCACCCTCGCCATACCACGCGCTGTTGGTGAGCACCGCGAGCACATCGGCGCCGGAGCGCACGCTGGCCCGGGCCAACTGCGGAAAAATGTCCTCGTAACAAATCAGGGGACCGAACACGGCGGCACTTTCCTTCAAGGGCACGACGATCGGTGCCGGTCCGGGCCCCCGCTCGAAATCGCCGCCGATCGGCACGAACTTGGAGAGCCAGCCGAAGACCGGCCGCAGCGGCACAAACTCGCCGAAGGGCACGAGCTGGCGTTTCGCGTAAAAGTCCTTTTGTACGCCGCCGGCGGGCGTGACGAGGAGGGCCCCGTTGAACCACGACTCGTTCGCCGCGCCGGGGTTTTCGATCACGACCGAGCCCGCCAGGAGCGGCGTGCGGGCGCGGGCGGCGAGCGAGTCGGCAAAGGCCTTCGCGTTGGCATCGCCGCGCAAGGCGAACGGCGTGCTCGCTTCCGGCCAAAGGATCAGGTCGGGCCGGGTTTCGCCCGCCTTGAGCGTCGTCGCTTCGAGAATGTCGAGGATGCCCTGGGCCTTCGACGCATCCCACTTCACGTCCTGCGGAATGTAAGGCTGCACAAAGGCCACGCGGCCCAGCGGGACGGTGAAGCGCTGGCGGTTGAACATTTCCGTCACCTGCACGCTGACGCAGCCCATGAGCAGGAAGAGGCCGAACATGAATTCCGGCCGCCGGAGATTCCAGCCGGACTGTCGCTCAATGAACAGGCTGTGCGCCATCGCGGAAAAACCGAGGTTCATCGCGACGAGCACGAAGGACACGCCGTAGGCGCCGGTGAAGGACGCGATCTGCAAAATGCTCGCACGCTCCCATTGGCTGGCCGAGAGCGGCAGCCACGGAAACCCGCCGAGGAGCCACGTGCGCGACCATTCGATCAGCACCCACGCGCCCGCGAGCGCAACCATCGCCACCAGCCGCGTGAACGTGGGGCGCCCGACCATGCGCGGCATCGCCCACCACGCCGCGAGATACCAGGTGCCAATCCACGCGCCGACAAACGGCCCGAGGAGCAGCAACCCGCCCCACGTCACGTGATGCAGCCAACCGAGAATGATCGTCCACGCGACGGCCTGGGCGGCGAAGAGTGTGCCCGCAAACAGCTTCAGCGCGGGCCGCGTGTAGGCCCAGAAAATCCCCGGGATCAGCATCGCGTAGGCGAATTCCGGCGTGTGGAACGGCGGAAAGGAAATCACCGCCAGCCCGACGGTGAGCCCGAAGACCGCCGCCGCCGCCACGTAACGGGCGTGCCGCCGCAGAAACGGCGGCCGGGCGTTGTAAGGGTCGGGCCCCGGAGGCGTGAGCGCGAGATCGGACACGAAGGGGTGCGGTAAAAAACGACCGAGGGCGGGTCGGACACCCGCCCACCGGCGGAAGCCTAGACTCCGTGACAGTTCTTGAATTTCTTGCCGCTGCCGCAGGGGCAGGGTTCGTTGCGGCCGACCTTCGGCACCTCGCGCCGGATGGTGACTTTGGGCAGCTGGATTTCCGGCT
>JBIKOK010000043.1:0-40888 GCA_044358025.1 Opitutaceae bacterium
CTGATCGTTCCGGAGAGGCGACCATCGAAGAGCTCGACTTTAAGACCATAGTCGATTCCCACCTTTTCCGGCGGAGGCGCGGGAGAGAAATCCAGTTTGTAGTTGTTGCCGGAGGAGGTGAAGCCGGTGGATTGGTTCACAAAGACGCCAAGGGATTTGATCGGATACCAGACGCCGCCGGCGGTGAACGTCGAAAGCCGCCGACTCAAGGGGAAGATTTCGCTGTAGCGCGGATTTTTCACGGGGTCGTAGGGCTGCGACGGACGCAATGTGTCCATACGCTGGGAGGACCAGACCTTTTCGGCCCGACCAAGTGGGTCCAGCAGCGCAGCGGTGGTTTCACCCTTCAGCAACGGGCGATAGTCGGTGGCAGCGTTGATGCCTCGGGTTGCCCAGTCGTTCGACGTGAAGAAGACATTGGCGGTGTCCGTTGTAATGGAGTCGGTGCGCCAACCGAGAATCGTGCTGACCTTACGTTTGAAGTAGGATCCAACCATCGCGGCCTGAAGCGAGTTCGAGTTCCGGGTATCGCCCTGCGAGTGACTGGTAACGCGGCCAACTTCAATGCCATTGCTGCTCAGGGCTTCTGTGTGCGGGGTGTCACTGCCAGTGCTCCAATAGCGTCTGGTTTGGACGTAATTTGCGCCCTGCTGGTAATTTCGCAGCGTGGGATTGTTCAGCCTTACCATGCGCTCGTGCCTAGACCATCCATTGCCATTACTCTGGTTGCCCATCACAATCACCTGCTGGCTCATCCAGCCAAAATCGAACGGATAGGCGGCTGAAGCGCGGGTGGTAAAGGAATAACTTCCGATTAGCGCCTGACGAGGGACGACTTCGGCAAAGGCGTCGAGAAAATGACGATTGGCGCTGCCATCCGGGTTCTTATCATTCAGGTCGACTCGGTATTCTGTGCCCCGGTCGCGATCATAATTCATGACAAGCAACTCGGTGTTCCACGCCAACTCCATGGCAAGTTTGCCGACCGTCTGCTCGACGAAGACGGAATAATTCTTCCAGCGCAGGTGATTCCGTTCGGTGCGAGGCCCGAGCATCCAACTGGAGGATGGCAAGTAGCCGAAGGTCGCCTTGCCAGGACGAAGGACGGTTCGGTCTTGGCCGGGGAGCAATACCATTAAGCCCGTCCCTTGGCTGAGCGCTTGATTTCTGTAGTCAACCAGACCGCCCGCCGGGTTTTCCTCGGTCCACACTAGATAGTCCGTCGCCGAGGACCGCCGAGTGGTTCCGGTGCCCGCGGCACCGACCGTTTGTCCCGGAGTGGTCGTCGCAGCCGTAGTCGTGCCGTTCCAGTTTGATGACTGATCGTTATACGTCCACGGTTCACCATCACGGCCCGTATGACCGAACTCCGCATCGGCGCGAATCGTGGTGTTCTTGAACGGCCGGTAGGTGAACGTGCCGTCGATCGATTGGCGGTTGTAGAGCTGCGCGTCGCGCCAGCCTATTTTGTGCTCGATGAGTCCGTTTAGGCGCAATGCGAGGGTTTTGCCCACCTGGCGGTTCTGGTCGATCGTGCCACGGACGCCGCCCCAACTGTCAAGTTGCACGTTGGCTTGGTTGATGGTGCGGCCAAAGAGAGCGCGCTTGGTATTGGTCGTAAAGAAACCGGCGAGCGGCCCCGTGCCATAGAGGAGAGCATTGGGCCCACGAGGCACCTCCAGGCGCTCGGTATTGTAGCCATCCATCGGGGCCTGTGTGCCGAAGTAGTTGCGATTGAGGGAGGCCGAAAGCCCGCGGGTCTTGGGTTGAATCAGATCGCGTTGGAGGGTGTTAATGTTGCCGTCGACGCCCTGCACAAAAGTATTCGGTGCCCACTCGGCGAATTGGCCGACATTCTGCGCCATGATGTCGTCGAGAAACTCTTTCGTAAGCACTCCAATGACAGCGGGGGTTTCCTTGAGCGACGTGGAGAGACGGGCGCCGGACAACGTGCTGGCGGCCGTGTAGCCTTTGTCTTGGTCAGTGCGGACTTCAAAGGGAGAGAGCACGACGGTTTCGTCCTGCTTGGGCGTCGTCGTTTGGGCCGTGAGTGAACATGGCAGCAGCAGGGCGGTTAGACTCCACAACGCGCGCGGGAAAAGTGCAGGAGACTTTCCTTGTATCGATTTCTTGGTTCGGTTCATGGTCTTTTGGGGCTCGGGTGAGGTTGGAATGCCGCCCCCACCTCGCTACCGACGGGGTTAGACTGAGGGGCGAAGTGGCTACAGTAGTAGAACCATTGCCGAGGCCGTTAGTAAGCATCCGACTCGGGACTCGTCCGATTGCGACCTGGCGTCGCCACGCCCCCGGCAGCCCACCCAAGCTCGCGCAAATCCGACAAATGTTTCGTCTGGAGCCTACCTGCCGGCCTCGGCGATTGAGAAAACCTCTCGGGGTGCCAACACTCCGCAATCTAACCATGCCAAGATCCGTCCCCGCACCCGAACCGAGCGATATGCTTTCCTTCTTCTCTTCGGCAGCGCCCGCAAACCAAGTCTTCGGGCTCGATATCGGCGGCACCAAGTGCGCCGCAAGCGTGCTGCGCTACGGCCGCGTGGAGGAAATTGTCCGCATCACGACAGGAGAGTTTGCCTCCACTTTTCGTCAGCTCACCGACGCCCTCAGCCCTCTTATCACCGGCACCACGCCCGTCTTCGGCGTCTCGTGTGGCGGGCCTCTCGACGCGAGCGCCGGCATCATCCTTTCGCCGCCCAACCTCCACGCGAGCTGGCACGGCGTCGCGATCACGCGTCTACTCGTGGAGCGACTTGGCGGGCGGGCGTTCTTGATGAACGACGCCAACGCCTGCGCCCTCGCCGAATGGCAGTTCGGCGCCGGTCGCGGCACGCGCCACCTGATCTTTCTCACGTCGGGCACCGGCATGGGCGGGGGTCTGATTCTCAACGGCGAACTCTACGAAGGCGCCACGGGCGACGCCGGCGAAATCGGCCACGTGCGCCTGCGGGCAGACGGCCCGATCGGCTACAACAAAGCTGGATCGGTAGAAGGCTTTTACAGCGGCGGCGGCATCGCCCGCGTCGCCGAATCGCTCATCCAAAGTCGCCGCGGAGCCGCACCGTCGTGGTATTCGCCCGAAGTTCCCCTCACGACTAAGCTCATTGCCGACGCCGCCAAATCGGGTGACGCCCTCGCGTCGGAGATCATGCATCAGGCCGGCGAAAGTCTCGGCGAGTCACTCGCGATCCTCATCGATCTTTTCAACCCCGAGCGCGTGGTGATCGGCGGGTTCTTTCCGAGTTGTCGGACACTGCTCGAGCCCAGCATGCACGCCGTCCTTAAGCGCGAAGCGCTGACTATCCCCCGCGAGGCCTGCACCATCGTCCCGGCTGAACTCGCAGATACCATCGGTAGCCACGGCGCGATCGCCGTTGCGTTGCGCGCGATCAAGAACGCCCACCTCCAGCCATGAGCAATCCGCACCTCGACTACCTTTGCGAACGCGCGCCCGAGCTCCTGCCGCTGCGCGACCAAATCGACGCCAGTTTCCGGATGCTGCGCGAGTCCGTCGCCAGCGGCGGCAAGTTGCTCCTCTGCGGCAATGGCGGCAGCGCGGCGGACGCCGACCATTGGGCCGGCGAACTGCTCAAGGGCTTCAAAAGCAAACGACCGCTCTCGCCCGCCGCGCGGGCCGGGTTGCCCGCAGCGATTGCCGATTCTCTGCAAGGCGCGATCCCCGCGATCCCGCTCACCGGCTTTGCTGCGTTAACCACGGCTTTTGCCAACGACGTCGACGGCGACTTGGCATTTGCCCAACTCACCCACGCGCTGGGCCGCCCCGGCGATATGTTCATCGGTCTCAGCACCTCCGGCAATGCCCGCAACGTCTGCGCCGCGGCTACGGTCGCACGCATCCGCGGCCTGCGCACTCTAGGGCTGACCGGAGCGAGCGGCGGCGCGTTGGCGCCGCTCTGCGATATCTGCCTGCGCGTCCCCACCTCCGAAACTTTCCGCGCGCAGGAATTCCACCTCCCGATCTACCACTGCCTCTCTCTCATGCTGGAAGACGAGTTTTTCGCTCCAAACATCGGAGCCTTGAGCCGCGGCTCTTGAAACCGCCGAGCAGGAAAACATCTAAACATAAGTCCGAGGACCCCGTTTTTCCTTTGCCGACATTAAAAAAAATTTGGCGGACATTGGATCGATCACCCATGCAACTGGTGATTTCTCACTGCCTGCCGCGTGATTGTGACTTCGCCCGTCAAGGTATTGCTCGGCTGCGCCTGCGCTCCACCTCTTATTCCACCTCTGAGTCCAAAGTTGTTGAGCTACCTCGTCGCACGCACGCAGTTGGCTGACTTGGGGCCGAAGTTTGAGTCCAGAGTTCCGCTTGCGGCATTGTGCAGAGAGCAATCGGGCGGCGGTTATGGGCTTGCGGCGGTGGTGTGACGGCGCGCAAAGGCCGGCGCAGTCTCTGGGATCGTTCGGGAGCGGTTTCTGCGGGCCGGGGTCGAGTGCGCCGCAGTCAAACCTCAATTGTAGCCTCTCCGTCGCCGGCAAGGACACTACGCCTGCGGCGTTCCTCCTTGCCGGTGCCTCCGATGCGAAGCGGCAGAATACCAAAGTAACATTGAGCGTAATACCAAAGTAGTTTTTGACATGATAACAAAGTATTCCATCTTGGAGCAATGCCGACTAATCCCCAACGGGACCTCGCAGACGCCCTGCGCCGGGCGCAGGGCGCGGCGCCCGCCCATATCCTCCGCACGGCGCAAATTACCCGGCGGGAACGCACGCTTTTGCAGCAACGAGGCTTTCTCGTCGAGATCATCAAGGGTTGGTATGCCCTGACCACCCCGCAGGCACGGCCGGGTGACAGCACGTTCTGGCATCTCCATTTCTGGGCCTTCGTCTCGGCCTATTTGCAGCAACGCTACGGTCAGGGCTACTGCCTTTCTCCGGAGCATTCTCTCGACCTCTGGACGGCGAGCACGCAGATCCCGAAACAGTTGATTGTGCTGACGGCCCGCGGGGGTGTTTTTACCCTCAAGCTGCCCAACGACAGTTCCATTCTGCTTTATCCCAACCGCAAGAGTCTGCCCGTGACGACGGAGACCAAGCAAGGCGTGCAGGTCATGCCGCTGGCGCTCGCGCTGATTCGCACGACTCCGAGTTATTTTACCCTGTCCGCCACCAGTGCGGAACTCGCGCTACGCATGGTGCGGGTCGAGGAGCTCTCCCGGGCCTTGCTAGCCGTCGAGGTCAATGTCTCTGCGGCCGGCCGCATCGTCGGTGGCTTGCGGCATCTCGGCTTGCCGGAATCAGCCACCCGCTTGGAAGCAGACCTACTCGCCGCTGGGATCGCGCTTAAACCGCAGAACCCGTTTGCAGAACCGGCCCGCCTGCCGGTTGGGGCGGTCTTGCCGTCTCCCTATGAGGGACGGATCGGAGCGATGTGGTCGCGAATGCGGTCTGACGTGCTGGCGCATTTTCCCGCTCCGCCGCGCTCCATGCCGGATCAATTCCGCTATCTGCGACGCGTGAATGAAATCTACACGCATGACGCCTATCATTCGCTTTCCATCGAAGGCTATCAGGTCACACCTGAACTGATTCAGCGCATCGCCGACGGGGCGTGGAACCCGACCGAAAATCCGGAAGATCAAGGACAGATCAACGCGATGGCGGCGAAGGGATATCGGGCGGCGTTTAATCAGGTGCTCTCCAGTTTGGGTGATGTGCTGCGCGGCCGGTCGCCGGGCAAGGTCGTGGATCGTGACCTGCAGAGTTGGTATCGCGCGCTATTCAGCCCATCTGTGCAGGCCAACATCCTGCCCGCCTCCGCGCTCGCAGGCTACCGTGAGCGGCGGGTGTTTATTCGGGGTTCGGACCACGTCCCTCCTTCTGTAGAAGCCGTCCCGGCCTCAATGGAAGCGCTCTTTGACGCCCTCGCCAAAGAGCCCTCCGCAGCGGTGCGCGCGGTGCTCGGTCACTTCGTCTTTGTGTTCATCCACCCCTATTCTGACGGCAACGGACGTATCGGCCGGTTCCTCATGAACCTCATGTTGGCCTCCGGCGGTCACAGCTGGACTGTGATTCGGGTGGAGCGGCGCAGCGAATACATGGCGGCCTTGGAAAAAGCGTCGGTCCAAGGCGAGATTGCCGACTTTACCAAATTCGTGGTGGGAGAGATGAAAGCCAAGCTCAAGCCCTTTCGTCGTCAAACCGGTTCGATCACCTGATGAGGCATAGGTGCGGCAGACGATTTCTTCGCGGTGAAACCCACTATACACCGCTGAGCCCACTCCGGCACGGCTGCGGAATTGGCGCGTGCGAGGTAGAATCAGCCGCTTGATCGGATCGCTGATTTTAGGTTGCCACAAGGTTGCCAGAAATGGTGTTTTTGGCTTCACTTCTGAAAACGTAGCGGCCGGTCGTGCGGACACGATAACGCCGCTTTTGTCGGCCGCGCAGGCCGTCCTGTTGCATGAGTCGGGCGAGGCGGTGCCGACCGACCGTTCGGCCCGGCTCGATAAAAGGAGTGAATTCCTCGTGACGGCTCCACCGCCCGCCGCAGAGCGGCGGCGCACTCACGTCGCATCGTCTTCTTTCCCTGCTTCGACGAGCGCCAAAATCGCAGCGCGAATCGACGGGGAAAGACTTGCCCACGCGAGGACGACCTTGGCCACCTCTTCCCTTGCAGGGACGGCGGGAAGTGGAGAACTGTGTGGAACGCCTATTTTAGATTTTCGCGCAAGTTCATGGTCGGCCGATTCGTTCCGTTTTTCGCTCGGTGGGTTCGACCCACCCCGGGCACCAGTGTCAGACGTGGGGCCGGGCGGGGTCGGAGGAATCGGCGCTTGGGGTTGTCACATCGCCACGACACTGGCCACCGCGGCGACCCAGCCTCGCCGCAAATCCGCAACCTCGTCTTGGGTCCGCTCCGGCCGATAGACGACGCTGTCGACCGGAATTTTGCCGAGTCCTTCCAGCCCGGGGTGAAACCCGAGGCCCATTTGCCCGGAAAAAACGGCGCCGAGCGGGGAGCAATCGGACATCGTGGACACGTGCAATTCGACTCCGACCAGATCGGCGGTGAATTGCATGAGAAACTTGCTCGCGGTCGGGCCGCCGTCGGCTTGCAACGCGCCGATCGTCACGCCGCCCTCGATGCGCAACGCCTCGAGGGCGTCACAGATTTGATAAGCGATCGATTCAAACGCTGCACGGGCGATGTGCCGCCGGTCACTATGGCTGCTCAAGCCGCTGATGGTGGCGCGCGCATCGGGCCGCCAATGCGGCAAACCCAGACCGGTAAAGGCGGGCACAAGATAAACCCCGCCACTGTCGGGCACGGAAACCGCCAGTTTTTCGATGGAAGCGACATCCGGCGCGAGTCCGAGCTGATCGCGCAGCCACGTGAGCGTAGAGGCCGAGGAAATGATGATCCCTTCCAACGCAAAGGTCGGCACTCCGGCATGAACCCACGCCAGTGCCGTCAATACGCCCTTATCTGAGAAACGCGGATGACTCCCGATGTTGAGCAGGAGGGATGAGCCGGTGCCAAAAGTGACTTTCGCGGAGCCGGGCGCAAAGCAGCGCTGGGCGAAGAGGGAGGCCTGCGAATCGCCCATGACGCCGCAAATCGGCAGCGGTCGGGCGAGCGAGCCGTCGAGCGCGGTTTCGCCAAAACGCGCGGTGCACTCGCGCACTTCCGGCATAGCGCTCCGAGGAACTTCCCAGAGTGCGCACAGCTCTTCGTCCCACGCCAACGTGGTGATGTCGTAGAGCAGCGTGCGGCTGGCGTTGGTGGCGTCGGTCGCAAAAACCTTCCCGCCGGTGAGCCGATAAATGAGATAGGCGTCAATCGTGCCGATGAGGGCGGAGCCGTCGGCGAGTTTGGCCCGCAACTCGGGCCGGTGGCGCACCAGCCATTGCAGCTTCGACGCGGAGAAATAGCCGTCGATCTTGAGGCCGGTTTTGCGATGGATGAATCCCTCGTGGCCAGCGGCGATGTGCTCGGCGCAGATCGCATCGCCACGGCGATCCTGCCACACGAGTGCGGGATGCAGTGGGCGGCCGGTCGCGCGGTCGAACACGACGATCGTCTCGCGTTGATTCGTGATGCTCAGGCACGCGAAGTCAGCGACCTTGGCGGTGTGGCGGGCGACGAGGGCGCGGAGGACGGAGAGGGTATTTTGCCAGATCTCCTCGGCGTCGTGTTCAACCCAGCCGGGCTGCGGGTAGTGCTGACGGTGATCGCGCGATTCGCGATCGAGGGCGCGGCCGTCGGCATCGAAGAGCAGCGCCTTCGTGGCGGATGTACTTTGATCGAGAGCGAGGAAAAGGGGCATGCGTTAATGGGCTGCGGCGACCGCAAGCAACGCCTGCGCGGTCGCGGCGAGGCCTTCCATCGTCAGGCCATAGTGGCGGAAGATGTCCGCCTGACTTCCGGTCACCGTGTATTCGTCGGGAATGCCGACGATCTTGAAACGGGTGCCGATGCCGGCTTGGGCGATGACGCCCGCCACGGCCTCACCGAGGCCGCCGTTCACCATGTGTTCTTCGGCGGTGACGACGGCGCGGCACTCGCGGGCGGCGGCGAGGACGACGGAGGAATCGAGCGGCTTCAACGTTGGCACACTTACGACGCGGCATTTCAAACCGGCGGTCACTTCGAGCTGCGCGGCGGCGAGGAGCGCGTGAACGACCGTTTCACCGGTTGCAAGAAACGCGACGTCGTTACCTTCGCGGAGCACACGGGCGCGGCCGAAGGCGAAGGGCACGGTGTCGGTGCCAGGCAAGGTATAGAGAGCCGCCTTGCCGAAGCGGAGATAAACCGGGGTGAGCGACGCGGCGGCCGCCTTAACGGCTTCGCGCGTCTCGAAGTTGTCGGCAGGGACGACGATCGTGAGGTTGTTGATGGCGCGCATCACGGCGAAGTCGTGGAGCGAGTGATGCGTCGTGCCGAGGGCACCGTAACTGACGCCGGAGCTGATGCCGACGATGGTCACGGGATGATCGGAGTAGCAGATGTCGTTTTTGATCTGCTCCAGCGAACGCGCCGTCAGGAAACATGCCGGGGAAACCGCGAAGACATTTTTCCCGCACGAGCCAAGGCCGGCGGCGATGCCGACGAGATTTTGTTCGGCGATGCCCACCTCGACAATCTGCTTGGGCAGCGCCTGGCCGAAGGGGCCGAGCTTGCCGGAGCCGCGCGAATCGCTCGTGACCGCGAGGATGTTACGATCAGCTTTGGCGAGGGCGAGGAGCGTGTCGGCGAATTCTTCAAGATTCGCGCGGCCCATTTTCAGGCCGAGTTTTTCTGCGACCGACTTCGCCGCCGGAGAATACATGGACGGGGCTGGTGCGCTCATGGATTGGAGGTGGAGCGCGTTGACCTCAACGCGCTCGTTTGCGTGCGATTACCCTGAAGCGCGTTGGGGTCAACGCGCTCCACCTGCTCAATGGCCGCGTCGAGCTCGGCGTTGGCGCGGGCGTATTCGTCGTCGCTCGGCACACCGTGGTGCCACTTGCCGACGTCTTCCATGAAGCTGACGCCCTTGCCCTTCGTGGTGCGGGCGATGACGCAGGAGGGTTTGCCGGGCTCGAGCGGCTTTTCCAAGGCGGCGGTGAGTGCGGCGAGGTCGTGGCCGTCGATGGTGCGCACGGCCCAGCCGAAGGCGGCCCATTTGTCGGCGAGCGGTTCGTGGTTCATCACGTCCTTGGTGCGGCCAGTGATTTGGAGCGTGTTGCAGTCAATGATGGCAGTGAGGTTGTCCAATTTGTAATGGGCGCCGGCGAGGGCGCCTTCCCAGTTGGAACCTTCGGCAAGTTCGCCGTCGCCGAGGAGGGTGAAGGCGCGGAAGCCGGCGTCGTCGAGTTTGCTCGCGAGCGCGGTGCCGACGGCGATGGGGAGGCCGTGGCCGAGTGCGCCGGTGTTCTGCTCGACGCCGTGGACGTGGCGCGTCGGGTGTCCGACGTAGTCGGATTGGTAGCCGCAGAGGGTCTCGAGATCCGACTCGGGAAAAAATCCGCAGTCGGCGAGGACGACGAAGAGCGCCTCGACCGAGTGGCCCTTGCTCTGGATGTAGCGATCGCGCTGCGGATCGGTGAACGTCGAGGGGGAGACGCGGAGGATGCGGTGATAGAGGACGTTCAGGATATCCACGCACGACAGGCTGCCGCCGGTGTGGCCGGCGCCGGCATGCTTGATCCAGCGCAGAACATTGCGCCGGTAATGGAGAGATTTGAGCGCGAGCTCGAGGTCAGTGGGCATGTTAGTCTTGCGGAGCTGCGTGGTGATAAACTTCCCAACCGAGGTAGCGCTCGAACGCTTCGGCCAGAATGCCGGCGGTGTGCGAGGAGTTCATCACGACGTGATGCTCGAAGCCTTCGCGGCAGACGTGGTGCAGGAGTTTTTGCAGTTTCGGCACGCGGGCCACAGCGCGGTTGCCGAAGGTTTTCAGCTCATCGTTGGTCAACTCGCCTTGGCCGACGTAGGTGCGGATCTTGCCCGCGGTGTCGTCGGTGGTGATACGGCCGTAGGTGAGCGGCGTGGCGGGGGTGCGGCCGTCGAGCGCACCCCAGGTGTTTTCGACGCCAAGCGTCGAGCCGAGAATGGGGGCGTTGAGGATCTTGATGTCGGGGAGAAAGGACTTGGCCCAGTTGCCGCAATGGAAGAGCACGCACTTGTCGGGATCGGTGCCGTAGTTGTTATTCCAATCGACGAGCGCGCTGGGCGACGACGACGCGAGTTGCATGGCATACATTGTCAGCACGCCCGTGACGTCCACTTCGCACGCGCTGGGGAGAAAGTTTTCGCTCATCATGCTCATCGAGGTGCAGACATTGCAGCCGTGGTTGGCTTGCACGGAGGTCCAGCATTGGATGGCCGTCGCATCGAGGTGGTTCGCCGCGACGAAGTCGTCGAGCACGAGGCCGAGGCGCGCCATCTGGATGAGCTTGGCGGGCGGGACGGCGGTCGCGTTGGCGTAGGCTTTGATCTCGTCGATTTTAGAGACGACGCGTTTGTCGGCCTCGCCAATTTTGGCGGCGGCACCGAGAATTTCGGAGAGGTCGACGGTAGTGACGCTGATGCCGTGGCGCTCAAGGATCTTTTCGGAATAGCGGACGGTGTTGAAGGCACCCGGCCGCGCGCCGACGGCGCCGATGCGGACCTTGCGCAGGCCCTGCACGACGCGGGCGACGGCGATGAAGTTTTGCAGGTCGGTGCGGAACGAAGCGTCGAGCGGGTGGACCACGTGTTTCGTGGTCAGCGTGTAAGCGATACCGGCCTGGCGGAGATTGTTGCAGACGGAAATCTTTCCGCAGAAGGCGTCGCGGCGACGGATGACGTCGAGGCGGTCGAGGTCGTCGGGGTAGGCCTGCACGAGCACGGGCACGTTGAGGCCGGCGAGCTTCAGTGTGTCGGCCACGCCCTTCTCGTCGCCGAAGTTCGGGAGGCACACGAGCACGGCGGAGAGGCGGTCGCGGTGTTTGCGGAAGAGATCAGCGCACTGACGCGCGTCGTTGTGGGTCTCGACGCCGCCGAGCTTGGTCTCGGCCGGATCAAGCATGACGGCGTCGACCCCGAGTTCGGCGAAGAGTTCGACGAGGTCAGCGCGGGCGTCGGCGACAAGTTTGTCGGGGAAGAAGTCGCGGTTGCCGATGATAACACCGAGGGTGGTGCGAGGAGTGGACATGGGAAGAGGAAAGACTGCCAGGAACGACGGAGGGATCAGGAGAAATTGATCGCGGGGGGAGACGATAGCAGCATGAGACGGGGAATGCTCCCGCCAAACGAGGCATTTGTAATGGGATAATAAGGTTCAGCCGGCACCCGTGGCGATCAGCGCGCGCCAGCGCCGGCGCGGATCTTTTCCTCGAGGCCGTCCGTGGGTTCGGCGGCGTAAGCGTAGGGCGGGACGAAGGCCTTGCCGTTGCCGTAGAAGCCGGCCTGGCCGGTGACGCCGTCGTGTTCCTTGATCGCGATGGGATCTTTCACGGCCTCGGGGATGGCCACATCCTCGATCGACTCGAGCACGCTGTTCGCGTTGCCGCGGGCATAATTGAAGACGGTGGAATCTTTGGCGCCGAGCTTCTCGGACGTCCACCACCACGACGGGCCGACGAAGTCTTTATAGATATTCCGCTCCGACCGGACGTTCGCGTCGTTGCCCGGGCGTACCGCATAGTAAGAGCGCGACTGGGGGTCGGTGCCGGCGAGGCAAAGATTGTTAAAGGTGTGCACCTGCCCGAAGCGGACGCGGGGCATGCGCTCGTTGACCATTTTGGCGTAGAAGTTGTGGTGGTGGGTGACCCGCAACCGCCCGCGGCTCGTCGGGTCTCGGTCGCTCGCACCGATGTTCACACCCATGTGATCGTGGCCGAAAATCGTATGGCGGAAAACGTTCCAAGAGAGGGTAACGAAGTCCGAAGTTCCCGAGACTACGAGCAGGTCATGACTGCCGTTGATGAACGTATTATGGTCCAGCCAGACGTTCTTCACATCGTGCAGGACGGTGTTGGGCTGATTGGGTTGGTGCACGCCCACGAGAGTGAGGTTCTTGATGATGACGTTCCGAGAACCGGTGAGGCGGAGTGCGCCGGCCTCGCTGCGGATCTCCGCGCCCTGCAAACCGATGATGGTCTTGTTCGATCCCACGGTCAGCGTGCCGCGGAGTTTGCCGTCCACGTGGATGACCTTGGGGTCCACGCCGGTCGCGTGGGTTTGCAGCTCGCTCATGCTCCGCGCGAAGACGGGGCGGGCGTTGCCTCCGCCGGTGACGCCGTCGCCTTGGGTGACCCAGCCGACGGGCGGCGCGTTCAAATAACTCCAGTCCACCGGGGCGGCGGGCCCGGCGGCGGGTTCCGGCTGGCCGCAGTTGCCCGGGGACGGGTTCGCGCCGGTCACCTTCAGGTAGTCGATGTTGGCCAAGCCGCCGTCAGTGATGGCTTGCAAGGCGAGGGTGTTTTCCCCGGCGATTAAACCGACGTTCAGGGTGGCGGTCTGCCACTGCGCGAAGGTGCCCGTCGGAGGCAGGGCCACGTCGAACTTTCCGTGCGCGCCGCCATTGACCTCGAGCACGCCCGGGCGGGCTGCCTTGCTGCCGTTGGCAAAGCGGATTTCGAGCGTGTGCGGACCGCCGGCCGGGGACTTGACGCTCCAGGTGATCCGGGCGGCTTGGTCGTTCGGCGTGTTGATATAACCTGCGCCGGTATAACCGGTGCCTTTGGCCTCGAACATCACGGGATCGCAAATGCCCGGCTCCAACTCCTGCAGGGTGATGCTCGTGAGGGCCTGCGAGGCGGCGTGAGCGACGAGAGCGCTGATGAGGGCGAACGCGAACCCGCCGAGGAACCGGCAAAGAGAATTTTTCATGAGGAGAAAAAGGGCGAAGCAGCGAAGATCACGCGGGAAACACCGCGGCAGCGGCGGGTGATCGTCGTCGATCATTTCTTCGCGGGAAAATGTTGGGCGCGCCACGCGGGATAATCCTGCGCGAGGAGGTTGGCGGGCCACGTGCCGTGGTAATCGTAGCCGCTGCGGCGTTCGTAGCCGACCTTGGCGTAGTCGTAGTTGAAGACCGAATCGCGATCGAGGTAGAGCGGGCGATGGGTGCCGAGCTCGTAGAAGCGGGCCCAGAGCGGCGGCGCGGCGGGATCGTTGACGAGGCGCCGCTCCGTACGACCGTCGGGGCCGGGAATTCGGTCGAGGCGGACGCCCTTAAGCGGCACGGCCCGCAACCACGCCACGGCCCCTTCGATGGCGGCTGCGATTTCCCGGCTCGGCTTTTCGACCGACATCAGGAAACGCACCACCTCGGCGGTCTCGCCGCCGGAGAGCGAGGGAGGCTCGTAGGCGCGCGCCCAAGCGGGTGCGAGGGTGCGCTCGTCGTGCTGCGCGCACCACGCGGTGAGTTTTCCGTCGTGCTTGACCTGAGTTTTGAGGATGCAGTCGACGCCGCGCAGGGCGGCGGCGGCGGCTTTCGCGCGACGCGAGGCGTCCACGAACGCGTAGGGCGATCGGCCCGCGGCAACATCGCGCACGATGATCAGGACGCGGACCATTGCGCCGTCGTTGTAGGTGATACGGTCGTAATACTCTCCGCGTAAGGGAAAGAACTGCGGCCAGCCGCCAATGGGATACTGCGCGGCGAAAATGTAATCCAACCCGCGGAGAAACGATTCGCGGTAACGCGTGGCGCCGGTCGCCTGCACCATGCGGGCGAGAAATTCCATCGGCAACGTGGTCGCATCGTTGTCGAAGCTGTTCGCGCGACCGCGCCCCACCGGCGGAATGTCCTCTGGCGAGCGTGGTGCGACGGCGAGATTCGTGCTCTTGGGCCAGCCACCCTGAGGCGATTGATACTGCACGACGCTGTCGGCGACGGCCCGGGCCGCGGCGGAGTCATACCATTCGGGTTTCTGTTTAAGAACATCCTGGCCCCAGCGCGTGAGCCCCTCGGCTCCGTGGACGGTTCCGGCAAGGATGCAGAGCGCGGCGACGACGACGGCGATGAGAGGGTGAGGAGAGCGTGATTTCATGGTGCGTGCAGGGAGCTAGGGCGAAACGTCGGCGCCGGGCAGGCGGCGCGAGTCAGGGCTCGACGGTGACGATGACGCGCTGGTAACGCGTGAGACGCGGCGTGCCGTGGTCGGTGACGGCGAGGATGATGTGGATCGTGCCCGTGCCCGGTGGCATCACGCGACCGGTCGGCACTGCAAACGAGGCTTTGGGTTGGTCGAAGTTCTTGATCTCGATCGGCTGACCCGTGCGGGCGTTCGACGTGGTGAGCGTGCCGGCTTCGCCGTAGTAGAACCACTCGTACGAGAGCGCGTCGCCGTCGGGGTCGGTCGTACCCTCGGCGCTGAGCTGGATCGTGGCGCCCTTCTTCGCGGTCAGCGTAGCCGCGTGGCCGAGCTTCACGAGTGGCGGGTGGTTGGCGTCCTTAACGGCCTTCGTCGTCCAATCGATGCGCGCGGAAAAATCGTTTTGGAACGCGGAGCGCCAGCGCCAGATCGTGGCGTGGTTGCTGGTGTGCCAGTTGCCGTCGAAACCTTTCACTTCATCGACCGCGTTGGTCCAGAACGGGCGCGTCTCGGGCTCGAGGTGCCACTTCTCGAAGCGTGGGGTGTAACGTTCGTAACGCCCGCCCCAGCCGCCCCAGTCGGGATGCTCCGGCGCATTCAGGCCGTTCCGCACGAGTCCGAGGAAGCTGGGCGTGTCGCCTTCCATCAGAAACTCGGTGTGCGGGTGTTGCGCGCCGAGCGGGCCTTTGTTTTTGCGGATGTGGCGGTCGAGCCACGGATTGTCGACCAGGCTGTAGTCGGCGCCGGTGAAGCGTGCGTGAAACTTGTCGCCGCTGATGCCGCTCCACGTGGCGAAGTGGTAACCGCCGCCACCATGGAAGCCGGGACTCGCGATGTAGAACAGTTCCGGAAAGGTCTTCCGAATCCACGGCCCGGAGTTGTCCTGATCGGAGATGGTATAGACGCGGAGCTTGGCGACGAACTTCGCCAGCGCCTCAGGGGTTCGCGTGGCGCGCACTTTCCAGAGCGCTTGCGCGAGCACGTTCGGTCCGCCCCACACCGGCACCCAGAGCGGCCGCGGGTCGTCGCGGTCAGCGGCGGCGATGAGCAATTCCGAGCCGGGCGAGTCGTGGCCCTCACCCACGGCGTCCATGCCGTAGGCGGGCAGACCGTCCCGAATGAGGGAAAGCAACTGCGCGGCCGGCGGGTAGCCGGGCTCGTGGAGGTTGAGGTTGGCCTGAACCTTGCCGTAGGCCTCGACGATTTCGCGGATGCGCCACGCTGCGGTTTTGGCGCGTTGGTGGATCGAGGTCGTGGCGACCAGTCCCTCGATGTCGAACTGGTTGGCGTAAGTAAGAAACCGCACCATCGACTGCGCGTCGTCGGGTTCGTTTTCGATGTCGGTGAGGAGGAGAATGCGGACCTTGGCATCGGCCGCGGGGGCGGCGGTCGCAGCGACGGCGGTGAAGAGGCCGAGGCCGGCGGCGGCGAGCAGAATGAGGAGTGGGCGGAGCTTCATGGTGTCAGGGTGTGCGGGGGGAGCCGGGTTGAGAGAAGGACTGGGCGGCATCGTCGAGGACGAGGACCCAATCGTTGCCGGGGGCGGCATTGCCCGGCGGGTTAAACGTGCGGGTGCCGGAGTTGGCGACGGAGTCGGCGGCGGTGACTTCACCGGTGCGCGGGTTGAACCAGGCGGCATTCAGCTTCGGGCCGGTGAGCGCGCCGAGTTTCAACGTGAAGTCGCGGCCGGTGTAAGTGTAGGCGAAGAGGTAATTCTTGCCGCGGGTGACGAGCACGCGGTCGTATTTCTCGCCCTCGTCGCCGGCGACGAGCGATTGGTCGGCGACGCGTTCGAAGAACGGCCGCGAGAGCAGCAGGCGCTTGAGGTGCGGCATCGCGCGGGCGCCGTCGGTTTCGAGGCGGTCCATGATGAAACCCTTCGCGCCGCTGGCGGGCTTTTTCTCGGTGGCGATGTAAACCTGCCGCACGGAGTTTTCGCCAAACGTGTGGCCGGCCGCGCCGGCGAATACCGACCAGTAGGCGTAGCGGCGGGAGTCGGCGGCGGTCCAGTAGGGCTCCTCGGGTTTGTGCAGGCCTTGTGGCGTATTTTCGTAGGCAGGCTCGGCGTCGAGCACGGGACGTTTCGGGTCGGCGGCGCGGGACTCGAGCACGTAGCGCCAGTTGTCTTCGCCGTATTTGCGGCCTTCGGTATCCTGGTCGTAACGACGGTGGCCGGAGGTAAACATATGGAAGCTGAGCCACGAGGCGTCCTTGAACCACTCGGAGGTCACGGTGCGGCCGAAGGGGTGATAGGAAACGAGCTGCTGCGGGTTGGTGCGGTGGAGCGTCTCGCCGATGATCTGCCAGACGTCGGCATTTTCGTGGCCGCGGCCGGAACCGCCGTTGAGCCAGATGACGTTGGGGCGGCTCTGGTAGCGCTTGGAGACCTGCTCAATATAGGGTCCGACCTGCGCCGCGGTCAGCGGCGTGCGGCGCACCATGTGGCTCCAGACCGGCGCGATCGCGATGTAGATCCCGTTGGCCGCGGCGGTGTCGATGACGTAGTCGACGTGATCCCAGTAGTCGTAGTGAGCGGGGTCGGACGGCGAACTCCCGGGCGAGGTATTTAGCTTCGTGATGTTTTCACCGACCAGCGCGGGACTGCCGTAGATGCTCTTGTCGTTGAGAAACTGGACAACGCAGAGCTGGACGACGTTGAAGCCCTTGGCGCGGCGGTTCTCGAAATAGGTTTTCACCTCTTCGCGGTTGAGTTTCTGCGGGAGCAGCCACGCGGTGTCGCCGAGCCAGAAGAACGGCGCGCCGTCGGCTTGTTGGAAATATTGGCCGTCCGCGTGGACGCGCAGCGGACCGGCGGCCCAGGGCGCGGCGGCGGACGCGGTGAGCACGCCGGCGAAAAAAAACAGGAGGAAACGAAGGGTTTTCATGGGACGGATTATTTTTTGGTGGGAGTGGCGGCGAGTCGGGCGCGCCAAGCCGGGTAGTCGCGATGGAGGAGGTCGGCCGGCGAAGTGGTGTGGTAGCCGTAGCCGCTGCGGCGTTCGTAGCTCACGAGCGCGAAGTCATAGAGCGGTTTGGAATCGCGATCCATGTAGAGCGGGCGGTTCGTGCCGAGTTCGTAGAAGCGCGTCCACAACGGCGGCGCGGCCGGATCGTCGACGAGGACGGCATCGGCTTTGCCTCCGGGCTTCGGCACGGATTTGACGCGGCGGCCAGTGAGTGGCACGGCGCGGAACCACGCGACGGCGCCTTCGATGGCGGCGACGATTTCCGTCGAGGGTTTTTCAACCGACATCAAAAAGCGCACGATGCCGACGCTCTCGTCGCCGGAGAGCGAGGGCGGCTCGTAGGCGCGGGCCCACGCGGGCGCGAGCGTGTGCTCGTCGTGCTGCGCACACCACGCGGTGAGCCGGCCGTCCTGCTTGATCTGGGTGCGCCGGATGCAATCGAGCCCGCGCACGACTGCTTCGGCGGCGCGCGTGCGGCGGGCGGCGTCGATGACGTCGAAGGGCGCACGCGCCTCGGCGACGTCGCGCAGCAACTCGAGGACGTTGACCATCGCGCCGTCGTTGAAAGTGATACGAGTGTAGTAGCCTTTGCGGAGCGGGTAGAACTGGGGAAAGCCGCCGTTGGGATACTGGCTGGCGAAGAGGTAATCGAGGCCGCGCTCGACGGCCGCGCGGCTGCGGGCATCGCCGGTCGCAGCAGTAGCGGCGGCGAGAAAACGAAGCGGGAGGGTCGTGGCCTGGTTGTCGATCGTGTTGGCCTTGCCGCCGCGTTGGATCTCGGCGAGGGCCTCGGGCGTGGCGGGCGCAAGGAGGTTGGTGTTCTTCGGCCAGCCGCCCTCGGAAGATTGGTAGCGGAGGACGTTGTCGACGGCGGCGCGGCCTGCGGGTGAGGCGAACCAGGCCGGCTTCTCGCGCAGGAGGCTGCGGTTCCACGTAGGCGGAGCGCTCTCCGCGGCGACGACCGCCAGCGGCGCGAACAGGGCGAACAAGGGGAGGCAGAGGAGGCGTTTCATCGGGAATAAATCAGCGGGCGAAAGGATCGGCGAGGGTGCGGGTCATCCGCGCGGCGATCTCGGGGTGCGGCAGCGAGGCGTCGAGGAAGCCGATCACGCAGACGTGCTCGTTTCCGCTCATGCCGCGGATTTCGTATTTCTGTTCCCGGCCCGCGCGGCCGAAGCTGTAGAGATCCATATTGTGCATGCCGTTGGGCCGGATCTGGCGATGGTTTTCGTTGGGTGCTTCGTCGTTGGGCGTCTTCGCGAGGAAGAGCACGTGTTTCGCCTTCGGGTCGCCGACGTAGAACCACTCGGGGGAGAAATCGGGAAACTCACCGCTTGGCGTGCGCTTCACGCCATCGGCGCCGACGAAGTAATCGGCGACGTCCGCGGTGCCGCCCGCGACGGTCTCGAGGAGAAAACAGTAATCGCCCTTCGAGCGCAGCACCTTGATCGCGACGCGGTCGGGGAAAAACCAATACTGGAAGGTGAAGTCCGCGTTCGAGGATTCGAGGATGACGAGGTCGCCCTCGGTGCGGGTGTCGACGATTTTGGTGGTCGAGCCGCTGTTGCGACCGGCGTGACCGAAGTTGCCCACACTGTTGGGAAAGCCGCGGAAATCGCCGTTGGGGCCGGGCGGCAGGTAGGAGGCGATCCAATCGTTGCCGGCCGGATCGAGGAAGCTCTTGAAGCCGGACACGCCGTGGTCCTTTTCAAAATAGACCGTGCCCGTGGACATTTCGATTTTGTAGCAGCCGACGCCGCCCCAGGTGACTTCGCTGAGCCGCACCAAGGCGGTCGAGGTCGGCGCGACGGTGAAGCGGAGGTGATCGAGATTGGCGAGACCCTCGGCGCTGGTGGCCGTGAGCCGGACGGTATTTTTGCCGGCCTTGAGTTGGACCGGGCGGGGAAGGGTCGCGTAAACCCAATCGGTCCAGAAGCGCGTCGGCGGAAAGGCAAACGCCGGGTCCGCGACCTCGTCGTTCACGCGCAACTCGACGGGGCGGGTGTCGGTCTTGCCGTGGGCGTAGCGCCCCGCGAGCACGGAGCGGCCGGCGGCGGGCGCATCGAAGGTCAATTCGACAAAACTCCCGACCTTGTTCTCGGCGTCGACGTAGCCCTCGCCGGTGAAGCCGGTGTGCGGGGCGGGATGCTGCGCGATGAAGTTCCAGCAGCTGTGATGATCGACCTTTCCCTGGAAGAGACCGTCTTCGGCTTCGAGCACGACGACGCGCGGCACGTCACCCGGGGCGGGATCGCGCAGCTCGGTGACCTTAAAGTAGTCGACGTTGCCGAGTCCGCCGTCGGCGAGCGCGACGAGGCGGAGCAGGTTCCGGCCTTGAGTAAGATTTACGACGGCGGAGTCGGTGTTGAAGGCGGGCAGCGCCTTGTTCTGCGGCATCGGCAAAATTGGGCCGTCTTTGCCGTTGAGCCAAAGCTGACCGGGACGCGGGTCGGGTTTGATGTGCGTGTAGCGCACGGTGACGCGGTGCGGTCCGGCGCGGGGGGCGTCGTAGGCGACTTCGATGAAGCTGCCGATTTTGTTCGGCGTATCGACCACGCCGCTCCCCGAATGGGTCGAGTGCGGCTCGTCGGTGAGCATGACGTTGTGCCAGCAACTGTGGCGATCGACGAAGCCGCTGAACGTGCCGGACTCGGCTTCGACAATCAGGGGGGCGGTCGTGGATTGAGCGAAGGTCGAACCCGCGGAGAAAACCACGGCGGCGAAAACGACAAAGGAGCGATTGGTGTTCATCGGGTCGGGTGAGCCCAGCCGGGGTGAAAAATCGGATCAGTGGGGCGGGGCGGGGCCGCCGGCGGGGGTGCGGCAACGATCGAGCCGGGCGGCGAAATCGCGGAGAAATTCCTCGCGCCACACACTGATCGTGCGCGCACCCTGGTGGATGCCTTCGGCGGCTTCGGGTGACGGATCATCCGTCCACCAATTGGCCCAGCGCGGATCGGGTGTGAGCGCCGCTGCCGGCGCTGGAGGGAAGACCGTGATTTCGCCGCGGCTGCCTTCGAGCGACGGGAGGTTGCCGGCGATCGTGTAGCGATAGACCTTGGCGTCCTTGGGACAAAAACGGAAACGGATCGAGCCCGTGCCGTCGACGTGTCCCGCGAGACGTTGGTTCTCGATCACCATTTCGGCTGCGGGAGCGGCGGGCGGGTTGGCTCCGAGCGGCAGCACAAGTTCGAGAATACCGAAATGCTCCATGCGATCGCCGGCGGTCGTGATGCGGCCAAATTTTACATAGGGCCGCGTCCAGGCACGGACGTAGCGACCGCCCCAACCGGGTTGAAACGGCATCTCGGGATGGCCGCGGAGCAGCCAACTGAACGTCGGCGTGTCGCCCATTTTCAAGGACGTGCGCTTCTGGCCGTGGAAAATGATCCCGTGTGCGAAGAACTCACCGAGCGCGCCCCGACCGGCGGCGCGCTTTTCGGCAAAGGCCTCGGCGGAGAAATCGCCGGCCTGATATCCGCCGACGAACCAGCCGCGGTAAGTGGAGTTGGATTCGATCATCCACACCGACGGATGCTGTGTGGCGATGTAGTGGTAAGCGTCGGGGCTCCATTTTTTGTTGGGGCCGCCGATGAAGTGCACGCGCAGTTTCGGCAGAATCTCGGGCGCATCGTGCAGCGCTTGCGCGAGGTCTTCGATGCCGCCCCAGATCAAGACGTGGAGCGGACGTGGATCGGCGCGGCGGGCGGATTGGATGATCCAGTCTGAGCCCTCGGTCGCGCGGCGCACACCCGAGTAGGGCGCGACCTCCGTCTCGCCCTGCTTGGTGATTGCGCGGAGAGCGGCGGGTGTTGGGTAACGGTCGGAGTAGGTGCGGAGGTTCGGGTAGTCGCGCTCATAGTGAGCGAGGACCTGCAGGATGTGTTCCTTCCGCCCCGGGCCGTAGGGTGACGAAATGAGCCCTTCGAGGTCGAGCATGTCGGCGTAGAGGAGGACGTGGACGAGTGACTGGAAGTCGTCGAAGTCGGTGCCGCCGATGTCGGTCGAGACGATCACGCGGTGACGCGTGCCGGCGAGCGCGCCGTTGTCAGCGTGGGCGACGGGCGAGCCGACGGCGCCGAGGAGCAGGGCGGCCATCGCAAGCCGACGAAGGAGCGAAGGGAAAAAATTCATGCGGGGTCGCGGCGGTTGGCGTTCATTTTATCGAGCGCCACCGCGAGGAGGATGACGCCGCCCTTGATGACTTGCTGCCAGAAGGGCGACACGTTGAGCAGGAAGAGACCGTTGTTGAGCACGCCGATGATGAGGCAGCCGAGCACGGTGCCCCAGATCGAGCCGCGGCCGCCGGAGAGCGAGGTGCCGCCGATGACGACGGCGGCGATGGAGTCGAGTTCATAGCCGAGGCCGGCGTTGGGCTGCGCGGAATCGAGACGCGCGGTGACGATGAGTCCGGCCACGCCGGCGAGTGCGCCCGCGAGCGTGTAGACGGCGAGCTTGATGCGCGGGACGTTGAGGCCGGTGAGGCGCGCGGCGCGCTCGTTGCCACCGACGGCGTAGATGTGGCGGCCGAAGCGGGTGCGCTGCGTGACGACGACAAACACGGCGACGAGGGCGAGCATGATCCACACCGGCATCGGCATGCCGAGAAATGCGCCGGTGCCGAAAAAGCCAAACGTCGGGCCGAGCGACGTGACCGGAAAACCACCGGTCCACAGCATCGTGAGCCCGCGCGCGATGGATAGCATGCCGAGGGTGGCGACGAACGGCGGCAGCTTGAACCGCGTGATCGCAAAACCGTTGAACCAACCGGCCGCGCCACCGACGGCGATACCCGCCACCACGGCCCCGGTGACCGTGAATTCCAGATGTGCGTCGAGGGCGCCGAGCGTGGCGCCGTTTTTCAACAGGCCCGCCGCGACGGCGCCGGTGAGCCCGAGGATCGCGCCGACGGAGAGATCGATGCCGCCGCTGAGGATGACGAGCGTCATGCCGATCGAAAGGCAGAGATTCACCGAGATTTGGCGGAGGATGTTCCAGCCGTTGTCCGGCGTGAGAAAATTCTCGGAGAGGATCGACAGGGCGCCGACCATGAGCGCGAGTGCGAGGAGCGACTGGAATTTGCGCAGGGAGAACGTGGATTTCGTTTCGCTCATGTCAGGCGGCGGTGGCGGTTTTGGCGGGAAATGCGGCGGCCAGTATCTTCTCGGCCGTGGCGTCGGCCCGGGCGAACTCGGCCGTCTTGCGGCCCTCGCACATCACGAGGACGCGGTCGGCCAGCGCGAGAATCTCGGGCAGCTCCGACGACACGACGATCAGGCCGAGGCCGAGGCGGGCGAGTTCGTCGATGAAGGCGTAGATCTCGCGCTTCGCGTTTACATCGATGCCGCGCGTGGGCTCGTCGAGGAGGAGAATTTTCGGGCCGGTCGCGAGCCACTTGGCGAGGATGACCTTCTGCTGGTTGCCACCGGAGAGGTTGACGATGAGCTGATCGAGCGACGGCGTTTTCACGCGGAAACGATCGATGTAGGGCGTGATGTAGGCGGCCTCGCGCGATTCGCTCACGAAGCCGGCGCGAAGGGTGCGGTCGAGGCTGGCGAGACTGGCGTTGGCGGCGACGCTCATGGGGAGCACGAGGCCGTCGCGCTTGCGGTCCTCGGGGGCGAGTGCGAGGCCGGCGGCGATAGCGGCGGCGGGCGAGGCCAACGCGATCGGTTTTCCTTCGAGCGTAAATCGCCCCGTCGCGCGCCCGGCGTGCAGGCCGAAGAGGGTTTCCAGCAGCTCCGTGCGGCCCGCGCCGACGAGGCCGAAGACGCCGAGCACTTCGCCGCGGCGCAGAGTGAAGGAAACGTCGGCGACGAGAAACGGCCGGCCGACCCCGGCGCCGGGCAGCGTGATGGCCTCGGCCCGCAGGAGCTCGTCGCCGAGGATGGCGGGGGATTTCTGGAACGTTTCCTTCGACTCTCGCCCGGCCATCAGGCGGACGATGGTGTCGCGCGTGAGGTCGGCGAAGAGCGCTTCACCGACGACGCGACCATCGCGCATGATAGTGACGTCGTCGCAGATGTGGGCGAGTTCGTCGAATTTGTGGGTGATGTAAATTAGCGCGACCCCGCGGCTCTTGAGTTCGGTGATCACGCCGAAGAGCACGTCGACTTCGTGAGCCGAGAGCGACGAAGTGGGTTCATCGAGAATGAGCACACGGGCGTCCTCCGAGACGGCGCGGGCGATTTCGACGAGTTGCTGCTGGCCGACGCGCAGATCGGCGATGAGCGCGGTGGGTGCGACCGCGAGGTCGAGACGCTTGAGGACGGCAGCCGCGGCGGCGTTGAGTTGCGGATAGTCGATCAGGCCAAAGCGTGTGCGGGGCTCGCGGCCGAGGAAAATATTCTCGGCGACCGAGAGGTGGGGGATGAGATTCAGCTCCTGGAAAACGATGCCGATGCCGGCGGCGAGCGCGGCGCGGGGATGGGGGAAACTCACCGCGCGGCCGTCGAGATGGAGCGTGCCGGTATCGGGCGCAAAGACGCCGGCGAGAATGTTCATGAGCGTGGATTTGCCCGCGCCGTTTTCGCCGAGCAGGGCGAGCAGCCGGCCGGAGCGCACGCGGAGCGAAACACCGTCGAGGGCGCGCACGCCCGGGAAGGATTTCGCGATGCCGTCGGCGGCGAGAACAATGTCGGCGGAGTCGGCCATCAGCGGACCTCGGCTTGCACGGGGACGATCATGAGCAGCGGCTCGCTGGCAGCGGCGGCGCTTTCGGGAGCCTCGGCACAGCCCACGAAGTGGACCGTCGCGCCCACGACCGCCTGCTCGCGCAGGAGCGGCAGGACGTTTTTCTCGACGAGGGAGTTGAGCTCGGCGGAGAGGGCGTTGAATTCCTGGAGGCCGGGGAACGAGTTTACGTCGAGCAGGCCGGAGCCGTCGCGGACGGTGTTGCCGAAGACGGGGCCGATACGGAGCGTGACGATTGCGGAGGAGGCGTCGTGGAGGGCGAGGCGGAGCGTGTTGCGCTCGCGGGCGACGACTTTGCCGCTGCCGCGCACGAAATAGTAGGCGGTGCCGAGGCCGGCGGCCGGGGCGTAGTTGGTCTTTGCGGTCTCGGCGTTGGCGCGGATGGCGGGTGCGAGGGCCTCGAGTTCGACGGCGCGCGAAATCGCGGGGGGCAGATCCGTTTTCCAAAATTTAGCGGCTGCGGTGACGGGGTCGAACGCGGCTGGGGCCGCCGCGGTGGCCGTGGCAGCGGCGGCAGTTCGAGTCTTGAGCGAGACGACGCGGAAGAGCGGGAAGAAGTAGAGGAATACGGCGAGGACCGCGGCGGCGAGGAGGGCGGACTTAAGTCCGCCAAGGGGAGCAGCAACGATCTGAGGGCGGGCTGAAGCCCGCCCTACTGGCTCACTTGCGGCCATAGTCGCCGAACTTTTTCACGTTGGCCTTGGTCACGAGCTCGACGGCGACGGGAGTGCGCTGGGGAAATTTGCGTTCACCTTTGATGTATTTGTCGGCGTTTTCCGCGGCGGTGCGGGCCATGGTTTTGGGAAACTGCATGACGGTCGCGGCGATCTTGCCCTCAGCGACGGCTTTGACGACATCGTCGGCACCATCGAAGCCGAAGACCTTTACTTTGCCGGCCTTACCGGCGGCGAGGAGGGCCTGGTAGGCGCCCATGGCCATCGCATCATTGCCGCAGAAGACGGCGTCGATGTCGGGGTTGCGCTGGAGGAGAGCCTCGAGGACTTCGAGGGCTTTGCTGCGGTCAAATTCGGCGCTCTGTTGCGCGACCATCTTCAGGCCGGGGAAGCGATCGACGACGGAATGAAAACCCTTGGAGCGGTTCCAGGTGTTCGTGTCGGCGACGATGCCGAGGAGTTCGATGTATTTGCCGGTCTCGCCGACTTGTTCGACGAAGTATTGGCCGAGGGCGACGCAGCCGGAGTAGTTGTCGGAGAGAATCTGGGACGTGGCGGCGTCGTTGGCCTCGATCTCGCGGTCCATGCAGAAGACGGGGATGCCGGCGGCCTTGGCGCGGCGGACGTTGGCAATGGAGCCTTTCGCGTCGGTGCAGTTGAAGAGCACGGCGCGGTAACCGGAGGAAATGAGGTTATCAAAATGCTGCGACTCCTTGGCGGGGTCGTTTTGCGAATCGAAAATGGTGGCGTCGTAGCCGAGCTCCTTGGCGCGGTCGCGGGCGGTTTCGGCGAGGACGACGAACCACGGGTTGTTGAGGGTGGAGACGACGACGGCGACGCGGCGGCCGGTGGCGGGGCGAGTGTCGGCCGCGGCGGCGGAACCGACCAAGACAACCGAAAGGACGACAGCACAGACCTGCGCACAGGCTTGGAGTGAGAAGAGGCGGAGCATCGGAGGAGGGGGGGGAGGGGGAGAGGACGAGTATTTTGCGGCTGAGACAATGCCGCGCTGGCAGGGAGCCCACAGGAGGGAGGGAGCCACGAGTGCGCAAAACCTTAGCAGATATTTTTGCTAGCAGTCTGCCTCGCCTGCGGATTTTTATCACCGCATCCTAAGATCACCACCTATGACCTCCGCTGCAACTCCTGTCTCGTTCGATCCGAATCGCCCTGACTTTGCGCCTTATGGTCTGACGTGCGTGCATTGGCGGCCCTCGCCGATGCGGCGGCCCGACCACCACAACGAAGTGGAGCTGAATTTCCTGGAAGCCGGTTCCGTGACTTACCTGCTGGGCGGCACGAAGACGGTGGTCGAAGCAGGTAAGCTGAGCGTGTTTTGGGCGGCGATTCCGCACCAGATCATCGATTACGGCAACGAGACGGCCTACTACGTCGCGACCATTCCGCTCCAGTGTTTCCTGCAGTGGCGGTTACCAGAGAACTTTGTGCAGCCGCTGATGCAGGGGCGCCTCGTGAGCGAGCCGAGCGCGGAGCGGGCAAACTCGGATACACAGCTTTTCGAGCACTGGGAGGGCGACCTGTTAAAGAAAGTCTCCGAGCTGGAGCGGCCGGTGCTTTTGGAAATGCAGGCGCGGCTGATTCGCCTCGCTCTCAATATTCCCACCCCGCCGAAGCTGCGCAAAAAGCGGGACCGGCTCGCCACGATCACCGATACGGGGCTGAACAAGGTCGAGCAGATGGCGTGCTTCATCGCGCAGAACTACACGGAGAAGCTGACCGTGCAGCAGATCGGTGAGTTCGTGAAACTGCATCCGAACTATGCGATGAATCTGTTTCAAAAAACCTTCGGCACGACGCTGATCAACTACCTCACGCAGCACCGGGTCTCCCATGCCCAGCGTCTGCTCGCGACGACCGAACAGACGGTGACGGAAATTGCGTTCGAGTCCGGCTTCCTCTCGATCAGCCGGTTTAACGATGCGTTTCGCCGGGCCTGCGGCTGCTCGCCGCGTGAGTATCGGAAGTCACATGAGCTGGTGGGCGGCGCGGCTTCGCGCGCGCACTGAGCGGCGGGAAATGTTTTCAACGGCGCGGGTGAACGGGTGCGCCGCGGTGTTACTATCCGGGCAATATTCGCGGTTCGCCGGGTAGAAAGCCCGGTAAGATTGCGTTACATTGAGTCCGATTCCCTGCCGGAATCGTCCCCTCCCGCGCCGTCCCTCGGCGGAACGCACCTTCGCAACCCCCATGAAACCTGACACCCAAAGCATTCGCCCGCGGAACGATCGTTCGGCCGCGCAGTATCGACCGATTCGTGACCGCCTCCGGCGCGCGGCCGTGACCGTGCTCGCCGCGACGTGCCTCACCGGCGCCGCCGTGGCGGCGACGATTCAAGGCACCGTTCTCAACCAAAACACCAAGCGTTTCCTCGAACGCGCCACCGTGCAGGTGCAGGGCACGGCGTTTCAAACGCTCACCGATAAAGACGGGAGCTACCGTCTCGCCGGCTTGCCGGCGGGGACTTACACTGTCGTGGCCAGTTACGCGGGCCTCGACGAAATTACGAAAACGGTGACGCTCACGAGCGACCAAGTCGCCAAGTCGGATTTCGAGCTGACTGCGGGCGAAGTCTATACGCTCGGCCAATTCGTGGTGACGTCGACCGTCGAGGGCAGCGCCTACGCCGTGAACCAGCAGCGGCGAGCCGAGTCGTCGCGCAGCGTGACGTCGATCGACGCCTTCATCGACCAGACCACGGGGAATCCCGGCGAATTTTTGAAAAGCGTCGAGGGCATCCAAATGGACTACTCGCAAAACGAACCGCAGGTCATCCGCGTGCGCGGCTTCGATCCGAATCTCACAATGGTGACGATGGACGGCAACGAGATCGCCTCGGCCGCGTCGAGCGGCGCCAACCGCGCGGTGCAGATCGATCAACTCTCCATCGGGAGCATCGAGAACGTGGAGGTCTTCAAGGCGCCGATTCCGTCGATGTCCGCGAACGCCATCGGTGGCGCGGTAAACTTCAATACGCGCAGCGCCTTCGATCAACGCGGCCGCCGCGCCTTCGCGCAGATCGGCGTCAACATGGACTCGCATGATTTCGGCTGGAGCAAAACCCCCGGCCCCGGCCACGGAGAAAAAGCCGAGCGCCGCATCTACCCCGTGGGCCGCCTCCAATATTCGAATGCCTTTCTGGACAACCGCCTCGGTATCGTCGCCTCCGTCGGCTACGATCACACGAACCAGCTCGGCTCCAGTGTGACGCACGCGCTGAACGTCACCGCGCTGCCCGGCTCCACCCTGCCCGCCGCGCCCACGCTCTACACCGCGGATAATGTCGTGATTCGCCGCGGGGCGATGTCGTTCGCGCCGAACCGCCAGCTCCGCACGCGTGGCGATCTTTCGTTCAACGCCGACTACAAGCTCACCGAGACGATGGCGCTCTTCCTGAAGACCACGTTTTCCGACTACAAAAGCACCAACCGTAATCACGGCTTCACCCTCACCCCCGGCACCCTCGCCCCCGGCGCGACGCTCACGACCTACACCGCGACGACCGGCACGGCCGGCCAAGGCGTGAGTGTTTTCGACAAATACACGCAGTCTTGGCAGTTGAACCCCGGGCTCAAGTGGCGCACGGGAGAATGGAAAGTGGACTTGGTCGGCGGTTTCTCGAAGTCGATCAACCATTACAAAAATCCGGACACCTTCGGCTCCATCAACACCACCCTCGCCGGGGTCGGCTGGACGATGACCACGCCACTGGACGACGATACGCCCACGTCGATCGCGCAGACGAGCGGCGCCGATTTCTACAACCTCAACAGCTACGCCTCGTCGCAAGGCAACCTGGCCTCCACGGCCGGTCAGCACCGCGCCAACCACAACGGGCTCGTCTCGACGAATTTTCGTGATTCTTCGGACGTGAAGTATTCCAACCGCCTCGACGTGCAGCGCGACTTCCAAGGCCGCTTCCCGTTCTATCTCAAGGCGGGCCTCGCCTACAACGAACAGATCCGCAACAAGCGCCAGGAACAGAAACGCTGGTATTGGATGGGCCAGGACGGCGTGGCGACGGCGGACGACCTCACGGCCGCGGGTGCTCAACTCGGCCGCTTCGCCGAGCCGGTGCCGGTCACCCAGCAGATCCCCGGCTGGACCCTCCGCGAGCCGACCTACTTCAGCACGAACGAACTCTACAAGTTTTGGCAGGCCAACCCGCAGGTCCTGCAGGAAAACACCGCCTATACCGCCCAGCAGAAAATTGCCGGACGACAGAAAGTGAACGAACAGATTTCCGCCGCCTATCTCATGGGCAACGCCACCGTGCGGCGTCTCAACGTGCTCGCCGGCCTCCGCGTGGAAAAGACCGAGATCAGGGCGGAAGGCTATCGTGTCCTGCCTGTCACGGGGGCGGCATCCGTCCTCCCGGCGGGCGTCGATGCGAATTCGTTGGCGGGCGTCCTCGCGTCCCATCGGACGTTCACGACACGGTCGGACTACACTCCCGATCCCTTCCCGTATCTTCACTTGAAATACGAGTGGCTTCCAGCGTTGCAGACCCGCGCGAGCTACACCGAAGCGATCGGCCGCCCGAATCTCTCCGATGTGTTGCCGAACAACGTGACGCAGAACGAAACGACGCAGGTTATTTCGACCAATCGCGCCGGCCTGCTGCCCCAGCGCTCGCAGAATCTGGACTTCAGCATCGAATATTACACCCGCGCCGCCGGGCAGTGGACGGCTGGCTGGTTCAGCCGCGACGTGAAGGACTACATCTCGTCGGCGACCGTGCCGATGACCCCCGGCCTGCTCACCGAGCTCAACCTCGGCTCGGAATTCGCGACCTGGGATGTCTCCACGAAGACGAATCTCGGCAGTGCAAAATGGAGCGGCTACGAACTCAGTTTCCGCCAGGCCCTGCGGGAGTGGCGGTTTCTGCCGCGGGCGCTGCACGGGTTGTCGGTGTGGGCGAACTACACCAAGATCGCAACGATGGAAGGCGACTTCGGCACCCCGGGCGCGAAGATCACCCAGCTGGCGAATGTCGTGCCGGAGTTGGTGAACGGTGGTGTCAGCTACCGCACCCCGGGCGGATTGTTCTTTCTGCAGTTGTCGGCGAACTATCAGGGCTCGCGGCCGACCGGAAATCTGCCGGCTGCGGCGGTGGCGACGCAGCGCGACCCGCGGCAGGAGGCCTATCGCTTCTGGAATCTGGAGGCGAGCTACCGGTTGAGCGAGAAGCTCCGGCTCACCACGACTGCGCGCAACCTGTTTTCGGAGCGGCCGCGTTTCTCCGAAATGGGTATCATCCGCAATACGCAGCAGGCGACCGGCATCGCGTGGCTGTTTGCCGCGAAATACGATCTGTGAGTAACTCTTGCGCGGCACTCCTCTCGTCAGCCCCTTGCACGGCCACCGACTGACATGGGCATTTAAGCAGGTGGCCGGGCTGACGGAATTCGCGGTATTTCGATCTGCTCGACGATTTCAACGCCGTAGCCGTCGAGGCCGACGATTTTTCGCGGATGCTGCGTGAGCAGGCGGATGCGGGTCAGACCCAGGGTTCGCAGCATTTGCGCACCGATACCGTAATCGCGCAGATCCATCCCCTGATGGGGCTCGGGGCGGCCGGGGCTCGGGGCGATTTTTTGCAGCAGGGCTTCTTCCCGGTTTGCCGGTTGCATGTAGAGCAGCGCGCCGGCGCCCTCCGCGGCGATGGCCCGCAGGCTGGTGCCGAGCACATCCTTGGCGTCGCCGGCCAATTGGGCGCGAAACACGTCGCTCAGGACATTGGCGGTATGCACCCGCACCAGCACCGGCTTGGTCCCGTCGGCGGAACCCAGGGTGAGGGCGAGATGGGTCCGCTTGTCGATCCGGCTCTGAAAAACGTGGACGCGGAACGTGCCGTATTCGGTCGGGAGATCGCTCTCGCCGACTTTTTGGATCAGGCTTTCGCGGCGCAACCGATACGCAATCAGTTGTTCGACCGAGATCATTTTCAGGCCGAACCGCCGGCTGAATTCGACGAGCTGGGGCAGGCGTTGCATGGTGCCGTCCTCGTTGACCAGTTCGCACAGAACTCCGGCGGGGGGCAGGCCCGCGAGGAGGGCGAGATCCACGGCCGCCTCGGTGTGCCCGGCCCGCTCGAGCACCCCGCCGGGTTTGGCGCGCAGCGGGAAAACGTGGCCCGGCTGCACCAACTGCTCGGCGTGCGCCGCGGGATCGGCCAGAATCTTGATCGTCACATAGCGGTCATACGCGCTCACTCCGGTGGAAATCCCCGCGCTGGCGTCGACGCTGACGGCAAAATCCGTGCGTTGCACCTCGCGGTTGCGCGCGACCATGGGGCCGAGTTGCAGGCGGTCGAGCTGGTTGCCCAGCATGGGCACGCACACGATGCCGCTGCCGTAGCGGATCATCATGTTGACCGTTTCCGGGGTGGCCTTGGAAGCGGCCATGATCAGGTCGCCCTCGTTTTCGCGGTCGGCGTCATCCGAAACGACCACGAGCTCTCCCGCGGCGATCGCGGCGATGGCGGCTTCAACGGTGTCAAAGGTATGGTCGGAAGACATGGTTCACGGGACCGTAGGGAGATGCGTACGGCGTGCGCAACCAATTGTTGGCCGACCGAGGGGCGCGACGGGCGGGCCAAAGCCGGCGGCGCCCGGCGCGTGGCCGTTGCGGATGCTGACGAAAGCCGGATGTTCTTGGTGCGTCGGTCGGGGATGGCCGTTTCGTGGATCGACCGTGGCGGAGCAGGTGACCGAGATTTTCCGGGAGCTGGCGCGGCGGTTTCACCGGAGGGCGGGGTTGCTCGATTCGCCGGCGCGGACGGTGGCGGGCGGGCTGGTGCTTCACGGCTTCGTCCAAATCGACCCGATCCCTGTGTGTCTCCGCACGCCCGACTCAATGTTACGTGGATAATGTAACCAACGCGGGAAAACGTGGTTTTGCAGTGGCTTCGGTGGAAGGGCCTTCAAGCACTGCCGCGGTGAAGATGTGCGGTGAAGAAGAGGTGTTTTCGTTGCTCCGGAACCCTTGGTTTTGTGGACAGGCAAAACCACACGGAAAGAAACTGGATCTTCAGGGATCGGATTCGGGAGGGGTATATGAGGCGGCCGTCGGGTCGAAACTGAATCTTCTCCCTGTGGTCCCCTCAACTCCTCATCCGATATACCCCGGATACGTTATTCCGGCGCGTGCCAATAGCCACCGTCAGCGGTGCGGCCATTTTTGCCGGAAAGGCGGTGGGAAGGCTGAAAAATCGTCGTGCCCGTCCCGGATTGGTTCGTGTTAGAAACAGGCACTTTCATGGCGCGAAGTCGATTGCTCTCAATGCCTCCGATTCACGATTCACGTCCTGACCCCGTCGGATCGTCCTGAAAGCACCCTCGGAGCGTCGGTCGATGGCTTGCCTCGCGGCGGAATCACCGTCGCGCCAAGGGCGCTCGCGCCCCCGCCGCCGGCCCGGCTTCCTTGTGGCGGGTCGGGCTGCGTGCGAATCCGGTCGAAGAGGGCAGCTAGAATTTTTTCGCCACTTCCACCGTGAACTGGCGTCCGCGGGGATTGGCCGTGCCCGTCGCAAAGCCGAAGGGCTCGTCGGCGAGCGGGGGCTCCGTGTCGAGGACGTTGTTGAGACCGCCGCGCACGGTGACGCCCTTCAGCCACGAACGCCCGGACTCCTTGAATTGGTAGGAAATCCACGCGTTGTGGTTGATGAACGGATCAACCTTCAGGACGTAGCGGACGATGCCGTTGTCGTTGAAAACGCGGATATAGTCAGGCCGGCCGAGCGCCACATAAACGGGCTCCGTGGTGGCGGCAGAGGTATCGACAAACGAGTCAAAATAGGTCGTGAACCAACCCGCGGACCAGGCCCCTTGCCGCCAGTTCAGGCCGGCATTGGCCCGCCATTTGACGCGCCCATTCTTCCCGAGATCGTTGAGGATGCTGGCGCCGGGCGCGCTTTGGGTTTGGCGCATCACGTAGTGCGTAGACTCGCCGCGCAGCGAGATCTGTCCGAAGCGCGTCGTGGGCAGCCGCCAGTTGAAACCGAACTCGTAGCCCTGAATATCGCGGCCGCTGAGATTCACGTAGTCGTCGATCAGGCTGACGAACTCGCCGACCGGCGCGCGTCTGGTCGCGTTGGTCGGCTGCGCGGCGTTGAACCCGGCGAAGGCCGCGCGATCGGCCGCCGTGAGCGGGAGACGCGTCACCTTCGGGTTGCCCTGGTAGTTCGGCGTGCCGGAGCCAAGGTCGATCTGATCAATCGGCGTGCCCCGGGCCAAGGCCGCCTGAGTGGCCCGTTGGAGCGCGAGCTCGTCTTGGTCGATGGCCGGCTGGGCTCCGACATTCTCGATCACGTTGCTCTGGCTGATGCTGAAATAATCGAACGTGAGCGAAAGCCCGCGGAGCTTGGGCACATCGACCACGAGGCCCGCCACCCAGGTCTTTGCTTCCTCGGCTACGAGCGTCTGGTTGCCCTGGCGAAACACCAGGCGACGCGCGATGTCGTCGGCAGCGAGCCGCGTGACGTCGAAGCGGTAGGAGTCGTCCGCGTCGATCCGGCGCGAGAGCGGGGTGGTGTTGGTCTGCACGAGATTCGGCGCGCGGAACGACTCGGACGCGGAGCCGCGCAGTTTCAGCCAGGGAGCCGGCTTCCACACCAGGCTCGCCTTGGGTTTCGTGGTTTTGCCGAAGATCTGAAAATGCTCGAAGCGGCCGGCCAGAGTCAGCTCCAGTGCCTCGACCAACGGCACGCGGTTCTCGCGCGTGACAAACGGAAACGCCGCTTCCGCATACGCGGCGTAGATCCACTGTCTGGCGCTCAAGGGCACGTTGCCGCTGAGGTTCACGATGTCGTTGTCGCCCTCGCGGAAGATGGGGTACTGGCTGCCGGAGCCTGGAGGATTAAGGCCGACAAAGACGGCCCGCTTGTCGTCGTAGGTTTCGTAGCGAAACTCCGCGCCGGTCGCGAGGCCGATCTCGCCGCCGCGGAAAAGCCGCCAGAGCCGGCCGTTTATCTTGGCGTCCCACACGAGCAAGTTGGTGCGCCCGAAGCGATCCTCGTCGTCGTAGAGCGGCTCGATCACCGCGGCCGGGTTAATGAACAGGCGGTCGGCGACGACCTGGTTGTTCTGGATCTTGAAGGTGACGGGAAAAAGATTCAGCGCCGTGCTGTCGGTGCGGAGGAGCGCCAGCCGCATCCGCGATTCGCGCACTTGGAAGTGGTCGTATTCGTGGGTCTGCGAACCGGCGAGCAGCAGTGCGGACTCCCATTCCCAGGAGTCGCGCAACTTTCCCCGCAGCCCGCCGAGCATGCGCCACGAGTAGCTGGTCACCTCGAGTTCACGCGGCCGCATCCCCAGATAGGGGTTCGCGTTCATGCCGGGAGAGACCCCGTTCCACGCGGAGACATCCGCCGGCGTGCCCACGATGCGGGGCGTGCCGTCGGCGTTGGGCGCGCCGGTCGGGTGATAGAAACGCACCCCGAAGGGATTCCACGGGTTGGAGGCCGGCACGTAGAGACCCGGGTCACCGGAGTTCTTGAAGTCGACGCCCTCGCGGCGGCCCGTGCTGTAGGCATGGTAGAGCAGAAGATCGCCGAAGAAATCGATGCGGTCATCGAGCGGGCGGTCCACGAACACCGCGAACTGCGAGCGGTTGGTGCCGGGGATGAGCATGCGCCAGCGGTTGAAATTGGAGAACGTCGCGTTTTCCGGACTGTCGATGTTCTTCACCGGAGCGGTCTGCTTGAAATTCACCGAGCCCTCGGCATTGGGCCAGAGGTAGAACATGCCGTTGGCCGCCATCGTCGCGACTCCGGTGGGCGGCGCGGTGCTGAGGGTGATGCCGGTGTTGCCCGGGGGCCGCGAACCGACGAACGTCAGGTAGTCCGGCTGGATGAAGCCCCGCTGCCACTGGCCCCATTGGTTGAGCGGGTTGGAGTTCGCAAAATCGTTGTCGCGCACCGTGGCGCCCGCGGCATCGACCATCGGCAGACCGTTCCACGGCGCCGGGAGCTTTCGCGTGGTGCGGAAATCCGTGTCGCGGGAGAATTTCCGGTCGTCCGCCGCCAGCCCGTCGCGGCGAAAATGATCGAACGCCACCGAGACATGAGCCTTCCCCCTCTGAAAACTGTCGAAGAGCGTCGCGCCGACCTCGTGAGCTCCGCCGTGCTGCGTCAGCGAGCCGCGCAAGGTCACGCCGCGCCCGACGACGGTGCGCGAGACGAGGTTGTTGATCACGCCCGCCGCCGCGTCGGCGCCGTAAATGGCCGAAGCGCCGTCGCGCAGGACCTCGACGCGCCCGATCAGCGCCCGCGGCACGGCGTTGATGTTGGGCGCGAGGGCGGGCACGCCGTTTTCCGCCATGGAGATCGGATGCGGCGCCATCCGGCGACCGTTGATGAGCACGAGCGTGCTCCCCGTGCCCAGCCCGCGCAGATCGACCGAAGCCACATCGCCGCGCGCCGCCTGGGCGCCGTTGTTCAGCTCGGTGATGCCGGACGGCTCGGCGATGTTCAGCGTTTCCATGAGATCGGCCATCGTCGACGCGCCGCGGGCGTTTAGCTCCGCCGCCTCGATTACGCTGACCGGCACCGCCGTCTCCGCGTCCGCACGGCGGATGTTGGAGCCCGTGACGGTGACCGCCTCCAAGCTGATCGGCCGCTCATCGACCGTGCTCAATCTGGACGGGGGGGAGGTGGTCTGGCCGAAAAGTGCGGCGGAGACCGCCAGGAGGGCTATCGCAGGAGCTGCACGGAGTGACTTCATAGTTTTGAGAGGATGGCGAGCCACCTGCTGAGTTCGCGTCTTCGCACGGAGCGTAAACGATTTAAGCACATCAACAGCTGACCGGATACTTGATGTTCAGGTGGGTCGGCGACCAGACAGGAGCCGGGCTCGGTAACCGAGTAAAAAAACGTACGTCGCGGAAATGTAACCTTAGGCTGGCGGCGACGCATGGCCACCACGCCGAGGGTCAGAGCGGCGAGGATCGCGGCGCAGGTTGAAGGTTCAGGAATAGCCGCACCCCGGTAACTGCGCAGGCGACGTTGCACTCAACGCTGAGACAAAATACGACGCGCTCTTTTCCGAGCCCTGAGAACAGGGGCCGCGAAGGCTTTGTGGTTTGGGTTTCCGGCCGGAACCTGGTTTCCGCCCCTGCCCAAAGGTACGCTTTCGGGAATATTGGGACACGCCGATGTCAATCCGCCGCTGATACGGATTTGGGCTGGGGGCGTAGAAGGGGTCGCGATTTGCGCCGGATGGGCGCGAGCTTCGCGTTTCTAAACCAACCGTCTTTTGCACCGTGCGGCTATCACCGGGTTGCGCGTCGTTGCAGCCGCGCCCGCTTGTACTCACGAACGACAACGTGACCGGTCGTTCCAGAAAGGTATGGGGTAAGGAACGGCGGCTTCCGGGAAGGGCGCTCGCCAACTGCATCCCGGCTTCTGTCGTCCTTCTCGAACCTGAATACCGCCGCCAGTTGGATTGATCGGCCGCATTTTACGTATCAGATCGATCAAAACACTTCTCGCGGTGTGCGAACCGGGCGACCTTGTAATCGCCAATTCCAGAAGAGCCGGAATCTCGTCTGATGCCAGCGCACGACTGTCTGCGTTTGGGCGATCAATGACATCGTTTGACGCAGGAACGCATGGGCCGCCTTGCGGTGCAACGGCTCCCGCCCGCCCGTGTCTGCCGTCCTTGGCCCCGGGGCCGCTTCCACTCCACTACTCAAGGCAAGCGCCTTGCGCGCTGATGGCGCCCGCTCGGATCGGTGCGGGGGTGGTCGGGCGTCAAACCCCGGTTCCCTACCGCGACCCCACACCCGGCGCCCTCGCCTTGACTCCTCCCTGGATCCGCTCCTTGTGGCGAACGCTTTTTCCAGCTGCCCCGATCATGGCAAATCCGCTTTCGATCAGATCATTCCTTTACGTTTCCCTCTCGTTACTAACCTTGTCCCTCGTCGGACAAAGCCCCCCCAAGCATGAATTGCGGGGCGCGTGGATCGCCACCTTTGCCAACATCGACTGGCCGAGCGCCAACGCTCTGCCGGTGGCTGCACAGCAGTCCGAACTCATCCAGCTGCTCGATCATCTGCAGGCCACCGGCATCAACGCGGTTTTCTTCCAAGTGCGCAGCCAGTGCGACGCGATGTATGAAAGCCAAATTGAACCTTGGAGCGCGGATTTGACGGGGCGGCAGGGCCGGGCTCCCTTCCCCGCCTACGATCCTTTGGCATTCATGATCGCGGCCTGCCGACAGCGAGGCCTTGAGGTGCACGCGTGGTTCAATCCGTTTCGCGCAGTGAGCAATTTCAACAACCTAGCCTCCTTCGCCTCCGATCACATCGCGAGGACCAGACCCGAGTGGCTGCTGGCCCAGGGCAGTCTGCGCATCCTGGATCCCGGTATTCCGCAGGTGAGAGATCATGTGATCAGCGTGGTGCTGGATGTGCTGCGCCGGTATGACGTGGATGGCATCCACTTCGACGATTATTTCTATCCCTATCCGTCCAGTTCGGGATCGCCGTTCAACGATGATGCATCCTTCGCCGCCGATGCACGCGGTTTCACCAACCGGCAGGACTGGAGGCGGGACAACATCAATCTGTTTATCCAGCGGAGCCACGAAAGCGTTCGCGCGGTGAAACCGTGGGTCAAATTCGGCGTTTCCCCTTTCGGCATATGGCGAAACCAGAACAGCGACCCGAGCGGATCAGCCACCAACGGGCTGCAGAGCTACAGTGACATCTATGCCGACAGCCGGAAGTGGATCCAGCAGGCGTGGGTGGATTATCTCACGCCGCAACTGTATTGGTCGGTCGGTTTCAGCGTCGCCAACTATGGCGTTTTGCTTCCTTGGTGGAACGCGTTGGGCGGAAGCCGTCATATCTACAGCGGCATGGCGGCCTACAAGGTGAACAACGGCGGAACCGACAACAACTGGAGCCAGCCAACGCAGATTCCCAACCAGGTTCGCCTGAACCGGCAGCAGGCGCAGGTGCGGGGCCAAACCTTCTTCAGCGCCAGAAGCGTGCTGGGCAACCCGCTGGGCGTGCGCGACGCGCTGCGCGATGATCTGTTCCGGACGCCGGCCCTGCTTCCCCGGATGCCGTGGAAAGACGACCAGCCGCCGCCGCCCGTCGGCAATCTGACGGCGCAGACCCGCGGCAACGAAGTCAGGCTGAGCTGGGTGGCACCGCCCGCTACCGGCAACGCGTTGGACAAGGTCCGCCAATTCGTGGTCTACCGATCCACGGGCAGTACGATCAATCGCGATGAGGCCGCCAACATCGTGCGGATCACCGCCAACGAAAGCGAAACCAGCTTCACGGATCCCGGCCTGGCGGCCGGGACCTATTACTATACAGTGACCGCGCTGGATCGTTTGCACAATGAAAGCATGCCCGCCGGCACGGTGAGCGCACAGCTGGTCGCCAATTCCGGCGGAACGCCGGAAGGCGCCACGGACCGACCGGTGGGGGCATCCAGCCGGTTGACGAATCTGTCGGTTCTCGCGCCCATCCTCGGGGCGGGGGATTTTTTCACCGTCGGTTACGTGGTGGGCGGCAGCGGGACGTCCGGAAGCAAGAATGTGGTGCTCCGGGCCGCAGGGCCTTCGCTGGCGCAGCTTGGCGTGTCGGGGGTGCTGGCGGATCCCAAGCTGGAGCGCTTTGCCGGGAGCACCAAGACCGGCGAGAACGACAATTGGGGCGGATCCGCCGCACTGTCCTCCGCCATGTCATCCGTGGGGGCCTTCGCGTTTTCCGGCCCGGCCTCCCGGGATGCGGCCGCAAGCGTCGTGCTTCCGGCGGGAGATCAATCGATGAGGATATCCGGGACGGGCGACGGCACCGGCCTGGTCTTGGCCGAGGTCTACGATGCGACTCCGGATGCGGCCTACTCGGCAAACACCCCTCGCTTGGTCAACTTGTCCCTGCTCAAGGATTCCGCCGGGGGAATAACCGTCGGGTTTGTGGTGGCCGGCGGCGGGGAGAAGCGGGTCTTGGCCCGCGCGGTGGGCCCGGCGCTTTCGGCATTCGGGGTCGGCGGAGCCGCGGCGGATCCCAGACTCAAACTTTACGTGGGGGAGAAGGAGATTGGCGCCAACGACAATTGGGGTGGTAGGTCGGAGCTGGTCGCCGCCTTTGCCCAGGCCGGCGCATTCGACCTTGCCCCGAACTCACGTGATGCTGCTTGGGTGGCCTCCCTGTCCGCTGGCAATTACACGGTCAGAGTGGAGACGGGCGATTCAACCGGCACGGTCCTTGTCGAGCTCTATGAGCTTCCGTAGTGAATCGGGCTACGCGCGATGGGAACAGGTTGGTCGAGCAAGGTTTGGTCACAGCCGTCGCGGCGGCCAACGGGGTCACGGTGGGCGTGAATCGTGAATCCGCGAGCGCAGGATCCGCTGCGTGGAATTTCGCTGGTCCCAAAGCGACCCTTTCTGGTCCAATGCTGCCACCAATACCTTGCGCGATGTTCAGGCGCTTGAAAGGCGATGATCGGATCCTCCGTGAGTCGGTCTGTGCTGGAAACGTATGGGGTGGGAAACGCCGCTGTCGTTGACGCCAGAATTCTGTACGGGCTCAACTCGACAGTGAACCTTTCTTGATTCACCTCTGACCCATGGCTCGGCCGCGCCCGCTGGCCAAAAAATCTAGGACTGCGCTCGGTCAGGCTCGTCCCGAAATTGTTGGAACAGCGTTCTTCAACGTCACGGCCCGTTCATACCTCGTTCGGGCTGCCAATCCGGGCTGTCGGCCTGAGTCTACCAACGTGTCGGGGCAACGGCTGAATCCGTGATCGGGGTGTCCTTTGTGACGAGAGCCAGTCCATGAAGTTTTGCCGTAGCGGTGAGGATTCGATCAAATGGTCGCTGTGAGGCAGGGCCAACGCTGGTGCGGCGATGGCGACGGTGATCGGGAGCACGGTGATGTGGTTCAAGCGATCGCCGAGGATGTCCGCAGGTTTTCCCTTGAAGCTAATTCGACCGGCATCGAGCAGCATGCCAATTTTTTGGAAGGTGACATCGGAGATGGCCAGTTGATCGCAGGGGGTCGTGTTGATCCCACGAGAGGCCTTGGCGCTCAGCTTGTCCTCGTCAGTGGCGGCCCGGGGGAAAGTATGAGTGTCCCGGAGGGAGCACGCCGGCGGTCCGTTCCGGAAACTTCCCGGCCTCGCCGGCGGGCTGAGCGACGCGGCGGTGGGACGCTTAGGCCGGCGGGCGGGGCGAAGGGGCCGGCACAGAATAGGTCGCCGAGTTTTTCGAATCTTCGACGACTTCGACCGCGGTGAGAAAGGCGCGACCGCCGGAGGTGTCGTCTATCATGGGGCTGAAAACATCGAACAGGTGCCGGGCCATGCCTTCGCAGGAGCAGTTCGGCACCACGTAGGGTTTCCAGAGGGCGCGTCCGCCGACCTGGAGGAGCGCATCGCGCAGCGGGTCTTCGGTGCCGAAGACGCAGGCGTGGTCGAGGTTTTCGTCGATCCACCGTTGAAGGAATTTCAGTTTCCCGAAATCCACGACGAAGCCGTTTTCGTCGGGGGCGTGGCAGCCGAAGGTGAGCGTGATCGACCAATTGTGGCCGTGGATGAGCGCGCAATGGCCGTCGTGGCGGTGCTGGCGGTGCGCCCAGGGAATGTCCGCGTAGGTTTTCTGGCAGGTGATCATGCAGGTGCCACCGGGGAGCGGCGGAGAGCGGGCGATGGTGGACGGTGCGGCATGAGCAGGTGCGAAGCAGGGCGGCGACGCTGGCGACGGGCGCGGGGCGCAGCCATCAAAAAAAAGCGGCGGGGTGGCGGGGCCGACGCCGATCGCTTTCTTGCCGGCGCGCCCGAGGTGGGGCGCCGCGCCGCGGGCCGGCGGTTGGCGGGGAGAGACGAGGCTGGCTGAGCCACGCGGCGGCGCGCCCGGCCCGCCGGGGACGCCGGGTCCGGCAGGAAACGGCGGTGCAGGCCGGCGCGGAGGAGGGGCGCGAGGAAAATTGCGCCGCGACTTGTCATGCGGCGGTTCGTGCGCCACT